>CAWVJG010000026.1:0-8347 GCA_963929465.1 Bacillota bacterium
GCAAAAGTATAAAGAACAAGACATGAAAAATCATGAATTAATAGATTTATTTTGGGAATGCACATTAACTTGTAATGCAAATTGTAAACATTGTGGAAGTAGTGCCGAAAAGAAAAAATATGATGGGGAATTAACAACGGAAGAAATAAAAAATGCTTTTAAGCAAATAGCAAATAATATGGATGCAAGTCAGATATTAATTAATGTAACAGGTGGAGAGCCACTAGTTAGAAAAGATTTATGTGAAGTTATGGAATATGCAACAAATGAGTTGGGATTTCATTGGGGAATGACAACAAACGGAATATTATTAACAGAGGAAAATATTCAAAAATTAAAAAGTGCAAATATGGAAACTATATCTATTAGTATTGATGGTTTAGAAGAAATACATGATAAATTTAGAGGAGTCCCAAATTCTTATCAAACAATCATTGAGAATATAAAAAAACTAAAACAAGCAGGATTTGTAAAACATATACAAGTGACAACTGTATTTCATAAAGACAATATAAACCAAATGGAAGAATTATATCAAGTTATGCTAGGCTTAGGATTAGATTCTTGGAGATTAGCATCTATGGATCCCATTGGAAGAGCGAATGAGAATAATGATTTGTTATTAGATGGTAAAGAAATCAAAAGATTATTAGATTTTATAAAAGCTAAAAAGCATAATAAAAAATTAGAATTGACATATGGTTGTCCAGGATTTTTAGGATTAGATTATGAGAAAGAAGTTAGAAAACATTATTTTTATTGTAGAACAGGAATCAATGTTGCCAGTATTTTATACAATGGTGATTTATTTGTATGTCCGAATGTTCCTAGGATAAAGAGATTAATACAAGGGAATATTAGAAAAGACAATTTTAAAGAAGTATGGGACAATAAATATAAAGAATTTAGAACGAAAGATAGAACCAAAAGTGATATATGTGAAAAGTGTGAATACTGGGAATATTGCCTAGGGGGAGCATACCATACTTGGAATTTTGAAAATAATGAACAAAATAAATGCCCATATAAGATGATGTATGGAAAATAGGGGGATTTGTAATGAGAATAATAAAGAAAATAAAAAAAGTAATTATATTAGCCATAATGACAATTATGCTATTACCTAAAAAGATTTTTGCAGTAGAACCAAAAGGATATACTATAAAAAATGCACAACAATATACGGAAATATTATATGGAGTTCGAAGTCCAATAACTAGTATATGGAATATATCAAAAATATTTATCATTCCTTTAGCATTAATCATTGGGCTTATCATATATTTCAAAAAAAGTAAAAGCACAACAAAAAGAAAAATTATTACCATGATAATTGTATTATTAATTGTTATAGCAATTTGTTGGGGAGTCAATTATCTTATAACAAATTTATAGTAAAAATAAGAGGGGATTTTAATGAAAATAATAAAGAAAATAAAAAAAGTAATTATATCAGTTATAATGGCAATTATTTTATTGCCTAAAAAGATATTTGCAACAGCCTTTGATCCTAATGCGTTTGAAGCATTATATGGTCCACCAGAGTTAATAAATAAACCAACTTTCATAGAAACAGTATGTAAAATGGTAAAAACATATATATTACCTATATCATTATTTTTTATTATTTTTATTGTAGGTAGTATTATATTTTTTAGGAAAAGCAAAGGAACAACAAAAGAAAAAATTATCACATTAATCTTAATATTTTTTATGATAGTTATACTTATAGCAATTGGTTGGGAATATATTATGTAATGACAAATATAATTTAAAAAATAAATATCAAAATAAAACCAGAAAAACTTGTAAAAAGAATTTCTGGTTTTGCCGTATTTTAAAGTATTAAATAGAAATGTCTAAAATGGACTTGCTCTTAACATTTCAAAATAAAAATGTCCCAAACAGAAACGTCCCTAAAAGGACATATCTTCCATAGCATACATGCCAGGTTGTTGATTAACAATAAATTCAGCAGCTCTTAAAGCACCTTCTGCGAATACATTTCTAGAATAACTGGTATGTTTAATTTCGAAAGTCTCAAAATTTCCAATAAATTGAACAGAATGTTCTCCAACAATATTTCCACCTCTGATAGAAGACATGCCAATTTCATTTTTATCTCTTTTTTCATGTTTATCATGTCTGTTATACTCACAATGAAGTGTATTTCCTAAAGATTCATTAATACTATCTGCTAACATTTGAGCAGTACCGCTTGGACTATCCACTTTTCTATTATGATGTGCTTCAATAATTTCAATGTCTGTATTTTTCAAAAGTGGTGCAAGCCAAGAAACAACTTTTTTCATAAGCATAATGTCAAAAGACATATTGGCAGATTTAAAGATAGGAATTGTTTTACTTGCTTCTTCAATTATTTTTGTTTCTTCATCTGTAAATCCAGTTGTGGCAATAACCATTGGTATTTTATTTGTTTTTGCATAATTTAATATATTTAGTGTTGCAACAGGAAGTGAAAAGTCAATGATGACATCTGGTTTTACATCAATATTTTCTATTTCTGTAAAAATTGGAAATTTAGAATCAGAATAACTTACTTTGTCAAATCCACCAATGACTTGCATGTTTTCATTTTCTTCTACTAAATTACATACTACATTTCCCATTTTCCCATTACAACCATTTACAAATACGTTTAACATTTGATACCTCCATATTTAATAAAATTTAATACTATGTTTTTAATTTATATTTTTTACTATATATATATATTTGTTATTAAAATTCATTCGTTTTATTTACATTAATCTCATTTGTTTATATTAATCTAATTTATCCAATTCTTCAATTAATTTTTGCTCTTTATCACTACTCATTTTGGTAAGTGGTAATCTAGGAATTCCATAGTTATAGCCAATATGATTTAAAGCAGCCTTAACAGGAATAGGGTTAACTTCTGAGAACAAAGCTTTTACTAAAGGCAAAGCATCTAATTGCATTTTTGTAGCTTTTTTTATATTACCATCAAAAAAGTTTTGAACCATATCATGTGTATATTGTGGTTTTACATTTGATAAAACAGATATAACACCAAGTCCTCCTAATGATAAAATAGGTAATATTTGATCATCATTTCCTGAATAAATATGTAAATTATCTCCACATAAATGTGCAATTTCAGCCACTTGTGATAAATTACCACTTGCTTCTTTGATAGCAACAATGTTATCAATTTTAGATAATTCTAAACAAGTTTCTGGTAAAATATTAACACCAGTTCTACTTGGTACACTATATAGTATGATTGGTAAAGATACACTTTCAGCAATTACTTTATAATGTTCAATTAATCCTTTTTGAGTACATTTATTGTAATATGGTGTAACAATTAAAAGTCCATCAACACCTAAAGCTTCTGCTTTTTTAGAATTTTCAATAACTTTCATGGTATTATTACCACCAGTGCCCGCGATAATTGGTACTCTTCTATTAGCAGTTTTGACAGCACAAGAAATGGTAGCATTTTTTTCTTCTTCTGTCATGGTAGAAGATTCTCCTGTCGTTCCACACACAATAATGGCATCTACGCCATTTTCGATTTGAAAATTAATAAGTCTTTCAAACTCTTTAAGATTGACACCATTTTCATCAAAAGGTGTACTGATAGCTGTTCCACAGCCTTTGAATAAAATTTTTTTCATAAAAATCACCTGATTTTCTTAAATAATAGATAAAAAATATAATTATATTTTTTATACATTGTCATTATATTACAAAATGTATAAAAAGAGAATAGAAAATGAAAAGTTTATTGAATTTACAAAAAAACGTTCCTTAACAAGAAACGTTTTTATATGTATAAAAATTTTAAAATCGAATCATTAAAAAACTAAAAAATACATAAGCATATCGAAAAGCTTTCTTCATAAACATTTTAGATTTTATAACTTCCAAAGTTTCGGAAGTGGCACAATACTTATCCACAAAAGTTAAGATAAATCCTTCGACTGATGTAGGAAATTGCATTGTTATAGGCCACATGTGGGTAAGAATCATATCTTTTTCTTTTTGACTCAGATCAAATAATTTACTTGCATTTTCACAAGCTGTTTTTCCATGAGTAAAAGCATGTAAACCTTTTCTATCAGGTTGGCGAACACGCCAATCATATAGGAATAAGTCATGCAACATAGCTGCTCTGGTTGCTGATATATAATCTAAATGGTATTTTTTACATATTAAATAACAATAATAAGAAACCATATAACAGTGGTCAAAACAGGTGGTTTCATAATGTTGTCTATACTTTTTCATTTCTTGTACGGTCTTATTATTTACTAATTCTTCAATAATATTTAAGAATTCTTGATTACTTATAGAATTATATTCTTTCATTTCTTTTTTCATAAAAACCCCTTTTTATTTTATGATTTTGAGAAATGTTTGCTATTATATAGGAAATTTATTTTTTACATTAATTTTATTAAGAGTTTCCGTTATGTAACAAGGTTAAATTCCTATTTAAGTAAATGTTTATCTCTACCTTTTATTATACCATAAAATACAAAAATAGTAAATTAAAATTTCCTTAAATTCTTGAAGAAAAATGAGAATTATACTATAATAGAAATGAGGGAAAGAGAAAAAAACAGGTACTAGAATAAAAGAAAGGAGATATGTATATTATATATACATAAAAAAGTTATGAAAGTTTTAGGTAATATAAATGTGAATGGCGAAAATAAACAATTGGGTGTCACGAAAGAGGGAGATTTATATAAATATGTTTTAGGGAATGAAGTTGTTGGTGTGTTTGACCCAGATATTATGGCAGATACATTAATTGTATTTAGAGAAAATACATTAGAAAATGAGTTATCTGATCAAATAAGAGATGAAATAACACAAACAATAGAAACAGCAGGAAAAGAAGAAATTTTAAAAACAGAACCAGAAAAAGAGCAAGAAGAAAATGTTCTTGAAGAAGAAATGGGATACGAAGAGGAATTACAAATAGAGGAAAATGATGAAAACATAGAAGGAGAAGATAAAGAGGAAAAGGAAGAAAAAAGAGAGGAAAAAGTGCAACAGAAAGATGAAGAAGAGAAAGAAGAGGTAATAGAAAATACAACAGGAGATATACAAATACAAAGCGAAATACCTATGCAACAAATGGTTACACCTTCAAAAACATTAGGGGATGTAATGGAAGCTGAAGGAAAAATTGATGGTGAAGATAAAGAAAATGGAAAACTAGGAATTGTATATTCAGAGGACTTAAGTAATTTAAAAAATGAAAAAGGGGAAGGATTAGAAAGAGATTCGTCAAAATATGCAGTAGTAAAGATAAAAGATGAAAAAGGAAAAGATGGAAATAACATTGTTGAAAAACTAGATTTGGAACAAGACAGATTAAGTGGAAGTAATCCATCAGACAAAAATTATCAAGTTAATGGAAAGGAAGAAGTAATCAAAGATACTGTAGATACAAGACTACAACTTGATGAGGCGGGAGAAAAAACTTTAGGAATAAAAGACGGAAAAATGGGAGAAGAAGAGGCTTTTTATTCACCAGGTAAAACAAGAGATGATAATGACAATTTAGATATACAATTGGAAACTCCAACATCTAATCATCCAATAGGAGGAAAGACGAAAAATACACAAGATCTATCACCAGAACATACAGTAGGATATCGTTCAGTAGAAGACTCTAATGAAGAAGCAAAACAACATGAAAATGATAACGGAAAACCATGTGAAGAATTAGAAGTAGAAGATATAGATGGAGATCCAAACACATCAAATCATAACCATATAGATGATACGGTAGAAAGATTAATGCAAAATGAAGAAATTGCTGATATATTTACGGAAAGAGAAGTTAGAGGAATGGTCGAAAGAGCATGGGATAATGAGAAAGATAATAAAACTCTAGAAGAATTTCAAAAGGATGTAGAAAGAAAAATAGAATTAGATGCTGAAAATATGCAGAGAAAAAGGTAAAATTTATTAAAAATCTATTAAATTTTACTAAAAAAGTTGCAATATTTTACCAATAATAGTATAATATAAATGGTAGTATAATAATATATAGAAAGTATATTAAAAGAGAGGTAAAAAAATGGATTATTTATATATACTAAGAGAAGCTTTAGTATGGACGGTAACAATATTTTGGTTATATCAAGTTGTTGTTAGTTTATGTTCTTTAGTAAAACTAAAGGATAAACCTTTAAAAGTAAAAAAAGATCATCGTTTTATGGCAATTATACCAGCACATAATGAAGAAACAGTGGTAGGAAATTTAATTGAGAGTTTAAAAAATCAAACATATAATAAAGATTTATATGACATATATGTTATTGCAGATAACTGCACAGATAACACAGCAAAAATCGCAAAAGAAGCTGGTGCAATTGTTTACGAAAGATTTGATGAAACTAAGAAAACAAAAGGATATGCCTTAAATTGGTTTTTACAACAAAAAATTGCAGAAGATGCACCATATGATGCTTTCTTTGTATTTGATGCAGATAATATCGTTGATAAGAACTTTATAAAAAATATGAATAAAAAACTATGCCAAGGAGAAGATGTAGTACAAGGTTACAGAGATATTAAGAACCCATCTGATAACTGGATAACAGCAGGATATGCTATTTTCTATTGGCAAATGCATAGATTTTATCATTTAGCTAGATATAATATCGGATTATCACCATTATTAAATGGTACAGGTTTTATGGTAAAATTTGATGTTATTAAACCACAAGGTTGGGATACAGAAACATTAACAGAAGATATTGAGTTTTCTTTAAAAAGAATTATAAAAGGTAAAAAATTAGGTTGGGCAACAGATGCAATCGTGTATGATGAACAACCTACAGGATTTAGACAAAGTTGGTCACAAAGAAGCAGATGGACAGTTGGTCATATTCAATGTATTAAAAAATATACAAAGGAATTAGCAATAGCAGCTAAAGAAAACAAAAAAATGATAAATCTTGATGGTTTATTATATATTGTTGGAAGTATACCAATGTTTATCATAACAATTGCATTATTATTAACAAACTTTATTATGTATAATTCAGCATCTATCACAACTGCAGAACTAATTAAGAATTTAATTATGTATTTAGTTCCAACATTTGTGTTACCAATATTTGTAGGAATATTTGCAATGTGGTTAGATGGAAGAAAGATTAAGCCAATGGCAAAAGGATTACTTTGTTATCCACTATTTTTATTAACATGGATATGTATAAACTTTAAGTGCTTATTTATTAGAAATACTTCATGGGAAAAAATAAACCATGTAAGAAGTATAAAAATATCAGATGTTTCTAATAATAGTGAAGCACAAACAGAAAAAGAATTAGTTTAAAATAAATAGAATAGATAAAAAATATAAGTGGACATTTTAAATATTGTTTAATGATGACAATAGAATAATGTTCACTTATTGCTTGTTGCTAGACTGTATATGAAGAACATAGTAGATGTAAAGGAGAAAAGAATAAGTATAGCAAAAATATTTTTATCTAATAAAAGAAATAATGATAGTGAAAGGACAAGTAAAGATGGGACAATTAAAAAAAATTGACAAAAAAAATAAATATATACATATAGGAATTATTGTATTAGGAATTATATTTATCAGTTTATCAGCTTTTCATGAAAATATTTGGTTTGATGAAAGTTATTCTGTTTCTATTGCGAGACATAGTTTTAGCGAAATATGGAACATAACAGGACATGATGTTCATCCACCACTATATTATTGGATTTTACATATTATATGGATGATTTTTGGAGATCAAAACATTGCTTTCCGATTATTTTCTGTTTTGGCAATAGCTATTTTAGGAGTATTAGGATATACACATATACGAAAAGATTTTGGAGAAAAGGTAGGAATGCTATTTTCATTTTTAGTATATTTCTTACCAGTTATATGTATATATAGTCAAGAGATTAGAATGTATTCATTAGCATATTTATTGGTAACAATCATGGCTATATATGCATATAGATTTTACAAATCAGTAAAAGATAAAAATGCAATGAAAAATCAAAACAAAAACTTGATTATATTTGCTATATTTAGCATATTATCATGTTATACGCATTATTATGCTTTAGCAACAGCAGGGCTTATAAATTTGATATTATTTATATTCTTAATTAAAAATGTAGTAAAAGCCAGAAAACAAAAAGATTTAGATATAAAAGACAAAAAAGAGACAGCAAAACCATTAAAAAAATTTATAATAGCCGCAATCATTCAAGTAATATTATATATTCCTTGGCTATTATTTTTAATAGAACAAATGACACGTGTAGGTGGAGGATTTTGGATTCAATTAAATTTAAACAC
>CAWVJG010000027.1:0-2816 GCA_963929465.1 Bacillota bacterium
ATTATTTTTCATACCTTGTGTGTCGCAACCACTAATGTTGAAAGATAAATCTTTCAACGAATGAAGGTTGCTCCAATCGCACTCGCTTTTGCTCGTTTGGTCGCTTACGCGGTATTACAAAATAATATATATGTAACCTTTCCAGCATTTAGGTCTGAACTGTAACGAATTTTTCCTATTCAACAAAAAAATAACGTTGCACAGAAAAATTGCATAGCAATTTTTCGCGTCAACCAATCTTTACGCTTCTTCGAGAACTTAAAAATATATAGTTAAATTAGAAAAGTAGACAAAAGTTCTCGCAAAGCGAGATTTGTCACCCTAAAAAAGAATATGTCAATTAAGAAACAAAAATGTCATAAAAACTTAATATAAGAGAGAAAAAACTATGAAAAGAAAATCCGTAAGTGAAAGGCTATATACCTAGAATAGTATATATTTACAATAAATAAAAAAACATTTATATTATAAGTATGAAAAATAGAAGGAGACTATAGAAAATGGTTAAAAAGAAAATAAAAATTGGCATTATGATTATTGTATTTTTATTTTGCAGTTACAGTTTTGCAAGTGATACCAGTTCTTGGTATGAAAGATATGAATATGATAGTGAAGAAATACAAAACTTGATTAAACAAAAAGAAACAATTCAAGCAGAAAAAAATGTAGAAAAACAAGAAGGCGTTTATGATTTAATCATTTTTATGGGGCAATCTAACATGGCTGGAAGAGGAGGAAATGCATCAGAAGCTGTAAAAGGAATTGCGGGAGCTGGTTATGAACTAAAATTTGATGAAAGCGGAGAAGTGGAAGGATTGAATCCAGTGGAAGAACCATTTGGAGAAGGAAACAATACTAGTATAGGTGGTTCTATGGTAACAGCTTTCATGAATGCATATTATAATAATTCAGGAACACCTGTAATAGGAATTGCTGCGGCATATAATGGAACATCAATATATGATTTTTGGCAAAAAGGGCAGGATGGACTAGAAAATGCTAAAATAAAAGTGCAGAAAGCAACTGAATGGTTAGAAGAAAATAACTATAAAATTAGACATAAATATATGGTATGGAATCAAGGAGAAGCAGATGTTTCAAATATAGAATATACAGATAGTAATAATCAAAAACAAACATATGAACAAGCTTTACAAAATACAATAACAGAAATGCAATATGTGGGAATAGAAAGATGCTTTATGATTAGAATTGGCACAATATATTTATATGAAGGGTATGAAGAAAAATACAAAGAAAGATATTATGAATATTTAGACATGGTAAATGAACAAACTAGAATTGCTCAAAATAATTGGATTACCTTAATATCAACTAGCATGTTAACATTATCAAAATGTGAAGAAATGATGACAGATATGGTTCATTTTAATCAAGAGGCATTAGATATTGTTGGTTCAGAAGCAGGTAAAAATGCTGGACAATATGCAGATGCAACAAGAAGAAAAACTTTAACACAAAATCAATCAGATAGATTAATTGCATTTGCAAAAGAATTTGCTGAAAAAGGTTTTGAAAGAGAAAAATTAGTATATGGAATACTTTCAAAATATAAAACATATAACTTACAATTAGTACATTATCCTTCACCATATACAACTCTATCAAGTGGAGAGAGACTTAGAGTTATTAACTTTGGACCATATGGAGCAGAATATGGTTGGAATGGAGAACAAACAGAAGAAGAATTTGTACCAAATAATTATATAGGAATGGATTGCTCTGGGTTTATAGCATTTTTGTATCATCATGTATTTGGATTACCATTTGATTATTATTACAATGGAAGAAATACACCATGGACAACAGAACAGTTTATTGAAAATCAAGATATGGACAAATTTGATGGTACTGGTACAACGAAAACATTTAAAGTAGTATATGAACAACATAGATCAGAACAAACATACACATTAAATGATTTAGCAACATTAGCAGAATTACAACCAGGAGATTTATTAGTAGGAAGAGGAGGAAAGGAAGAAGGAGACAATACAAATCATATTGTCATGTATGCAGGAAAAGATAACAGCGGTAAGGATAAAATTATACATGCCACATCTTCGCCAGCATTATATGACATGTATGTTGAAGATGGAAATAACAATAAAAAATACTATTATGTAGGAGAAACTGATTTAGATAATTCTGTATTTAAATATAGAAATGTTTATGTATTAAGACTAAATGAAGGAATATTACCAGATAATTATGTATATGATGATGAGCCAATAGACTGGGAAAAATTATCAACAGAAAGAGAATATGATAATGTCCCAGCAGAAATAGATATAGAATACAGTACAAAAACATTAACAAAAGAGAATGTAAAAGTAACAATTACAGCAAATGAAGAAGTACAAGCAGTAACAGGTTGGACATTATCAAGCGATAAAAAAACCTTAACAAAAGAGTATAGTGCAAATACAAGAGAAACAGTAACTGTAAAAGATTTATCTGGAAATGAAACAAAAGCGAATATAGAAATTAGTAATATAGATAAAACAGGACCAGAAGGAACAATCGAATATAGCACAAAACAATTAACAAAAGACAATGTAACAGTCACAATCAGAGCAAATGAAGAAATACAAGCAGTAGCAGGTTGGACATTATCAAGTGATAGAAGAACATTAACAAAAGAGTACAGTAGCAATACAAAAGAAACGATAACAGTAAAAGACTTAGCAGGAAATGAAACACAAGCCAATATAGAAATTAGCAATATAGATAAAACAAAACCAGAAGGGACAATAGAATACAGTACAAAAGAGATAACAAGAGACAATGTAACA
>CAWVJG010000028.1:0-10008 GCA_963929465.1 Bacillota bacterium
TCATTCTTTTAGTAACAACTTTTACATTTCATTTCTTTTTTCTAATTTTGTTATCACTTTTAAAGCTTTTTCTCTTGGAATTGTTACCACATGTCCGCATCCTTCACACTTTAGCTTGAAATCTACTCCTATTCTTGTAATTTCCCATAATTTACTTCCACAAGGGTGTACTTTTTTGGTTCTTACAATATCCCCTATTTTATACTCCATTTTTATCTCCTTCTTTATTAAGGAAATTGGGGACAATTGTCCCCAATTTCTCCTTTTTATTTCTTTGCTACTGTAAATCTTTTTTCTATACTTTCTTTTCCTAATACTTGCATAATTTCGTACATGTCTGGAGTATTTGTTCTTCCTGTTAATGCTACTCTTAAAACTGTACTAACATCTCCTACATGTGCTTTATAGCTATCAGGATTTGCTTTATATTCTTTTACTTCTTTTGCATATCCTAGTTCTCCTGCTAATTCTTTTATTTTATCAAACCATTGTTGCTTATCATCATTTTCATCATAGTATTTTTCCATATACAAATTCAATATTTTATCTACATCTTCTTTTTCATTAATAACTTGATATGGATATTCTTGTTCTTTTGCCAAAAATTTGTCATCATACATATATTCTATGTTTTCTTTTACATCTGACCATTTTGCGATATCTTTTCTAGGCTTTTTATTTCCTCTTTCAATTCCAAATATTTTTAAAGCATATTCTTTATCTTGTAACATATCTTCTAGTTCTTTATCGTAAGTTTTTGCCCATTTGAAAGCATTTTCATATACTTCTTCTGCAGTAAATTTAGATATAACCGTTTTACCTACATCTAATAATTTTACCATATCAAATAAAGCACCACTCACACTCATTTTATTTAATTGTAATTCAAATTCGTCAATTGATTTATCTTTGTTTGCTCTTCTCCAATTTTCAAAATTAGAATTGGCAATATTTAATAAATATTCATTGACTGCTTCTTTTGGAATTCCCATTTCATCATAATATGATACTGCTGCTTCTGGATCTTTTCTCTTACTTAATTTTCTCTTATTTCCATTATCATTTTTCATAATTGGCGCGATATGTGCATATTTAGGTGGTTTAAATCCTAATTCATGGAATAATTGTAAATGTAATGGAACGGATGATAACCATTCATCTCCTCTAATAACATGTGTTGTTCTCATTAAATGATCATCAACAGCATGTGCAAAATGATATGTTGGTAATCCATCTGCTTTGATAATAACAATATCTTGGTCATTTTCTGGAAAATCTACATTTCCTTTTATCACATCATGATGTTTTATTTTTCTATCTTCACGTCCAGGTGATTTAAAACGAACAATATATTTTTCTCCATTGTTTATCTTTTCAATTGCTTCTTCTACAGTTATATTTCTACATTTTGCCCAAACACCATAATATCCTGGTCTAATTTTCGCATTTTCTTGTTTTTCTCTCATTTCTTCTAGGTCTTCTGGTGTACAGAAACATGGATATGCTTTTCCTTGCTCAATTAAGTATTTTGCATAACTTTGATAAATCTCTTTTCTCATAGATTGTCTATATGGTCCATAATTTCCTTTTCCTTCTGTTTCTGAAATCATTCCTTCGTCAGGATCTATTCCAAATCTATCCAAAGATTGCACGATATCTGTTATTCCATTTTCTACTTCTCTTTTTTGATCAGTATCTTCAATTCTTAATAAAAATACACCTTCTGTTTGATCTGCTAATTTTCTAGCAATCAAAGATTGATATAAACCTCCTATATGCACAAATCCTGTTGGACTTGGTGCAAATCTTGTGACAATTGCTCCTTCTTTTAAATTTCTTGCTGGATATTTTTCCTCATAATATGCTATATCCTTTGCTTCTGGAAATATTGCATTTGCTAAATCTTTATAATCCATTTTATCTTCCCTCTCCTTCTATTTTTCTTGTATTTCTTGTTTTTTTAGGACTAACTTTCTGTGTTTCTTTCTGTCTTTCCTGATTTATTTCTGTTATTAATTGAATTAAATTATCATATGTAAATTTCTCTCTTTGCTCTTGTGTCATATTATTTTTTATCATTCTCTTTAATTCATTTAATGGTTTATCTTGATTCTCAATAATCACCTTTTTGGCTTCTTGCTTTGTCATTCCTTTTACCTCTCTTCTGTAGTACCTTTATGCCAAACATTATACTACATTTTCAAGCATTTCACAAGTCTTTTTCTCTAGTTTATAAGTGCTTTTCTATGGTTTGTGTTACAGTTCAGATTTAAATGCCAGAAAGGTTACATATATATTATTTTGAAATACCGCGTAAGCGACCAAACGAGCAAGAGCGAGTGCGATTGGAACAACCTTCATTCGTTGAAAGATTTATCTTTCAACATTAGTGGTTGCGACACACAAGGTATGAAAAATAATATATAAACGGATTTTAAAACTAATCATTTTGTGTTTTTGATTGTGAACGCATTTTATTTAATACTTTCGTTGCTTTCAATGCTTTGGAAAATTTTAAGTTTTTTATAGTATCTGGTATACGAGATATATAGATACCTAAAATGATGCATAATGCGCATAAGATGATTTCTAACCATGTCATACCTTGTGGTAAAAGCACAAATATAGAACCAATAGTAAAACCTATGATACTATAAAATGTTTGCGCATAATATGTTTCTAATAATTTTTTGGTTAATTTCATCACAATAATGCTTCCTAAGATTAATCCTATTCCAAGAGGAATTAATACTGGTAAATATAAATTAGCAACAGATTGTAAATACACAGAATATACACCTAATAACATTAAAATAATCGTACTACTTACCCCTGGAACCACAATTCCAAAAGACATTATAGCTCCACACATAATTAAATACATAATACTCGTATCATCTACATGACTAACTATATGCATTCTGTTTTCCAATACCACTGTTATGATACCGATTCCTAGCGCTATTAACAAATAGATAACATTTTGCGATTTGAATTTTTCTTTTTCATTCACTTCTTTTATTAAAGAAGGAATTGTTCCAATAATTAGCCCGATAAATATAGATTTAGTCTGTATCGGAAATTCATATAATAAATAATTTAATATATTACTAAATAATAATACACCTATTCCAACACCTATAGCAATCGGAAATAGAAACTTTATATTTTGCTTGATATCTTTAAAAAAATTCAAAACGGCATCTAGCAATTTTTCATAAATACCAAATATCACACATAGTACACCACTACTAACACCTGGTACAATTGCTCCAGCACCAATAAAAATTCCTTTTATGATATTAAAAAATACATTCATAAATATCTCCCTTCTGAAACGTAAAAAGGGATTGAACACCCTTACATTATTTTATGAATTTCTTTCTAGTTCATTCATTTAATATAATGCTTTTTTCAATTTTCTAATATTAGTCATTTCTATTATTTTCAAATTTCTCATTGGTGATACAAGTATTTTTAAGTAACTTAAATTTTTAACAATAATATTACAATTTACACTCATAAATATTTACATGAGTAATAATTTATATTTTTGAAATTTTTAGATTTTTATGTTTGAATTTTAATCTTTGAAGTTTAAATAAAAAATTTGATTTAAAATTATGATTAAGATGTAAGTAAGTTTTAGATTAGATTTAGATTTATAGTTAACTTAACTTAACTGCATTGAACTAAATTTAATTTTATTTGATTAAAATTTGTTCATATAATTTTGCGTACTATGAAAAATATGTAAAATAAAGACTTGTCCGTTTCTCATTATCAACTTCATAAATGATAATATAATTATTCACTCTCATTTTTCTTACATTTTTTGTCTTATCTTTCCAATCTTCTAGCTTTACATATTTTTCAGGTAAATAACTTAAATTTGAAATAGAATTTAAAATTCTATTTACTATTTTATTTGCTATATTTTTCTCTTTAAAATAATATTCTATATAAAAATGAATATTTTGCAAATCATTACGTGCTTTAGGTGACCAAATAATTTTATATTTCTCTATTAAGATGATATTTCGCCTCCATTTCTGCTACAACCTCTTCCATTGGAATTCCCTTTCCTTCTCTAATTTCTTGCATTGCTTCTTCAATTTTCTTAATAATATCTTTTTGAAATTCCTCAAAAGTAGCATATTGTTTATCAAAATGCTCTGATACCAATCTATCAATTCTTTCTTCTTCTGTTTCTTCTAATCCTTTTGTTAGCTCTTCATATGCTTCATCACTTAAAATAACTAAATCATTTGTTCCATTTTTAGTGATATACATTGGTTCTTTTGTTTCATGACATATTTTTGAAATTTCATTATAATTATTTCTTAAATCAGCACATGGTCTTATTAAAGCCATAAAAGCACCTCCTTATTTTTATAGACAAATTATATCAGAATTATGATATATAATCAAGTTTTTTATTTAAATTTAATTATTCTCTAATGGTCAGGCACTTTTATTTTTCTCATACATATAATTTGTTATGCGAGTTTTTTATATGTATTTGGAGGTGCCTATATGTTTTCTGCACTTTGTATGTCTGGTATTTTAGGATTTATTGAATTTCTAAAATCCTCTGTATTTTTAGTAGGATATATATCTAGTAGTAATATATTTCCAGAACCTTTAACATCTGAAGAAGAAAAAATGTACTTGATACAAATGAAAAATGGTGACGAAGAAGCAAGAAACATTTTAATTGAAAGAAATCTAAGATTGGTTGCTCATATTACAAAAAAATATTCAACAACAAATGTTGAACAAGATGATTTAATTTCAATCGGTACAATTGGATTAATAAAAGGAATTAATAGCTTTAATGTCGATAAAGGCTCCAAACTTTCTACATATGTTTCTAGATGTATTGATAATGAAATCTTAATGCATTTAAGAACTACAAAAAAATTAGGTTCTGAAGTGTATTTAAATGAACCAATTGGAAAAGACAAAGATGATAATGTGATTACTTTACAGGAAATCTTAGAAAATGATGAAAGAAATATTGAAGATACAGTAGATATCAAAATGAAAATTAAATTATTATATGAAAAAATGAAGTCTATTTTAAAAGATAGAGAAAAAACCATTTTAGAACTTCGATTTGGTCTTGGTGGTCATAAACCAAAAACACAACATGAAATTGCAAAAATGATGGGTATTTCTCGTTCCTATGTTTCTAGAATTGAAACAAAAGCCATTGGAAAATTATCTAAAGAATTTAAGAATTTATAAATTGTTCGTTATTCATTTTACTTTTTGCTATTTGATTATCCTTTTTTACAATTTTTTATAGTTCTTTCATACATTTTATTTCTTTTTTTGCATAAAATATTGAAAGATTTTATAAAAAATAAAAAAATGATGAATTTGACTATTTTTTCTTATAAAAATTTCACATTTTTTGTAAAATTTTATACTTTTTCTAAATTTTTAGAAAAGATTTTTAATTTATTTTTACTTATAAATCCTATTTTTGTTGTTTTTTTATTACTTTTTTACAAAAATATGACATTTTTATTACAAAAAGTGTTGACATTTGTATTTTTTTATTCTACAATTAACTTGTAGTAGTTGAAAAACTACCATTTTGCTAAAGATTTTTATGATTTACGATAGATAAAAGGAGTGATATACAATGGATATGGAAAGGGAAATTTACCCAAAATCGAATTGTTTAGCTTTAACAGTTAGAAAAGAACATAGATTAGTTTGTATTAATAGAGCTGCTAGAAAAACAATTAGAGTTTCTTGGAAAACTTTATTATATGCTCTATTTTTAACAGTTGCTAATATTTTTATTTAGAATATAATAATATATATAGAAAAAATAAGATTTCGTGCATGAAATCTTATTTTTTATTTTATACAAAATTGTGAATTTAGATTGGATTATTTGAAACAATAATATCAGTTTTGCTAGATTTTAAAACACTAATAACACTATCTATACTTGGATATACCAAATCTCGTAAATCTTCATTTACCTGTATCTTCCAAATGTCATTATCTTTTTCCAAAAGAATCTTTTTTATAACTGATTTTGAACTTTGTTCTTCTTCAATTTCATTAGCCAATTTTTCTAATGCGTATTCATTAGTAATTTCTATCCCTGAAGATTTAGCACTAACCAATTCTTTCATCCAAGCAGTTATAACATTTTTAAAATCTTTATTTTTTACTTCAACAATTGCAACCACTTGATTTTCTTGTTCTTCTATCTCTTCAATATTCCATTCAATATTTTTAAATAATTCTTTTTCAATTTCGTCACTATCATCCTGTAAAATCATTTCATCTAAACTATTAATTAATTGTTCATAATTTACATATTGATTTGCTTTTTCTTGTTCTGCATTTTTTATTGCTTCAAAAAAATTATTGATTACCCCTTCAATATCATTTTGATTATTTAGCTTCATCATGAGCGCATATATTCCAACTCCCAAAACAATTACTATAACCAAAACAATTACTATCAAAACGATATTTTTGCTTTTTTTCTCTACTGATGAATGTTTAGATTGTGAATGCTTTCCCATCTTTTATCCCCCTAATATAAATTTTAACTCGAAAATAGAAAGAGAAACTATGCTCTTTCTATTTTCTTTTTTACATTCTAATATGATTATTCTCTATTATTGTATGTTTTCTTCATTTATATTAGAAGTTGTTTCTTCTACAGTGTTTTCTGTTTCAGTAGTTGTTCCTGTAATTGGTTCTTCTACTGCTGCTTCTGGTTTTTCTTCAACTGTTGGTGTATTTGTTGTTTCTTCTTGGTCTGCTGCTGGTTCTTCCTTGTCTATTGTTGGTTCTTCAGTTATATTCTCTCCTTCAGTTGTATTTTCTGTATTGTCTTCTACATTTCCAGCTTCATTATCTGGTTTGGTTGTTTCAACATTTTCAGTTTTATTTGTATCTGCTGGTTTTGTAATTTCAATATCTTTGTTTGCTTCTGTTTCATTGATTTTTTCTTCATATGTTGAAACTGTTTCTTCATTGATTGTTTCGTCTTCAATTCCAGTAATTGCTAAAGATAATATATTAGCTGGTGCTATTCTTGTTTGAGCTGTTATATCTCTTACAAATCTAATTGTTATTTCTTCGTTTGGTTCCATTGATTTAGATTCCATATATGCACCTAACTCCAATGATAATGTTCCTTCTGTTTCATTATATTCTACATATGATTTATCAATAAATTCATTCCAAGATATTGTCTCATATGGTGTTGAACCTTCTACATTATCTGAGTTATAATTCTCTGTATAGTAGAATTCAACGTTTTGACCAACTTCAAATCCACTTGTTAATGTAATTTTTCCATCCTGTGTCTCCATAGATACTGGATCATTATTAACTGTTATTGATGTTGATATTGATTCAAAAGCTTCCTCTAATGCATCTCCATCAAATGTAGCATAGTAATATTCTGATCCACTTGCTGTTCTTTTTAACATGTCTAAAGCATCCTCATCTTCTACACCAAATCCTATAGTATATACTTTTACTCCTCTACTATCTAAAGCTTCACCTGCGTCAACGGTTTCTTCTCCTGCGGTTTCATCATACCAATTTCCATTTGCATAAACTGTTTGATTTTTTCCATCTGCATCTACATAGGCTCCAGGAATACCATCAGTCATTAAAATTACACTTGTATTTTTAGTATCTACATTTGCTATTTGAGAATTTGCTAAAGTTAATCCTGCATCTATGTTGGTTCCTCCATTAGCCCAATTACCAATTGAGTTATAAGCTTTAGTTGCATCGTTTGTGTAACCACATGCTATTTGTGCACTATTTGAATATGTAATTACCATAACTTGATTATTTGGATTATCTAAGAAATCTCCTAAAAATGTATTTACTGCACTCTTCATTAAACTCAATTTTGATGCAGATTCAGGTTTTTCAGGTTTTCCAGGTTTTCCAGGTCTTCCAGGTCTTTCTTCTGTTGTACCTGTTTGTATATGCTCTGTCATACTACCTGATAAATCTAATACTAAGATAACGTTTTGTCCTTGTGATTGTTCTGTAGTAGTTGTCGTTACTACATTTACAGTATCTTCTATTTTTGAAGTAACTGTATCTGTTTGTTTTTCTTCTTCTCCAGCATTTTGATAATTTGCTGTATTTTCAACCACATCTCCAGCATATCCATCATTTACAACAACTGTAAATGATACTTCTATTTTTCTTCCATCTTCAACTGTTATTGGATATCCTGCTTTTAATTGATTGATTGTAATTGTAGTTGTTGGAACTTCTGTAGATTTACCATCAATTGTTTTTACAACTACATTAACAGCTGTTCCTGGTTTTAATGTTGTATTGGTTGGTACATCATCTTTAATTGTAACTTTTCCTTCTGCTGTTCCATTGTTTGTAGCTGTTATTGTATAAGTAATTTCATCACCATATTCTACTGTATTTTCACTACTTTGTGTTTTTTCTACAGTAATATTTGGTTGGCTATAGGTGTTAGTAATAACTGTCTTTCCTTCTTCTGAATTATCATATGATACAATATATTTTCCATTTAATTGTCCTTCTTCATATATTGTTGTTTTTTCATTTTCAACATCAATACTTACTTCTTTTGCTGTATATTGAATATCATTTCCATTACTGTCTTTCTTATCTAGATTTACAAATGTATATGTCCAGTTATTGTCTTTATTTAATTCTGCAGTTGCTTCAAAGTTTCCTTCATTATCATATAAGTTTACATCGATCTCTGGTCTTTCATTTTCTTTTCCTGCATCATTCCAAGTTTTTGCAACTGTATATTTTGTTAATTCTGTTGTTGTACTTACATTAATATCTACTGAACTGTTTTTGTCATTAACTGTTGCTGTATTTCCAACTTTATATAAATCTACTCTAGTTTGTACTCTATCTCTAATAACTGCATCTATATGATATCCATTGTCTTCATATTTTAATACATAACATACAATCATTTCTGTTTCTGGATTAAATGTCACTTTATTTTGGTCTGGATCTTTATAGTTACCATTATTGATAGCATTAGCTATTGTCTCTAAATCTGTTCCATCTATTATATATTGGAATATTTTATAATTTAATAATGAATATCCTTCAACAGTTGTAGGTGTTGTTTCTGTACCAATTTTGATTGCATTTTCATTTGTTGTTCTATCTGCATTGTTTAGATTTTTCTGTGTTAAATTAACTGTTCCTACGCAAGCTGTATATTTATTTTCATCTTGACCTTGGTTTTGATCATTTTCTTGAATTTTTCCGTCAAGTCTTATGAATAATTGTGCTGTTTGTTCTTGATCTCCTACTGGTTTCTCACTATTATTAGTATCCCACCAATCTGTTGTCTTACCTGTTATTTCACTTGATATTGGTTTTCCTGAAATTGCATTGCTGTTTACTGTTGCTTTTATATATAGTGTTTTTGTTTCACCCTTTTCTAAAGTTGTCTCCCATGTAATTGTTTGACCATTTACAGAAACTCCTGTTGCATTTGTTACTGCATCATTAATTTTTGCTTCTCCTGCATAACTTAATCCAGCTACTAATGTATCTGTTACAGTTGCAGTATCTCTAGCATTACCATTATTAGTTACTTTGATAGCATACCATACAGAATCTCCTACTTCATAGATTGTTCTATCTAAAGCTTCATTTGATAATGTTGTAAATACACCTTCTTTTAATTCTGCAACACCTTTTTCAATATTAATGTTTGATACTTTTTCTACAACTGGCACTTTTTCTGTGTCTTCTTCTTTGTCATCTCCTAATGTTGCTACTACTGTATTTAGAATATCTTCTTGTTTATTGATGTCTTCTTGGGTTACTGTGTAATCTGCTGTCATTGCTACTACACTTCTAGCTTCTACTGTTACATTTACAGTTTCTTCTCTATTCAATTTTTCGTCTTTTACTACAATTCCTGTTAAGTCTACATTTCCTTCATTGTATACAGTTACTGTGTAACGGATTGTATCTCCCTCT
>CAWVJG010000029.1:0-49410 GCA_963929465.1 Bacillota bacterium
ACATATTCTGTCATTTTCATTTCTAATGTTCCTTTTATATATGCTAACATATCTTCTTCCTTCCTTTTTTTATTTCATTGAAGTTGCCAAAGGGGACGGGTTAAAATGGCAACTTTTTATGTTATAAAATGATTTATTTTTTTATCCAAAGTTGCCATTTTAACCCGTCCCCTTTGGCAACCTTTATGTATCATAGAAATAAGTAGCTTCTAAATCTGCTTCATGTGTTAATAAAGCTATTGGATATTTTGTGTAAGAAGCTCCTATGGCATTATATAATTCTTTTGGTTCTGTATATCCCATATGCCAGCGAATTGCATATTTTTCTTCTGGTGTTAATTTCATATATTCTGTAATCATCATAACAGATTTTTCTCCATGTCCATATGGAATGGTATCTTCAATTATATAATATGGTACTTTTTCCCATACACCTAATGCATTTTTTGCATTTCTATAATCTACTTTATAAAAATTGGTTTTACAAATATCATGTAATAATCCAATGATAATAATAGATTCTTCTGGTACGGTTACGCCTTTTATATTGTGTTCTACTTTATGTTTTAAAATTTCATATACTTTTAAACTATGCTCTACTAATCCTCCTTCATGGTCTCCATGAAATCTAGTACTTGCAGGTGCTTTAAAAAAGTCTGACTTTTCTAAAAAATTAATAATATCTTCTATTCCTTCTCGATTTACTGTTCTTAATAATTTTAAAAATTCTTCTTTCATTTTTTTCTCCATTCCTTTCCATCAAACATTTCTGTTGAAAAATGAAATTTTTGTCTAAATTAGCATTGTAATTTTCTCAACTACTATTTTATTCTTTCACATTATATAAATTCTATCTAAAAAAGTCAATATCTTTTCGAACTTTTGTTTTAGCTTAATTTCTTTAAATATGATATTTTGTATATGAAATGATACGTGTTTTCTATTTACAAATTGTTAAAGAGAAACCTATCTCATTTCCATATGGTTTCTCTTTAAAATATCATCTTTCTATTTCTTTTCTGGAATTTTCAATTGCTTTTGAACATTCGCTGATTTGCTTCAATTCCTCTTCTGTATATACTTTTTCTGGTTCTCTATCACACACATATTGTAATAATCTTTTTACCCAACTGTTCTTTTCATTTCCGTTTTCATCATATCTGGCAGAATGATGTGTCACCTTTGTAATGATTTCTGGATGCTCTCTTGCTTCCTTTCTTAATTTTGCAATATCAAATCTTTTGCCTTTAATAAATTCTGGTTCTAATTTTTCATATTCTTCTATTGCTAACCCAAATGTAGCTGTGTTTTTCCCTGGTTCTACTTCCCCATACTTTTTTCCATACAACTTTTCTATAATGGCTTTTTGTGTGTTGTGTAATTTGACAATTAAATATCCACCTACATATTTTCTACTATAATTTTTATCTAATAATGCTAAAAGTTTCCATCTCTGATATGGATCTGTTACTGTATTTTTACCACTTGTTAGCCCCTCTTCTTCCTCTTTTTCCTTTCTAGTTGTTGTGTTTTCTCCTTTTATATCTGATGCATATGCAGAAATATAATTTTTCACTAATTTTTCTCTTTTCTTGACATTGTCACCATATGTTGTATAGATTAATATCAATTTTTCTGTTTCATCCATATCTGGATTTTGTAATATTTCCTCTATACTTACTTTTTCTTTCTCAGATTCAAAATATGTTCTTGCATCATTTGTTCTCAAATCACCTTGAAGGGTTAATTTTTTAACTAAATCATTTCCTCCTTGCTGTAACACAGTTTCTAAGATTAATAAATTATCTTTGTATAGTTCTATGATATCTTCTTGTGTAACATCTGTCATATGTTCTAGTATTTTTTTATCTGATTCCAGTTTTTCTTCTTCATTTAAATTTTCTCTTTTTAGTGCCTGGTATAATAATCCATATCTTTTATATTTCACAATGATATCACTATTTGTATGTTTACGTTTCTTTTCTTTTTTAGCATCTTGATATAGATTTGCTAATTCTTCTTCTTGTAATTCTAAATCTATTTTTTGTCCTTCTGGCAATTTTTCATTAATTCTTTTGATTGTATCTAAGTTTATTCTATTTTGTATATATACATCTAAAATATCTCTTGATGTCAAAATTCCTTTTTGATAATATTGATAAATTTGTTGTTCTTCTAATGGTATTGGATATCTTATAATAGCTTCTTTTACATCTCTCTCATGAATTCTTCCTTGTTGAAAAGCCTCCATAACCAATTCTTTTTCTCCATAACTTGCAAGAACATCCATACTAATAATATGATCACTATATAGGTTCATTAACATTTCATTACTTAAATCATCTTCTAATAAATTTACAATATCATCTCTATCTTGCATTCCTAAGGTATTGTGTAATTTTATTAGATTTTCATATTTTTTTCTTTTTTCTGGAAGTTCTTCATTTTGTCCTTTGTTTTGCCCTTCATTTTGTTCATCTTCATGATGAATTTCTTTATATAAATCTGCAATTTCTTGAATATCGTAAAGTTCTTCTATTCTTCTTTGTAGTGTATTTTCCTTTCCATCTTCTATACTTTCTGCAGTCATTTGTAATCTTTCTTCTGGTGTTAGCAATTCCCAAGTTTCTTCATCATTTAAATCTATATTCTGATTATCTGTAAATTTTTGTTGTTTAATTTTTTGTTTGATACTATTGAAATCCATGTCTTTTTGCTTAGCATATGCTTCTACTCGTTTTAACGTAAATGTCCCACATTGATATAATCCTACCAAAGTTTCTTCTGATACAGGATAGTTTGTAGCGATTGTATATACAGTTGTATTATTTAATTTTTTTCTTTGTGCTAGATATAGAAGATTTTCTTCTTTTTGTGCCAATTTCCTTAATTGATCCTTAGAACAGTATTCTTCATATCCATTGGTTTCTTTTAATAAGATTTTCCCTGAGTCTATCTGCTCTTTTGTATAATATTCTTGCTTTTCTGCATTGTACTGAGAAAGGAATTTTTCCATATCTCTAATTCCATAAAAATGTTTATCATCTAATTTTATTTTTTCTTTCTCGTCTATCATTTTTACGATTTCTTGTAGCGCATGAAAAAATCTCTTTTCATCTTCTGCTAATTCTTTTCTTTCTTCTAATTTTTGATTTAATCTATGAGCATGATATAACACATATTTATCCGTATTTACATGTGATTTAAACATTTCTAAGAAAACTCTTAGATTTTCATTCAATATTCCATTATCTGCTAATTCAATTGTTTTTCCGAAATTTTTATCTTGCAATAGTTCATTATTTTCTCCTAGAAAATATCTTTGTTTTTTTAAAGTTCTACCAATCAAAGCCCTAGTCATCGACATCCCATAAAACTCATCTTCTCAAGCTTCTCTTAAAGCTGATTCTAATTCTTTGTTTTCTATGTTGGGTAGTATTGTTTTTATTTTATCAAACTTTTCATTTTCTTTGTTTATCTCTTGTCCATATACTGTTATTCTAGAATCTATTAGCGTAAAACCCTTTTTCCCATCTCTTTCAGTGTCTATAAATACTTTAATAATTTCTTCTGGATTTATATATCTTTTTGCAAAATTTATCGCTTTTTCTAATTCTTTTCTATTATCTTCTTCTAATTTTTTAGATACACCTATATATCTTGTTGATAAATCTTGTAATCTGTGAATCACTAAAACTAATAATTTTTTAAAGTCAATACTTTCCGCGTTTTCCAAAAGATATTCTTCGATTGTTCGCTCCATTTTAACTTTTCCATGTCTATTAAATACATAGGATACTTCTCCTATACCTATTGTTACATTTACATTTTTTAATAAATTTTCTATTTCTCTTCTTGTTGCCATATTTTTATCTCTCTCCTATCTTTGTTTCAATTACTCTTTCCTCTAAATCTGTTAAAATATTTTGATTAATATTAATTTCTATATTTTCTTTCTCTTTTAATTCTCTTATTTTATCCATATCTACCTTTTGCTTTGTCAAAATTAATGCATATTCTCCTTCATTATCTGCTTCTAATTGTTCTATAGCATCTTCTATATTCTCTGCATCATATATTTCTATTTCTATAAAATTCTCATCACAATATCGTATGATGTCTTGCTGGATGTCTTCAAACTCTTCATCATCGATGTATAATGCTACATTATATATTGGCTTATATGATACATTTTGAATTTTTGCTTTTAATAATTGTGAATATTGTGCTTTATCTTGCAAAACAATCTTTTTTATTTCTTTTTCATCTTTCAATTGTTCTATATCCAATGTTCTAATAACCGTAATATGTATATCTATTTTTAGTTCTTTCAATACTTCTTCTATGATTTTTATAATTACACTGTTTGTTCCTAACATCGTTTCATTCACACATATCGTTAAATTGGTATTACTACAAATGGCTTTTATAGCCAAAAGATATGTCATATATGGATTTCCATTATGTGTTATGATGACATTTTTATCTGTAAATTCTCCCATGTCCTTATCTTTTACATTTTCAGCAATTTGTATAAATCTATTGATGTTTACTTTCATTTTATAATGTTTTCTATCTATTTGATTGGCTTTATAAATATTCTTTTCTTCTTCTTTCATTCTTGTTATGATTTTATTTAGTAAATTCTCTTTTTTACTTTTCTCCATTTCTCTTCACCCTTTTTATTATACCCTTTACATAAACTTTTTTCAATTGTATTGGTCTATTTTTTATTGGTTATGACACTATTCAGTTGTAAAGATATTTGATATTAAAAAAAGAAAAACAATTAGAAATTTTCCCTTCTAATTGTCTTTCTTTTCATTATCTTATATTCCAATTTTTTATTCTTTCAATTGCTTTTAATGTATTTTCTTTTGTTCCAAAAGCAGTTAGTCTAAAATATCCTTCTCCATGGGGACCAAATCCACTTCCTGGTGTTCCTACAATATTTACCTCTTCTAGTAACTTGTCAAAGAATTTCCATGAAGTCATTCCTTCTGGTACTTTTAACCAGATATATGGTGAATTCACGGCTCCATATACTGTAAATCCAGCTTCTTCTAATCCATTTTTGATAATTTTTGCGTTTTCTTTATAATATCCAATATTTTCTTTTATTTGTTTTCTTCCTTCAGGTGTATAGGTAGCTTCTGCCGCTCTTTGCACAATATATGATACTCCATTAAATTTTGTGCAAGTTCTTCTATTCCAAAGTTTATTTAAATCAATTGTTTCTCCATTTTTTGTATATCCTTTTACTGTTTTTGGAATAACCACATAAGCACATCTGACACCTGTAAATCCTGCTGTTTTTGAATAGCTCTTAAATTCAATTGCTACATCTTTTGCCCCTTCTACTTCATAAATACTATGTGGTATATCTTTTTCTTCTATAAAGGCTTCATATGCTGCATCATATAATATGATACTGTTGTTTTCTTTTGCATAATCTACCCAAACTTTTAAATCTTCTTTGGTTAATACAGTTCCTGTTGGGTTATTTGGAAAACATAAATATATCATATCCACTTTTTCTTTTGGTAAAGCTGGTTTAAAATTATTTTCAGCTGTTACTGGTAAATATACAATATTTTCATATGTTCCTGTTTTATCATTATATTTTCCACTTCTACCTGACATGACATTTGTATCTAGATATACTGGATATACTGGGTCTGTAATGGCAACTTTATTATTTTGTGCAAATATGTCAACAATATTTCCACAATCACATTTTGCTCCATCAGATACAAATACCTCGCCTGGCTCTATATCTACTCCTCTTGCTTTATAGTCATTTTCTACAATGGCATTTCTTAAAAATTCATATCCTTGTTCTGGTCCATATCCTTTAAATCCTTCAGCTGTTCCGATTTCATCAACTGCTTTATGCATTGCTTCTAAACAAGCTGGAACAATTGGTTTTGTAACATCTCCTATTCCTAATTTGATAATTTCTTTATCTGGATTGTTTTTACTATATTCAGCTACTTTTTTTGCTATGGTAGAAAATAAATAGCTATCTTGTAAATTTAAAAAATTTTCATTTATATAACTCATATTATCAATTCCTTTCTTTTAATCTTTAGGCATATCCATTAGTTCACCTTCAAAAACAGTCACTGCAGGTCCTGTCATATATACATGATTATCTTGCTTTTCCCACTCTATTTCTAAAGTTCCACCTAATAGTTCTACATTTACCTTATTTTCTGTTAATCCATTTAGACTGCATGCTACGACTGATGCACAAGCACCTGTGCCACAAGCTAATGTTTCTCCAGCACCTCTTTCCCAAACTCTCATTTTTATATGATTTTTATCTACAATTTCAATAAATTCTACATTTGTTTTATTTGGAAATACTTTATCTACTTCTAAAATTTTCCCATAAGTTTCTACATCAAATTCTTTTGTATTTTCTACAAAAGTAATCGCATGTGGATTTCCCATTGAAACACAAGTAAATGTAAATTCTTTATTTTTTGCTTTTAATGTTAAATTTTTTACTGGTTCTTCTTCTGAAACAACAGGTATTTCTTTTGGTGTAAGGATTGGCTCTCCCATATCCACTCTTACTGTTTTTACCTTTCCTTGTTCTACATTTAACTGTAGTATTTTTACACCTGCTAATGTTTCTATGGTAACTTCTGTTTTATTTGTAAGTCCTTTGTCATATACAAATTTTCCTACACATCGAATTCCATTTCCACACATTTCTGCTTCACTACCATCTGAATTAAACATCCTCATTTTAAAATCTGCAATTTCACTTTTACATATTAGAATCAATCCATCTGATCCAATCCCGAAATTTCGATTGCTAACAAATTGAGCTAGAGATGATTCCTTTTCTATATTTTGATGAATAGCATCCATATAGACATAATCATTCCCTAGCCCATGCATTTTTGTAAATTTTATCATTTTATTCTCATCCCTTCCTAAAGGCACAAATCAAGTTGGAAAAGAATTAAATTTTGGCAAGGAAAATTTTATTTAAAAGGCAAGGGCGCATACTATTGTATGTAACCGCGTTTTAAATGAAATTTGACGCAGACAAAATTGTAATTATTTTTCAACTTTCACCTCTTTTAGGTATTAATATATAGAATAATATAATTATATGATTCTATTCTGGATTTTATCATAGTATCCTATTTTTGTAAATAGAAACTATTTATAAAAAATTCATAAAATCTTAACTTTTGCATTATTGTAAAAACATAAATATTACTATATAATAAAGAAAAAGATTATATAGAGGTGTCTATGAAACTTTTTAGAAAACTATTATTGATTATTTGTATATTGATTTTAATTGCCGTTATTGTATGTGGCATTATTGGTTTTGTTGCTTATTCTAAAGCCTTAGATGAAAAACCACTGTTAACAAGAACAGCAGAAGTAACAGAAGATGAACATTATACCCCTTTTAGTGAAATGTCTCAAGACTATATCAATGCCGTTATTTCTGTTGAAGATAGAAGATATTATGACCATGGCCCAGTTGATTTTATTGGAATTGCTAGAGCCCTTTGGACAAACCTTAGAACTGGTGAGTTACAAGAAGGTGGTAGTACCATTACACAGCAAGTTGCTAAAAATTTAGTTTTTACACAAGAAGAAACTGCAACTAGAAAATTGGGAGAATTATTTGCTGCTTATGATTTAGAGCAAAAATTTTCAAAAGATGAAATCTTTGCTTTATATGTCAATAGTGCTTATTTCGGAGATGGCTATTATGGTATTTATGATGCTAGTATGGGATATTATAATAAAGAACCAAAAGATTTAAACTTAGATGAAGCTTCTATGCTTGCTGGTGTTCCAAATGCTCCTTCTGTCTATGCTCCAACAGTTAATCCAGATTTAGCCAACCAAAGACAGGCGCATGTTTTAAAAACAATGGTTGAAAACGAATATATTACACAAGAACAAGCTGATGAAATTATAAATAGTAAGTAAAAAAAGACATATTAACATGTCTTTTTTTACATCTATACTATTTTTCCCCCACCTAAAACAATTCCATCTTCATCATAAAATACAACAGATTGTCCTTGTGTAATTGCTCTTTGTGGTTCTTGAAATAACACTTTTATGTTTTCATTTTCTTTTATGACTTTTGCTTTTGCTTCTTTTGCTCTATATCTGATTTTTGCCAAACATTCTAGTCCTTCTTCTAATCTATTTTCAACATTTACAATCCAATTGACATTCATTGCTTCTAATTGGTTACTATACAATTCTTTTTCAGTACCAACAATGACTTGATTATTCTTAATATCTAATTTTACAACATATAATGGTTCTTTATAAGAAATTCCTAGTCCTTTTCTTTGCCCTATTGTATAATTGATTAATCCATTATGCGTTCCCAAAACTTCTCCTGTTGTTAAAATAATCTTTCCTTTTTTTGGTTGTTTTTGCATATTTTCTTTTAAAAATCTTTGATAATCATCATCCTTTATAAAACAGATTTCTTGACTATCCTTTTTATTGGCAATTTCTAGTCCATATTCTTCTGCTAACGCTCTTGTATCTCCTTTACTCTCATTATCTTGCAATGGAAATAAAATATACTCTACTTTTTCTCTCGGAATGGTGTATAGAAAATATGTCTGATCTTTTTTTTCTTCATTTGATTTTCTTAAGACATATTGCTTATATTTTTCTGAATATTCTTTTTTTGCATAATGACCTGTTGCAATATATTGGCATCCTAATTCTTTTGCCTTGTCATAAAAAGTACCAAATTTCAAATATTGGTTACATTCCACACAAGGATTTGGTGTTCTTGCATTTTCATACTCAGAAATAAAAGTATCAATCACATGACATCTAAATTCTTTTCTACAATCAAAAACATGATGTTCAATTGCTAATTTTTCACATACTTTTTTAGCATCTTTTATGGCTTCCTCATTTGGTTCATCTAACAAATTCATTGTACAACCAATGACTTCATATCCTGCTTTTTTTAAAAGAATGGCTGACACAGAACTATCTACGCCGCCACTCATTCCTAATAATACTTTTTCTTTCATTAAAATTCCTCATTCCAATTTCATCTATATTTTATTACTTTTCATCCAAAGAAACATGTATATTATTTTTAAACACCGCGTAAACGAATTAGTCTATCTTGTATTTTTCTTTTACTTCTTCCAATGCTTTTGATAGTTGGTCTGGACAAGATGTCCCTTTTGTACCACAAGGAATACCTTTTAATCTTCTGATAGCTTCATTAATATTCATTCCTTCTATTAATCTAGATACTCCTACTGTATTTCCAGCACATCCACCAACAATGATTAATTTTTTAATAATATTACCATCTAATTCAATAATCATTTCTCTTGAACAAACTCCACTAGGTCTATATCGATATTCCATGATGATTCCTCCATTCCACAAATTATATAAACATTTTTAATGTTTCTTAAAATGTTTGACAAATCTAAACTATCTGTGTATAATAAATATAGGAAATAAAAGCCACAGAAAATGTGTGCTACCTATATGATAGATATACACCACATTGCTTGGCAGAGCAAAATGTGGTGTATTTTTATTGTTCCTTATTTACACCTACATCTGCTTCTTTTTATTTCCTATGGTTGATACTATACTACATATTTTTCTAAAAAACAAGCGAACATAGTAAAATTTTACATTTTATTTTTCATCTAAATCTAATTTAATGTGCACATCTTTTAATTGTTGTTCTGTAACAACAGATGGTGCTCTCATCAATAAATCTCTTGCTCTTTTATTCTTTGGAAATGCAATAACTTCTCTTATATTTTGAGAATCTGCAATTAGCATAATCATTCTATCAATTCCAGGTGCAGCACCTGCATGAGGTGGTGTTCCATATTGGAAAGCATTATATAATGCACCAAATCTATTTTTTACATCTTCTTCGCTATATCCTGCAATTTCAAAGGCTTTTACCATGATTTCTGGATCATGATTTCTAACAGCTCCTGATGCCATTTCATATCCATTACAAACTAAATCATATTGGTATGCTAACACATCTAATGGATTTTTATTTTCTAATGCTTCTAATCCACCTTGTGGCATTGAGAACGGGTTATGGCTAAAATCAATGGTTCCTTCATCAGATAATTCATACATTGGGAAATCAACGATAAAGCAGAATTTGTATACCCCTTTCTCAATTAAGTCTAATCGTTTTCCTAATTCAATTCTAACCAATCCTGCAATTTTTTGTGCTTTTTCAAATTCATCTGCAATAAAGAAAATACTTGCATTCTTTTCTAGTCCAAAGTCTTTTTCTAATTTTTCTTTGATTTCATCTGTAATGAATTTTGCAATACCACCTTGAACATTTCCTTCATTGTCTAATTTTGTCCAAGCTAATCCTTTTGCTCCTACTTCATCTGTTGTGGCAAATTCACCCATTTTATCAAAGAATTTTCTTCCTTGTTCTGCTCCATTTGGTACAATAATCGCTTTTATGGTTTTATCTTTAAATGCATTAAAATCAGAATCTTTAAATACTTCTGTTACATCTTGAATAATTAATGGATTTCTTAAATCTGGCTTATCAATTCCGTATTTTTCCATCGCTTCTTTATATGGAATTCTAACAAATGGTCCTTTGTCCACTTTCCAGCTTGTAAATTTTTCAAATGTATATGGTACCACTTCTTCGATAACTTTAAACACATCTTCTTGTGTAGCAAAACTCATTTCAAAGTCTAATTGATAAAATTCTCCTGGTGCTCTATCTGCTCTTGGATCTTCATCTCTAAAACATGGTGCGATTTGATAATATTTATTAAATCCACTAACCATTAATAATTGTTTAAATTGCTGTGGTGCTTGTGGAAGTGCATAAAACTCCCCTGGATTTAATCTACTTGGTACTAAATAGTCTCTTGCACCTTCTGGTGAAGAATTTGCTAAGATTGGCGTTTGAATCTCTGTAAATCCTAATTCGTCCATTTTATCTCTTATTGTTTTTAATATTTTTGAACGTAACAAGATATTGTTATGTAATTTTTCATTTCTTAAATCTAAAAATCTATATTCTAATCGTAAATCCTCTCTAACTTCTTGGTCTGTATTAATTTCAAAAGGAAGTACATTTTTACATTTTCCTAATACTTCTATTTTTTCAGCAACTACCTCAATATCTCCTGTTTTCATATGAGGGTTTTTGCTTGCTCTTTCCACAACTTCTCCCTCTATGTGGATACAACTTTCTGTGTGTAATTCTTTTACAAATTTCTTCAATTCTTCGTCATTAACCACAATTTGTGTAATTCCAAATTCATCTCTTAAATCTATAAAAGTCATTCCACCCAAATCTCTTATTTTTTGAATCCATCCTGCCAATTCAATATGTTCTTTTACATTTTTGATATTTAATTCTCCACAAGTTTTTGTTCTATACATTTTTATTCCTCCTGTTTGTTTTATCTTACCTATAATACCATAATTTCCCCTATTTTTCAATGCTTATGTGTAAGAAAGTGAAAAGGAAGCTAACAAATTGTCAGCTTCCTTTTTGTGAGGTTAACTGGTTTTGTTTAGTCACTACCTCCACAATATTACTAATTGATAGAATATGATATTGCATGATTTCTATCTGATTCGCATATTGTGGTAAATGACTTTTTGTCCACTCACACAATGGAACCATGTATTCTTGGTTTTCCCTTGTATAAGCTTCCATTTCCTCATAACTTGCTTTTGCTAAGAAAGTGCAAGTATGAGCTCTGTTGGCAAGTTTCTCCAAGATTGCTCTTGGTTCTTTCTGAATTCTCTTATAATATTCAGGAAGTGGCATCGCTTTATCAGAAACAATATCTACAATCCTTATTACTTCAGGATTGATTCCACTATTTCTAATACATGTATCAGCACCTTTCATCCAGTGTGCTTTTTCATGTAGCAATGCCGCCGCATTTGTGATATCATCCATAATTCCTAAATTCAACAAGTATGAACTTACTCTTAATGGATGAATAACAAATGGGTCACCACTTGTCCTAAGCCTTCCCTCATAAAGTTTTTTTGCCATAGATAACGCCAAATATGTATTCGGCATATTCTCTTTTTTAGCATTAAACTCTATGAAATCCATCATCTCTTGATAGTTTTGGGTCTGTCTTGTAATCAATTCTTGCAGTCCCAAGAGTGATGCCAAAGACTCGCAAATAGAGACCATTAAGTTTTCCAATATCTTGATGATATCGGAAAACTGGGGATAGATTTTCTTTCCTTCTGTACACAACGGATATATGTACTCAGTTGTTTCACGAATATATTTTATTCTTCGTGATTGTTTGAATACCTGCATTGTTGTACAGTTATTTGCTCTGTCAGAAAGCTTAATCAATGTTGCTTTCCAATTTTTGAGTATCCCCTTAAAATACTCCTTAGGATCATATGGTTCTCCTTTTGGAGGCTTAGATAGTATGTTTACAACTATCCATACTTCTTCCTCCAAATGGTACTCATCTACCATTTCTCTTCCTTTATTCGGAAGATGGCAATCCTCAACAACATCATGTAACACAGCTGCTGCTAGAAGAATGTCACATTGGTAGTTTATCCAAGAACCATTTTTTTCTGGATACCATGCTTTTAAATATTTTTCTATATTTAAAAGCAATATTGTCTTACATACCATTAAAGGGTGTATAATATATGGTTCTCCACCATCTCTATACTGTCCTTCATGGTATTTCACTGCTAATTCTAATGCAATTATTAAATTCCGCATATTATGCATAATTGCATAGTCCATTAGCTTATTATATTCCCTCTGCCATCTCTCTATTTTAAAACCAGTCTTTTCTTTCATTGCCTCAACCTCCTTTAATGAATCTAGGATTTCCAAACAACGATAATATTATATATTATTTTTCATTTTATGTCAATCTTTCTTTATTTTCTTCACGATGAAGGATTTTAGGGACAGGCAAATCGGGAAAAATGAGTCCATCTCCAATTTCCCGATTTGTCCGTCCCCAAAATTCTTCAATTGTTATTGCAGTTTTTTTTATTTAATGATATGATTATTTTAATAGGAACAAATCCGTTTAAGAAAAGAGGAATGATACTATGAAACAACCAGAATTTGATTTTTATGATAAAACAAGTTTAAAATCATATAACTTAGATAAAACCATGCGTTATCAATTAAATATGTTAGATACCTTGGACGTTTTCACAAGAAAACATTCTGAAAATGTGGCAGCTTTAACTTGTAGACTTTGTGAATACTTACATTGTGACAAAGGATTTACAGAATATTGTACAATTTGTGCATATCTTCATGATATTGGAAAATTATTTATTCCACCTTCTATTTTACAAAAACCTGCTAAATTAACTGATGAAGAATTTGAAGTTATGAAAAAACACACAACTTTAGGATATGAAATGTGCATGAAAGATTTAAAATTAAGACCTTATGCAGCTGGTCCTTTATATCATCATGAAGCCTTAAATGGTACTGGATATCCTCAAGGTTTAACCAAAAATAAGATTCCATATGAAGGTCAAATTATACGAGTTGCTGATGAATATGATGCCATTGTTAGTAAAAGACAATATAAGACACACGTTGGTATTTCTGACACCTTAAAAATTTTGGTTGATGAAACCAAACCTTCTATTACACCAAATTATTCTGGAACATTAAGTTATCTTGCTGAAGAAACCAAACTTGGAAAAAGTAACCCAGTTATTGTTCGTACTTTATTCAAGGTTGTTATTGATGATATTGGATATGAAATTACTTGTACCCAAAGTTATCTTGAGGCATTAACAGGAGATATTAAACGTTTAAAACAAATGTTAAAGTATAAGGATAAAATGGAAAAAGCCAAAAGTGAAAAAGACAGACAATATTATTCTGAAGGTATTCGCGTATTGTCAGAACCTGGTGAAACTGTTGATAACTTAGAAGAAGTTCATAAAGAATATATAGAAGCCTATAATACCAGAAAAGCAATTGTTGATAATTTATATCATGAAATTAAACTTATCAAAAAATTGAGAGTATAGATAATAAGAACCTTGTTGAAGACAATAAAAGAGGATTTAAGTAAAATTAAATCCTCTTTTATTATTCTTCTAACCCAAAACTTACTCCTAATGCATTATTGACCTGATTTATAATTTTTTCATCATCTATATGTCCTATTTTTTCTTTTAATCGGCTTTTATCGATTGTTCGTATTTGTTCTGTTAAAACCACTGAATTGTTTTTCAATCCACAACTTTCTGAATCAATTTCTATATGTGTTGGTAATTTATTTTTTCCTGTTTGTGAAGTGATAGCCGCTGCAATAACTGTAGGGCTATATTTGTTACCTAAATCATTTTGTATAATTAATACAGGTCTAATTCCTCCCTGTTCAGAACCTACTACTGGGCTTAAATCTGCATAAAACATATCTCCTCTTTTTATTACCATCTTTTTCACTCCCAATATTGTTGTATTATCAAGTATGTGTTTTATTTTAAATATTAGCTAAGTAAAGTTTTTATTGAAACTTTACTTCTTTATATAATATGTAAATTAATGTTTTTTTGCTATTATCTTTTATTTCCATTTTCGTAGGTCTTCCTGTTTCTTTGCTGATATATAATATTCTATATTGAGTATATGGATTTTCATCTTTTTCTGTTTCTAGTATTATTTCATTATCTTTTTCTATATATTCTTGTTTTTCACTTTGTTTATAGTTCTCTATAAATGTATTTAAGTCCATACAGTTATCTGTCATATATGGATAATCATTATATATCTTTGATATATTTAAATTTGTATTTTCTATCTTTATTTCATTTTTTGTCTTTTTTATTTTTATACCTTGTATATTTTGTGGTTCTAGTAGTTCTTGTTCTGATATATCTGGTGCTCTATATGTTTGCTTAATAACATATTTATTCGTATTTTTATTACTATTCACTTCTACTTCTATAATACTTTCATATGCGCTAATATTTAAAATATTTTCAATCATTTCTTGACTACTACTATTATTTCCAATTTTCATTTTTTTACTCTTTGTTATATAAAAAAATATGGTAAAAAAAATAGCCACTATACTGATTATGATAATTATGTTTTTTAATATTTTATTTTTATTCAAAAAAAAGCCTCCTAATAAATACAAGTTAACCTTGCTACATCTTATTCTAGAGACTTTTAAAATATTCTTCTATTTTATTGATTAACTCCTCTTTTGTTTCTATCTTATTAATGGAATTTCTAAATTCACTTGAATTTTTAAGATTTTTTGTATACCACGCAATATGTTTTCTAAGTTCCTTAACTGCTATCTCTCCTTTTTCTTCTACTGCTAGATCGATATGTTTTTCTATAATCTGTAATTTTTCTTGATTGGTTGGCTCCTCCATTTTTTTACCATTTGCTAAATATTCGATGATTTCCTTAAATATCCATGGTCTTCCAAATGTTCCCCTTCCTATCATGATACCATCTACACCAGTATATTCAAACATTCTTTTTGCTGTTTCACCATCTACCACATCTCCATTTCCAATAACTGGAATATGTACACTTTCTTTTACTTGTTTTATAATATCTAAATCAGCCTTTCCTGTATAAAATTCACTTCTTGTCCTTCCATGTATTGTTATGGCTGATATTCCTACTGCTTCTGCGATTTTTGCAATCTCTACAGCTACAACGTTTTCCTTGTCCCATCCTTTTCTGATTTTTAATGTAACTGGAACTTTTGAATGCGCCATCACTGTTTTTAAAATGCTTTCTGCTTTTTTTAAATCTAACAATAATTTACTACCATCACCATTTTTAACAACCTTTGGTGCTGGACATCCCATATTAATATCCACAATATCTGCAATATTGCTTACATATTCTGCGGCATATGCCATGGATTCTTCGTCACTTCCAAAGATTTGCATACTAATCGGTCTTTTTTCCTCATCTGTATTCAACAATCTTTTCGTTTTCAAATCATTATGAAACATGGCTCTTGCACTTGCCATTTCTGTGCAAACCATCCCTGCTCCGTATTCCTTGCATATCATTCTAAACGGTCTATTCGTAACACCTGCCATTGGTGCTAAAATTAAATTATTATCTAGTTCTACATTCCCTATTTGTAACTTTTTAATATAATTCATCATTTCTCCTTGTAAAATATATATTTTTTATCTATATGACAACACCTAATTATATATTTAATAAAGTTCAGTGTAGAATTCTTGTATATTTATTTTTATAAATGACGAATGTGATTGGAGAATGATTAGAAATTCTTAAATAATTTTATGGAAAATGTTCGCGCTTGACGTGAAAGGGCGCCATAAAATTATTTTAGAATTTCTTGGCATTCGTATTGAGCCGAGGAATTTATAAAAATAAATATACAAGAATTCTACACTGAACTGTAATTTCTTTTATTGAACAAATATTGTTTTTTGTCTTTTACCACTAATATTTAATAATAGTCCTATACATATGAAGTTTGTAATCAAAGAACTTCCACCATAACTAACAAAAGGTAGTGGTACACCTGTTATTGGTAATAATCCCATAACCATTCCTATATTTTCTAATACATGGAATAAAAATATTCCTGTAATTCCTATAGCAATTAGGGAACCTGCTTTATCTTTTGCTGTTTTTGCAATATAGATACATTTAGTTATTAAATACACATATAGCAAAATAATACCACCTGCTACAATAAAGCCCATTTCTTCTCCAATAACAGAATAAATAAAGTCTGTTGTTTTAGGATACAAGAATCCTAATTGTGTTTGATTTCCTTTTAAGATTCCCATTCCTGTTAGCCCCCCTGAACCTATGGCAATTTTAGATTGAATAATATTATATCCAGCTCCTCTAGGGTCTGATTCTGGGTTTAAAAATACATCAATTCTGCTTTTCGCATGTTCTGGCAATACAAAATTGTATAATAATGGAACCGCAATGATAATTAATAAAATTGTTCCTATAATATATTTCTTATCCAAACCTGCCGAAAATAACATTAATGCCATTGCTACAATATAAGCTAATGCTGTTCCATAGTCAGGTTGCATAACAATTAACAAAACTGGTAATCCCACAACTGCCAATGCAATTGGTAATCTTGTTATTCTATTGATTTCATCTTGTCCTTTTCGTTGAATTTTTATAATTGTATATGTTAAAAATAATATCACAAATATTTTATCAAATTCTCCAGGTTGGAATGAAAAACCAAATATATTATACCAACTTGTTGCTCCATTAATTGGAGATGTAAATAATACACCTATTAATAACACAATAAATATGCCATATAATACTGGTGATGCCTTTAATAATAAGTTATAATCTATAAACATAACAATTACCATAGCAATTAAACTAACTACAAACCATATTATCTGCTTGGTAAATTCTTCATATTCAGTTTCTTGTGTGGCAGAAAATAATGCAACTATTCCTATAATACATAGAATAATTGCAGCAATTAGGATTCCCCACTCCATATTTTTTAATTCTCTTTTTACCATTAAATCACTCTTTTTCTATTTTTTTATTATATAAGAAATTCAACTTTCATCTGTATTTTATATGATTTTTTTCATATAGAATACATTAAATTTCTTATTTCGATTTAATTTTTTCTTCTGCAACTTTTTCTTTATTTTCTAACTCTATGTCTTTTGTACTTTCTTGTTGATTTTCATTTTCTTCTTTATTCTCTATTTTTTCTTCAGAATTCATATGTTCTTTTGCTTCATCAGTTGATTGTTCACTTTCTTCTACTTCTTCATTTTGTTTTGCTTCTTGCTCATTTTGCTTTTCCTCTTGTTCATTTTCTTTTTCCTTATCTTTACTTTCATTCTCTTTTTGCTCTTCGTTCTTTTTTTCCATTTTTCTTGCTTCATTTTTTATGTTTAATATTGGAATATTGGCATATAAAGCTGGAGCTCCATTTGTACCATCCTCATTTTCTTTATTGGTCAATCTGACATCAATTGCTCCTTCATCTATATCTATATATTTTTTTATAACTTCTATAATTTCTTGTTTCATTAATTCTAAGAAATCTGCTGATACATTTGCTCTATCTTGCATAAGAACTAAATGCAATCTTTCTTTTGCAGCTTCTTTTGAATGTGTGTTTGTTTTTTCTTCTTTCTTTTTTAATTTGTTAAAGAATTTCATTATGCTTTCAAACATTCTTAAATTTCCCTCCGACCTTTGTTTTATGATTTTTTAAATAATCTTTTTAATTTTGCAAAAAATCCTTTTTCTCTACCTGGTATCGTTACTTCTATTTTTTCTCCTAATACTCTTTTTGCAATTTCAATATATGCCTTTCCTGATGGTGCTCTTCTATTTTGTATAACTGGTTCACCTTTGTTGGTTTGTGTAATGATATATTCATCATCTGGTACAACACCAATTAAATCAATTGATAATAAATCTACAATATCATCTACATCCATCATTTCACCTTTTCTTACCATATTTGGTCTTATTCTGTTAATAACCAATTCTGGATTTTTTATATCAGATGATTCTAAAAGTCCTATAATTCTATCAGCATCTCTTATTGCTGATATTTCTGCTGTTGTAACGACAATTGCTCTATCAGCTCCAGCAATTGCATTTTTGAATCCTTGTTCAATTCCAGCAGGACAATCTATTAATATATAGTCAAATTCTTCTTTTAATTTGCCTACTAAATTTCTCATTTGTTCTTCATTTACTGCGCTTTTATCTCTTGTTTGGGCCGCTGGTAATAGGTATAATTCTTTAAAACGTTTATCTTTTATTAAAGCTTGTCTTAATTTGCATTTTTCTTCTACAACATCAACGATGTCATATACAATTCTATTTTCTAATCCCATAACAACATCTAAATTACGTAATCCTATATCTGTATCTATTAGTACTACTTTTTTTCCTTCTAATGCTAAACTAGAACCTAGATTTGCTGTTGTTGTTGTTTTTCCTACTCCACCTTTACCTGATGTGATAACAATTACTTCTCCCATAATTCTCCTCCTTAGGATTTAAAAACACATATTTTTTGATGTGTATATCATATAACGAAATCCATTAATTGTCAATGATATTTCCCGCTAAAATTACAAAAATATTGCCAAAATATTACAGTTTTGTTACATAATTTTAAAAATCTGTATTTACTACGGAAATACAGATTTTCTAAATATTTTTTTATAAAATTGTCAATGTTTTTCTTCCAACTAATTTCACTTCTTCTGTATCTGGTTTTGAGTCAGTATAATATATTTGTATGCTATCATGTTCTATAACTTCAATACCTTGTACATAAAAAATGTTATGACTTTCTTTATTGATAATATAAATATCTGTTAAATTTGGTGAATATGTGTAATTATTTGTTTTATATTTCTCATAATCTCTACCATAATTTAAAGTTAATCCTTCCAATTTTTCCAACTCTATGATATAAAATTTTCCTGTATCATTTGCACCTAAAACTTTCGCATTTTCTAAATTACTAACATCTTCATATTCTGTTTTAACTGGTATATCACCATGTTCTGAATAATATAATGATACTTTATCTCTTAAATTTGCTATATCATTTTGCATATTTGTCAAATTTTTTATATATATACTATCTGTTGCAGAATAAAGAATCATACCTGTTATGATTAATACAATAATAACCGCTATTGATAATGAAATCAATGTAATTCCCTTATCTATGTTTATCATTTATCTTACCTCCAGCTTTCTTTCGTGTAGCTAACAACTAATTGGTTATTTTATGTTCAATAGATATGTCCTGTTGATTATCATCTTTATGTATTTCTTGTTGTATCATTTGATACAATATCTTTCTATTTTTGTATATCTTATATTCCCTTATGTGTAATCCCCATAAGAAAATAATAACTAAAAATATAGCTATATTTTTTAAATATAAAATCGCTATACTACTGATGATTGTTATCATTATTAAAGTTATGTAAGATATAATATATATGTACTGTTCAGCTATATGTTTTCCTTTCAACATATAAATTATACTTTTTAATATTCTTCCACCATCTAATGGATATATTGGTAATATATTAAATAAAATCAATGTTATATTTGAAAATATCATTCGTGTTACATCTTGTTCATTAAATTTCCAACTATCATACATCATGAGAATGACGATGATGAATACATTTATGATTGGTCCAGCAAATGCTACAAATATTTTTTTGATTTCTAATAGATTTCCTTTTCCAATTTTTATATTGTAATCCTCTCTTTTTATATCAAACTTTATTGATACACCAAATGGTTTTATCTCTATTTTTTCTGGTTTCATTCCTAATAAAATTCCAGCCAATAAATGTCCAAATTCATGTATGATTGCAAATATCATTATCATAGCGTATATCTCTATTTGATTGGTTATCAAGAACAATATCATGAGCATAAATATTTTTAAATCAATTCTAAACTTCATTCTTTCTCCTTTATAATTCTAATATCTTTTGTGGATCAACCGTTCTTTCCGATATTCGAATTTCAAAATGCAAATGTGGACCTGTTGAATTTCCAGTAGAACCTACTTCTGCTATTTCTTGTCCTTGTGTAACCATATCACCTTCTTTTACATACAAAGCGTTGCAATGTGCATAAATGATACTGACTTCTCCTATTTGTATTTTGATATGTTTTCCATAATCACCCTCTTCTGAAGCCAAAACTACCTGACCATCAGTTGCTGATTTTATTTTGGTTCCTGTTATTGCCGCTATGTCTGTTCCTGTGTGATCTTTGGGTACTGTTCCTGTTGCCGTTTCTCGATATCCATATACAGAACTAATCGTTCCTTCTACTGGTTTTATAAAACTTGTTGTATTTTTCACATTAAGGATATCTTGCTCTTCTTGAGATAAATTTTGATTTTCTTCTACTTGTGTAGTTTCTTCTATATTTTCCTCTACTGCACCTCCAATACCATTATTTATTTCTGTATTTTCTGTTACATTTACCTCATTATTTTCCTGAGTTTCATTTTGATTTTCATTCTGATTTTCATTTTCTTTATTGAAAATTCCCATTATAAAGTTTTTACTATCTTCATATAATTTTTTAAAATCAATATCATAAGAAATAATTTCATTTACCTTGTTAATAAAATCTTCTGAAAAAATATATTGCTTATTTTGTATTGTATAAATGACTAGATAAATACATATACATATCATGAGTTGAATAACCATTTTTTTTAGTAATTTTATATCTTTTTTCTCATTTTTTTCTTTTTTACTTTCTTTCTCTTGAACAACAGTTAGTCCTTCATTTCTTTTTCGGCGTTCATAAATTTCCTCTGCTCGTCTAATTCTTTCTTCTACTGTCATTGCCCTTTCCATAAAACAACACCTCTTCCTTGGTTTCTTGTTAAACTATATGTTAGGAAAAGGTGTTTTATACCTATTTAATGATTAATAATATAAATTGCAGAACTATAATAATACTTGCTATATATGCATATTTTTTTAGTTTTCTATTAATTCTAGCATTTAATATCACTTCTTTTTCAGATTTTTCTACTTTTTCTATATATTCTGATACTAACATTTCTGCTTCTTTTATAGCATATTGGTTATCTTCAGCTTTTCTATTTACTTGCTTTTTTTCAGTATTCTTATTTATCTTTTGGAATTTTTTTATCATTTTGTTAGATTTAAAAACCACATAGGCTTCTTTTACTATATTTGATGGTAAGTCTTTTAAAACAACCATATTTTTTAAATCGATATCTTCCATCTGTACCTCCTTAGTTTCTTATGTATTTATTTTCAGTATTTCCATAATTTTTCATTTTATACATGAAAAACAGGCACATCATATTTATGACGCACCTGTTTCTCTCCAGGACTTACAACTGTTGATACATGTCTAGTCCTTCAATATCTGTGGTAATATATTCACTTAGAATTCCCAAAACCTCATCTAAAACCTTCTCCTGTTCCTCAAGAGAAAGTTCTTGTTCCATCGCCTGATGGATGATGTCTTGGAGCTCTGTCGCCTCTTCTGGCGGCATGAGCAGTACAGCTAATGACTCCGCCAGACCTAATTGATATGCATTTTGAGCATATTCTTGCCGATCTGCTTGTATCTCCTGTGTCTTAGGATTTGACCCCCTGCACCCATACAGAGCCATACACGTTATTACTACCATTCCTATTACCCGTTTTCTCATACCGAAAACCTCCTAATATTTTTTATCGCTATATTATACCAAACTTACCTTCTTAATGCAAATTATTTTTTATACATCTGAGTCAATTTTTTCAATATCAATGTAAGAACAAAAATATTTAACCACTATATATACTATTTCCTTTTGTATCATCAAAAGAACTTTGTGAATGAGTAGCCATTCTTACATTTTTCATTTTTTAGCCTCCTAGCACTTACTCTCACATAATTAACAAAATTATTTGACAAATTTATTTAATCTGTGTATAATAATTATAGGAAATGGAGAAACCACAAACGTGGTCAACCTCGGAATAATGTTTTAGACACATCAAACTTTGGCGAGTTTACAGATGTGTCTTTTGGGTTATTTGCTCTTACGAAGTAGTATTACAAGTGCTATTATCGAAGTAAGAGCTATGATAGTTACTCCAATTAATGAATAATATAATATGTATATTGTTGCAATTAATGTTTATATTTCTACCATAAGCCTCACCTCCTTGTTGGAGGCAAACCACATCTGCTTATAACGCTGCCAAATTGCGAAGCAATTTGTGTATTATTCAGGTAAGCGTTATATCTAGATATTCTCATTTCCTATGTTTAATACTATACAACATTTGTTTGTCAAAATCAAGCGAACAAATCAAAATTTCACAAAAAAATACTAATTACTGTTTTCAGTAATTAGCTTTTAATTCTCACAATTAATTCACCTTTTATTTTTTAATATCAATTTTTTTCATTCCCTCAATTATTAATTTTAATCCATCATATAATCCATGTTTATACATTGATTTTTCTATTGTATCTTCTATCTCATCTATAACATTTGCATATTCTTTCATTACCTTTTTCTGTTTTCTTTTCTATTATTTGATACAAAAAACCTCCAATTTCTACTGATTAACATTTTTTTATATTAACCAATAAATCTTGGAAGTTTATTGTTCTATGAATATTTCATTTATCGCTTTGGTTGCTGATTTTTTACTGTTTCTATGACTATTTTCATATAGTTTATAGCCTTACAGGCAGATTGTTTAATTTTATGTATTCTTACTCTTGCAATACTTTTAAGCATATCTTATGCTGATTTTAATTCAAGACGTAACTTATCAGCTATCATTGCTATAAATTCACTATTTGTTGGCTTTCCTTTTGCAGCTGAAATAGTATAACCAAATATATTTTCAACAATTTCTTGTTGTCCTCTTCCCCACGCAACTTCAATTGCATGACGAATTGCCCTTTCTACGCGACTTGGTGTCGTATTAAATTTGCGTGCAATTTGTGGATATAGACTTTTTGTAATTTGATTAATCACATCTATATCATTTACCACCATCATAATGGCTTCTCTTAAATATTGATATCCTTTAATATGTGCAGGTACACCAACTTCATGAATAATATTGGTTACCAATGCTTCTAAATTTTCTTCTGACTTTGTATTATCAGGAGATATTTCTATGTATTGTGGCCTTGTTTCTCTTGTTATAAAATTATTATTTGTATTTGTTGCTGTTGGTTTATAAAATTTAAACTCTCTTATTCTTTGTATTAATACTTCAATATCAAAAGGCTTTACTACATAATATTGTGCTCCTAATTCTATGGCTCTTTGTGTAATTTTATCTTGTCCAACTGCTGACAGCATAATGCAAATTGGTTTTTTGGCTATTTTAATTTTATTAATATTTTCTAAAACACCTAATCCATCTAAATGTGGCATAATCACATCTAGTAATATAACATCTGGTACTGTATTTGCAATAATATCTATTACTTCTGTTCCATCTTTTGCTTTTGCTATAACCTCCATATCTTCTTGTGCATCTATATATGATGCTAATGTTTGACTAAATTCTTGATTGTCATCTGCTATTAAGACTGTAATCTTTTCTTTCATAATTTTTCCTCCAAAAATAAATTGTAAATATTTTACAATTCAGATTATATGCTTGCAGATGATAATTTGCAAGATAAATTGGTAATTTTTTCCATTAATTTTATAAAACAATTATTTTGATATACTTTTTTCTATATATTTTTTAGATAAAACTTGTATATTCAATAAATTAATATTTTTTAATGCATAATCTTTTAATAAATTCTCTTTTTTATCTTCTTCCATTTCTATTTTACAAACAATTTCTTCTGTATAACTTGTATCTTTTATTTGAATATCATTATTTTTACAATAATACTTAAATTTTTCAAAATAATTGTATTCTAACTTCACTTCACACTCTGTTCCTATCGTAACCTCTAGCAAATTACTTTCTTCGATTGCTTTTTGTAAACTATCTGAATATGCTCTTACTAACCCACCCGTTCCTAGCAGTATTCCTCCAAAATATCTTGTTATAACAATCAATACATTTACCAAATTATTCTTTTGTAGAATATTTAACATTGGTCCTCCTGCTGTTCCAGAAGGTTCTCCATCATCACTAAATCTTTCTACTATCTTTTCATCTTCTAGTACTCTATAAGAAATACAATTATGTCTTGCATCAAAATATTTTTTCTTTATTTTTTTGATTTCTTCCTCAGCTTGTTCCTTTGATGTTACTTTTATAAAATTTGCTATAAATTTTGATTTTTTTACAACAATTTCTGTTTCTATATTGTTTTTTATTGTTAGATATCGATTCATTTTTTATTCCTTTTCTTTTTTATTTTTGTCCCATTGGGGACGTTTCTGTTTGGGACATTTTGAGGGATTTTGGGGACGGACTCATTTTTCCCTTTTTTATAATTTTAAATTATCCTACTATTACATAATTACTTAGAATATGATTTGATAAATCTAAAATTAGTTTTGTAAAAATAATTTTTTTGTAGTCTATATCTCAGATTTCGTGATTTAAAAAAGGGAAAAATGAGTCCGTCCCCAAAATCCCTCAAAATTCCTAAATCAGACACTAGTTTAAACCTGCCACATAACCTGTAGAATATGCTATTTGCAAATTAAATCCTCCTGTATAGCTATCTACATCAATAATTTCTCCTGCAAAAAATAATCCTTTCACTTTTTTAGATTCCATTGTTTTTGGATTAATTTCTTTGATATTAACTCCTCCACTTGTAATGATTGCCTCTTCTATTGGCCTAAATCCTCTTATTATGATTTCAAAGTCTTTGATTTCTTTTATTAGTTGTTCTCTTTCCTTTTTTGTTATTTCATTTACTTTTTTATTAGGATTTATTTTACTTCTTGCAATCACAACAGGTATTAATTTCTGTGGTAACAATTTGTCTAAACTATTTTTAAATTGTTTATTTTTTGCATCTTCAAAATCTCTTAAGATTCTGTCATTTAATTTCTTTTCATCTAAAGCTGGTTTTAAATCTATTTTTAAAACTATCTTTTTTTCATGAAATAATTTATCAATATTTTTATATCTAACCAAATGTGCCGATGAACTTAAAATGGTTGGGCCTGAAACGCCAAAATGTGTAAATACCATTTCTCCAAAATCTTCATATATTTGCTTATGTTTTTCTATATCGATTAACTTGATTTCCACATTTCTTAAACTTAATCCCTGTAATTCCTTACATTCTGCTTTATCATATACCTCTAAAGGAACTAGCGATGGTTTTATTTCTGTTATACTATGTCCTAATTTTTCTACTAATTGATATCCATCACCTGTTGAGCCTGTTAATGGATAACTTTTTCCTCCTGTGGCTAATATGACTTTATTTGCGTTTATGATTTCTCTATCTGTTTTTACTCCAATAACTGTATTTTCTCCATCTACCATTTCTGTTAAAATCTCTACAACTCTTGTATTATATTTTATATCTATATCTAATTCCTTAATTTTTTTAGTAAAACATTTTAAAACATCTATAGATTTATCTGTTACTGGAAAGATTCTGTTTCCTCTTTCTTCTTTTACTTCTAGTCCTTGTTGTTTTAGAAATTGAATGATGTCTTGATTAGTATATTGCTGATAAGCACTATATAAAAACATACCATTTCCTGGTGTATTTTTGATAAAATCTTCCATCTCTAAAGAAGATGTAATGTTACATCTTCCTTTTCCTGTAATTAAGAGCTTTTTACCTAATTGATTATTTTTTTCTATTATCAATACGTCATTTTTATTTTCTTTAGCCGTAATCGCTGCCATCATTCCAGCAGGACCACCACCAATCACTATTACTTTATCCAAAACCAATTCCTTTCTATGTCCAATTGGGGACGTTTCTATTTGGGACATTATTTTCTCATTTCTTCTATTGCTTTTAATATCCCATATTTTCCATAATCATAGGTTAATCCACCTTGCATATAGGCAATATATGGTTCTCTAATTGGTCCATCACAACTAAGTTCAATAGTTGAACCTTCTGTAAATGTTCCTGCTGCCATGATGACTTCATCTTCATATCCTCCCATAGGACTTGGTTCTGGTACAACACATGAATCAATTGGTGAACCTTTTTGAATTCCTTGACAAAATTTTATTAATTTTTCAGCTGTTCCTAAATGAATGGTTTGCACAATATCTGCTCTTTCATCATTGAATTTAGGTTCTACTGTATATCCTAATTCTTCTAAAATGCAACTTGCAAATATAGCTGTTTTTACACTACTTGCTACTACTTGTGGTGCAAAAAATAATCCTTTTAATAAATTGGTATTTTGATTTAATGATGGACCAATTTCTTTTCCTATTCCTGGTGCTGTTAATCTTTCTGCACATAATTTGATTAAATGTTCTTTTCCTACAATATAAGCTCCACTTGTTGCAATTCCAGCTCCTAAATTTTTCATTAGTGAACCCACTGCAATGTCTGCTCCTACTTCTATTGGCTCTCTATCTTGCGCAAATTCTCCATAACAATTATCTACCATGATGATAACATCTTTATTGACTTCTCTTATAGCTTGTATTGCTTTTTCTATTTTTTCTATTGTTAAACTTTCTCTTGTAGAATATCCTCTAGATCTTTGAATTTCTACTAATTTAACATTATTTTTTGATAGTCTTTCTTTTATGGTTTCTATATCAAAATCATTATTTACTAATTCAATTTGTTCATAGTTTATTCCAAAAGCCTTTAGCGAACTTTCACTAACTTCTTTTCCAATTCCAATGACAGTTTGCAAAGTATCATATGGTGCACCTGTTATACTAATCATTGTATCATTTGGACGCAATAATGCAGACAAGGTAATTGCTAAAGCATGTGTTCCTGATATAAATTGTGCTCTTACTAAACTATCTTCTGCCCTAAATACCTTAGCATAGATTTCTTCTATTTTATTTCTTCCCACTTCATCAATTCCATATCCTGTTGAAGTTGCTAAATGCATTTCTTGTAAATTACATTCTTGAAATGCTTCAATGACTTTTATACTATTTTTGCTACAAATGTCATCCATTTTCTTAAATTGTGGTTCTATCTTTTTTTCTACTTGACTTGCTAATTCTAATAATTCTTTATTCATTTTATACTCATACCCCTTCATTTTTATTCAATATATTGGTTCTGACTCATATATTGTACTATATTTTACATAATTTAGCAATACCACTTATTTTGTGTTTACTTTACATAAGTTTTGTGATATACTATATGAGTCGCAAAGAAACTTAGTTTTGACCATAGCTATATATGGTCTAAGAAAAAGGAGGATATTACATGAGTAACAAGGAAAGATTAGAGTTCATTAAAAAGTATCACAAAGACTTATACAAACTTCTGGAAGCTCGCGCTCAAATGTGCATTGATAATATGGAATTTATGAATGTACATGATATTAATGAATGTAACAAGTGTGTCAGCTTATATTGTCAAAGACACAATATAAGTGACCCTCAGTTATGTCAGACTCTGCTTTTTAGAGTCTGCTAATCTTGTTTCTCCTAACGAAAGCCCAATATTGCAAAATGTTGGGCTTCTGTTTTATTGTATAATAGGACAAATCTAGTTAGAGAGAACTTTTCTCTACTTTTCTAATTTAACTATATATGTCTAAGTTCTCGAAGAAGCGTAAAGATTTGTCAACACGAAAAATTGCTACGCCATTTTTCTGTGCAACGTTGTTTTTTATTGAATAGGAAAAAATAATTTTTCCTATTCAATAAAAAAACTAGAAAATAAACATATTTTCTAGCTTTTTATATTCATTATTTTTGTGCATATGGTAATAAAGCGATATGTCTTGCTCTTTTAATAGCAACTGTGATATCTCTTTGATGTTTAGCACACATTCCAGTATTTCTTCTTGGTAAGATTTTACCTTTATCACTGATAAATTTTCTTAATTGTTCTGGATTTTTATAATCTAAAACAAAGTTTTTATCACTACATAATAAACATACTTTTTTTCTTTGTTTTCTGAATCTTGGATTGTAATCCTCATCATAGTTTTTATTATTTCTTTTATTTTGTTTTTTATCTGCCATTTTATATTTTCCCCCCTAACAAATTAGAATGGTAGGTCATCACTTGAAGACATTTCAAAATCTGCTCCCATACTTCCAGGTGCTGTATTTCCAAATGTATTTTCAAAAGATGTATTATTTGTTTCTCCATCTCTTTTACTATCTGCGAAATAAGCTTCTTCTGCTACAACTTCTGTAACATAATGTTTTTGTCCTTGGTCATCATCCCAAGTTCTTGTTTGAATTCTTCCAACAACGCCTACTTGTTGACCTTTCTTAAAGTATTTGCTACAAAATTCTCCTAATTTAGCCCATGCAACAATATTAATAAAATCCGCTTGTCTTTCTTCTCCTTGTCTTACAAATCTTCTATTAACTGCTAGACTAAATGAAGATACTAATGTGTTGTTTGTTTGTGTATATCTTGTTTCTGGATCTCTTGTTAATCTTCCCATTAAAATTACTTTATTCATAATTACTCACCTTTCTTTACTTTAAATAAAGGCCCCTTCTTTATTTAGTATTTCTTTTTTATTTTTTTCTTATTTTTCTACTTTTACTGTAATAAATTTTATAATGTCATCTGTAATTCTGTAAACTCTTTCAAGTTCAGCTATTAATTCTGGTTTTGCTTCAAAGTTGAATAACATATATGTAGCTTCTTTGAATTTTTTAATATCATAAGCTAGTTTTCTTTTTCCCATGTTTTCAACTGATTCTACTTTACCATTTTCATTGATTAATCCTGTGAATTTTTCTTCTAAAGCTTTTAAACCTGCTTCATCAACATTTGGATTAACAATGATAATACTTTCGTATTTATTCATCATCTTTCACCTCCCTATGGATTTATAACCTGTGTGTTTCACAAGTAGAGATTTAAAAATAGCTATGCTATCTTTAAAGCACAGCTATTTTATCATATTTTTCTCTACATTGCAAGCATATTTTTACTTTTATTTTAATTATTCTATCTTTTGGATACGGTTCAGACTAGTGTATCAGGGGGAAAGTATTTATAAATTATTTCATTACGAATGTGATTGGAAAATATTTAGAAATTCTTAAAGCATTTTTTGGGAAAATGTTCACGTCGAACGTAGTGAGAACTAAGTGAAAGGGTGCCATAAAATGATTTTAGAATTTCTTAATATTTGTATTGAACCGAGTAATAAATAATTTATAAATACTTTCCCCTTGATACACTAGTCTAAACTGTAACATCTTTTATTCTTTATAAAAATCGACTATACGAGATTATTCTGCTCCATTTAATTTCGTAATTCAAACCATTTTGGCGCTATAAAACAATACATAATAATTGTAATCAGATTATAAATTACAATATATGCCCTAAATAAAAATGCATAATATGTGTCTCTTTCTTGTATTAAATATTCTTGTAATGTTTCAGTAGCACTTCTCAATGTTCCGATAATTTCCTGTAGTTGTTTTCTTTCACTATTTGTTAATGTATTATCATATTCTATACTACTTTGTGGTATTTCGCTATCTATCAATTCTTCATATTCTTTCATTTCTTTTCCTACATAAAAGACGTTATATACAACAAGTATAATTGAAAAAACAATTAGCACTTTTTTTAGATCGTCTATGTCAACATCTTTCCATAATGCATTTACTCCTATAAATACAATACCGATACTTGTTAGTATACATATTAAATAACTGACAAGTTCATTTGTTTGTAGATTAAATATATCCAGCAAGCCATTAAATACGAGATTGATAATCACATTTACTAGTAATAATCTTATGACTTCTTTTACAATTTCTTTCATTTGCTAATTCCCCTTATATTTCTATATTAACATTCTATTCTTATTTTTATAATACGTCAAGGCTTGTATTTAAATATTTACCACTATCCTTTATTGAACTCATGAATTGTATTTTTTATCAATATTCTCTTTTCTTTTTTGGCATTCATTCTATTTATTTGTTTCTGTAACTCTATAATTGGTATTGGTAATATAGAAATACCTAATGTTATGATCCATTGTGCACCTGTTAAGTTTGTTACATCAAATATATTTGCTAGAGCTGGAATAAAAACAACAATTGTCTGCACAAAAATTCCAAGTATAAAACTTCCTATCAAGAATTTATTTTCTAATATACCAACTTTAAAAATAGATTTTTCACTTTTTATGTTAAAACTGTGGACAAGCTCTAATAGTCCCATACTGATAAAAGCCATTGTTCTTGCCACTTCTACTCCATAATACTTGTTTCCTATGCTAAAAGCAATTAATGTAAGCATACCTATCATAATGCCTTCTAATATGATTTTACTCCATAATCCATCTGCAAATATACCTTTTTTCGAATCCACTGGTTTTCTTTCCATAATATCTTTTTCAGGTGGTTCTAATCCTATGGCAATTGCTGGTAAAGAGTCTGTCACTAAATTTATCCATAACAATTGTATAGCAAGTAATGGTGATTGAAGTCCTAAAACCAAGCCCATAAAAATAGTTACAATTTCTCCTATATTTGTCGCAATTAGAAAATGAATGGCTTTTCTAATATTATCATAAATATTTCTTCCCTGTTTTACAGCATCTACAATGGTTACAAAATTGTCATCTACTAAAATCATATCTGCTGCATTTTTTGCAACATCTGTCCCACCTTTTCCCATGGCAATTCCAATATCTGCACTTTTTAATGCTGGACTATCATTTACACCATCTCCTGTCATGGCTACAACTGCACTCTTTTTTTGCCATGCCTTTACAATTCTTACTTTATGTTCAGGTGTTACTCTTGCAAAAACAGTATAGTCCTGAATTTCTTTTTCAAACTTTTCTTGATTTAGTTTATCTAGTTCTTCTCCTGTTATCGCTTTATCTTTTTTAGAAAATATTCCTATCTTTTCTGCAATGGCTTTTGCAGTTGCAATATGATCTCCTGTTATCATGACTGTTTTAATACCAGCTTTTTTACAGGTTTCTACGGCTTCTTTAACACCTTCTCTTGGAGGATCTATCATACCAATTAAGCCTACAAAATTCAAATTGTTTTCGATACTATTACTCTCTATTTTATTTGGTAACTGATTTATGTCTTTATATGCCACAGCAATTACTCTTAGAGCTTTATTTGCCATTTTCTCATTTTCTCTTGTTATTTTTTCTTTATAGACTCCTATACATTTATTTAATAATATATCTGGTGCCCCTTTCGTTATTACTCTGTATTTCCCATTTTCTAATTTATGTATGGTTGTCATCATTTTTCTGGTTGAATCAAATGGAATTTCATTCACTCTTGGCATAGATTGATATAATTTATTTTTATCTAATTTATTGATATAAGCAGCTTCTACTAATGCCATTTCTGTAGGCTCTCCAACCACTTCTACCTTTCCACTACTTACTTCTATCTTGCTATCTGTGCACATAGTTGCCAATTCCATTGCAAAATTTGGATTTTCTGCTTTGATTTCTACTACCTTCATTTTATTTTGTGTTAACGTTCCTGTTTTATCTGAACAAATCACATTACTACTACCTAATGTTTCAACTGCTGGTAATTTTCGGATGATACTATTTCGTTTTGCCATTTTAGTTACACCAATTGACAACATAATGGTAACAATTGCTGGCAAACCTTCTGGTATTGCTGCAACAGCTAATCCTACAGAAGTCATAAACATTTCCATTGGTGGTATTTTTTTGATAATTCCTATAACAAATATGACTAAACAAATCATTAAACAGATTACACCTAATATTTTTCCTACTTGATTTAATTTCTTTTGAATTGGCGTTTCTGGTGAGTCATTTTCAATAATCATATTGGCAATTTTTCCTACCTTTGTTTGCATCCCAATTTCTGTCACCACAACTTTTGCATGTCCATTGACAACTGTACTTCCCATAAATACCATATTGACAATATCTCCCAATGGTATTCCTTTTTTGCAAATAGCTGTTCCATCTTTTTCAACAGCTTCTGTTTCTCCTGTTAAACTAGATTCTTCTACTTTGAAATTAAAATTTTCTATAATTCTACAATCTGCTGGCACACGATTTCCTGCCTCTAAAATAACCACATCTCCTACGGTTAATGTTTCTGATGGTACTTCTATTTCTTTTCCATTTCGAATAACTTTTGACATTTGTGGTGTCATTTTTTTCAAACTTTCGATTGATTTTTCTGCTTTTGCTTCTTGTAAAACTCCCATAATGGCATTTAATACAACAATCGCTATAATAATGATAGAGTCAATATAGTCATTTTCTCCTTGATACCAAGACACACCTGCAGATACAATTGATGCCATAATTAAGATTATAATCATAAAGTCATTAAATTGTTTAAAAAATTTAATGATAATGCTTTCTTTTTTACGATTTTTTAATTCATTCTTTCCATATTGATTTTGCCTTTTGAAAACTTCACTATCACTTAATCCTTTACAAAAATCAGTGTTAAGTTTTCTTTCAACTTCTTCCTTTTTAAGTGTTTCCCACATATTCTCCCTCTCCTTTGTATAGATATTTTTCCGTTTCGAGATTTTAGCAGGTGAGGTGATATGTATTATTTTTTGAATGTATTGACGAATGTGCCGTGGAATAGATGTATAAATTCTTAGTTTTCAATAAATGAGGAAGCGCGAGCAGCGAGAGGCTCGTTTATTGAAATCTTAGAAGTTATCATCTATGAAGCAAGCCGAGGAAATCATGAAAAAAATAATACATATCACCTCACCTGCTAAAATCTCGAAACGGACACAGACATTATCTTGTCCTTCGTTTTTCTAATTGTATTCACATAGTCTATTTTTATTACTGTTTTTTAACATTTTTTTATCATATTCATATGATGTGTGTAGAGGTGTTTTTATGTTACTTAACTGTTTATTTTTAGCAATTTCTAGTAGTATCGATTCTCTGGGAATCGGTATTACATATGGAATTAAAAATACAAAAATAACTATGGGTGCTAAATCTATTTTATTTTTTATTAGCTTTATCATTTCCATTATTTCTATATATTTTGGAAATTTATTAAAATACATTTTCCCTGACTTTCTTATTCATTACTTAGGTAGTTTCCTTTTAATGTTAATGGGATTGTTTATGTTTTTTCAATCAGTAAAAGTTTCAAAACAAGAATATAAAATAGAAAATGATAAAAATTTAAAAATATCAAATACAGAAAAAATATATTCTTTTTTATTAAATGTTTGGGGATTACGATTAAAATTATTAAAAATCCTAGCTCTTCTGATTTGGATAAATCCAATGTTATTGATTCTAAAGAATCTTTATTTTTAGGGTTAGCACTTTCTTTAGATAGTTTTTGTATTGGTATTGGTTTTAGTATGATAAATACTTTTTCCATTATATTTCCCTTACTGACAAGTTGTTTTCAATTATTTTTCTTAAGTTTAGGAAATTATTGTGGAAAAAAATTATATTCTTTTAGTAAATTACCTGATAACATATGGTCAACAATTTCTGGTATTTTATTAATTATCATTGGATTTTGTAAAGCAATTTAATACATGGTACTAATAACTCTTATTTTTCAAATGAAAATATTTATATCAGATTAAATAAAAGCTAAACATAGTTGTGTTCCGAATACAAAAAAAGAGAAGAATTAATACTCTTCTCTTTCTAAACCTTTCTCTTCTTTACTGATTTCTCGTATTACTCCATCATCTCCTATGTGATAATGTTTATCTACATATCTGCTTGCCAAATCTACTCTATGAGTTACTATGATTCCCATAGCTCCTGTATTTTTAATAAATTGTGTTATTGCATGTAATTGGTCGTCTATTAATTCGTCTTCGACATGTCCCACTGGCTCATCAAATAACATTATAGATGGTTTGTCTGATGCTCTATATAATATTTGTGCTAATACCAATCTTTTCTTCTGTCCTGTCGAGAATTGACTATAGTCTTTTGTTGACAATTCTTGTAATATTCCCTCTTTATCTAAGCAAACATTTTTTAATACTATTTGTAGCTTTTGCATTTCTTCTTTGCTCATATCTGAAACAGATTCTTTTCCAACTAGCTCTTTCAGTACATTTCCATTTCGTCCTAAATCTTTATCTGCTTCAATAGCACTAAATTGTTTTCCTAATTTATCTACTACTTTCTCTCCATCTATTTTAATAATTTGTCTATTATGTATATCTCCTCTTTTTAATAATTTCAAAAAAGTACTTTTTCCTCTACCTGATTTTCCAGAAAGTAATACAACTTCCCCTTTTTTTATTGAAAATTCTGGTACTTCTATTTTATGCCTAGTGTTAGGGTCTTTTTCTTGATAAAAAATTCCTTTAAAGTCTTTAATCTCAATACTTTCGAATGGTTCTATTGCTTCTATCAACGGATCTTGTTTTTCTTCTATTTGTCTAATAATATCTTCTAATTTTTTTTCAGATTCTTTTAACTGATTCTTCTCTCTTATCATTCTAAATATATTGTCAACATTGTGCACTACATTATCTGTCAAATAACTCACTCTATTGGTTTCTACGATAATTTGTGATAATGTTTTTGCATCTAATTTTTGTGAATCTTTAATTTTTTCACTTCCGATGACACCTATTAAAATTGCTGAAGATATGATATCTACTATTTTCATAATATCTACTTTATTCTGGATTTTACTATCTTCTAAATATACTTTACGTATTTGATTTTTTATCCCTTCTTTCTTTTCTTCTGCTTCCTGCTCACTTACAGGCTCATTTCTTATTAAGTCGCTTTCCTGTCTATATACTTTCCTTCTCTCTTCTCCGACCTTTTCACCATAATTTTTTGTAACATATCTTCTTCCTATTAAAGTTCCTACACTAACTAATCCACCCATTCCGATTTTTTTAGCCACTTCCTTTGAATTTTTACTTTCTCCTATCATAGCTCCCAACATACTAACAATACTCATTCCTAGTCCTAAATAATTGGTAATGGTATTATCTTGAATTCGATATAATTGATCTGTATACTCTTTCACAATTTCTGCAATTTCTCTTTCTGACATAGTTATCTCAATTTCTGTTTTTTGCCCCTTACTATCTTCTATCTCCTGTTTTCTGGTTATTATTCCATCTCTTGACTTATCTATAATTTCATACATATTGTCTAGGTTTGCAATTTCTCTTTGTAAATTATATTTTTCATGTAAATTTCTTGTATACATCTTTAAAAAATCATAAATAGATCCTCTACATGCTTTTAATGCAATTAAAGCTTTTGCTGTTTTTGTATTCATCTTTTCATTGTTTGTACTAAAATAGCTTGTTACTGCATCAATTCCTGCATCTCCAATAATTCGTAAAAAATCACAACCTGTTATTAAATATTTTAAATCTGATTTGTAAAATTTACCACTTCTCATGTTTTCAATTCTTTTAGGTCTGTTTTCCTTTTTTACTATTTTCTTTTTGATTTTTCTCTTTGTATTAAGTGTTTGATTCTTTTTCGTTTGTTCCTCTTTTAAATTTCTTTTAATCATAGAGGTAACCATTTTGGCTGTTTCTCCAACATTTGGTACATATACATCTTTCATATATATTCTCCTTTTTAAAAGTTTACATATTTATTTTACCATATTTTTCTATAAAAATAAAGTAGATATACTTTATACAATATTATCTACTTTATTACTCATCCCTATATCAAAGTCGAAAGCATTACTAAATGATTATTTTAACTATTTTTTAATTTCATAGATAACAATTTTGATATACCATTTTCCTCCATGGTAATTCCATAAACCGTATCTGCTGCTTCCATGGTTCCTTTTCTATGTGTAATTACCAAGAATTGCGTATTTTTAGAAAATTTCTTTAAATATTCTGCATATCGATAAACATTGACATCATCTAATGCTGCTTCAATCTCATCTAATACACAGAATGGTGCTGGATTGATTTTTAAAATAGCAAATAACAAGGCAATGGCTGTAAATGCTTTTTCTCCACCAGATAATAACATCATATTTTGTAATTTCTTTCCTGGTGGTTGTACGGTTATTTCTATTCCACATTCTAAAATATTGTCTTTATCTTCTAATCTTAAACTTGCAGTTCCTCCACCAAATAATTCTTTAAATACTTCTGCAAAATTTTTGTTAATCATCTCAAATTTTTCTTTAAATTGTTCTTTCATAATACTTGTCATATCAGAAATAATCTTTCTTAATTTTGCCATTGTACTTTCCAAATCGACTCTTTGTTCACACATAAAGTCATATCTATCTTTTAAATTTTTGTATTCCTCTATTGAGTCAACATTAACACTTCCCAATTCTTTAATTTGATTTCTCATATCTTTTACTTTTTTCTGTGTTAATTGTATATTTTCTGGTTTTCTATAATCTACGACATTGTTTGGAGTTAATTCATATTCTTCCCACATCTTGTTGATGATTCCATTAATATCTTCTTCTAGTTTTGTTTTCTTAACATCTACTTTTACCATTTGTGCTTTTAACTCTTCAATGATTTTTAATTTGCTATTAATTTCTTGTTCTTGTTCTGCCAATTTTTCATTTTTTTGGATTCTTTTTTCTTTTAGTTCTTCTATTTTTGAACCGCTATTTTTTACCTCTTCTTTAATTTTCTCTATCTTTTCTTTGATTTCTTCAATTGCTTTTTCCAAGTTAAAATTATCTTGCTTGATTTGCTCAATTTGTTTCTTTTTATTTTCAATACTTCTATTCGTACTTTCTATTTCAGAATGAATTCTTTCTTGAATTTCCTCTATCGAAGTCTCACTTTCATCAAATGAAGATACAGAAATTTTTAAATTTGTAATATCAAAATTCAAATCATCTACATATTTTTGATTATCTTTATTTAATTCTGCAAATTCTGTAATGATTTTTTTCAATTTTTCGTTTTCTTCATTGATTGCTTGTATTTTCTCTTGGAAGTCTGCTTTATTTTTCATACTTTCTTGTTTTTGTTCTTCCAATTTTTTGCTTTCTTCTTTTAGTTTATTTAATCTCGTTTCTACTCTCGTAATATTTTCCTCTATGCTATTGATTTTCTCTTTTCCTGTTGCGTATGTAATTTCAGTTTCCTGTAATTCTTTTTCAAAAGTTGAAGCCTTTTCTAGTACATGTTCAATAGACTCTTGATAAGTTTCTTTTTCCTTTTCAAGTTTTTGTATTTGTTCTTCTAATTTCTTAATTTCTTTTTGTAGTTTTTCAATTTCTCTTCCTCTACCTAGGATATTCACTGTCTTTTTCGCAACAGAACCTCCTGTAATAGCACCTGATGGATTAATCACATCTCCTTCTACTGTGATAATTCTAAAGCTATATCCATTGTCTTTAGCAACTCTTATAGCCGTTTCCATATCTTGCACAATGACTGTTCTTCCTAATAGATTTAGAATAATGTTTTCAAATTTTTTACTATATTGAATTAAGTCTGAAGCAATTCCAATAATTCCTGTATTTTTACCTTTTATTCTATCTAATTTCTTTCCTTTCACTGATGAAATTGGTAAAAATGATGCCCTTCCTAAATTATTTTTTCTTAAATGTTCAATTAATCTTTTTGCATCTTCTTCATTTTCTGTTACAATATTTTGCAAACTACTTCCTAAACACATTTCAATTGCTGTTTGATATTCTTCTGGTACTTCTATAATATTTGCTAAAACACCATGCATTCCTTTTCCTAATTCTTTTGTTGTCTCACAATCTTTTAATAATGTTTTAACACTTTTGATATATCCTTCTTTTTCTTTTTCTGTTTCTATTAAGAATTTTAATTTTGATTCTTTTATTCTCTTTTCTCCTGAAAGCATATTGATTTTACTATCAAAATCTTTGATTTTTCTGTCTGCTTCTTTTTTTTCTTTGTTTACTTCTTCTAAGTCTGTTAAAATTTTATTTCGTTTACTTTCTATTTCATAAAATTCTTTTGCAATTTCTTCTTTTTTCATTCTGGTACTATCTAGCTCAGAAATATTTCCAGTCATTTCATTCTTAATTTGTGTTTGTCTTTTTTGATAGTTTTGATAATTAATATCCTGCTCACTAATACTTGCTTGCAATTCATATTTTTTATCTGTATTTTCTTCTACTGTTTTCTTATGTTCTTCCATTTCTAATTCTTTACTAGATAATTTTTTTGTGATTTCTGCCAATTCTTTTTCTTTTTCTTCTAACTCTTTTGCAAATTTTTCTCTATTTTGTTTTAAATTTTCTTTCTTTTCTTCTTTTTGTTTTTTCTCCTCTTCTAATTCTTTTGTTCTTGCTGTTAATTCTTCAATTTCTTTTTCAAATCTTTCTTTATTTTGCTTATTATTTTCAATTCTTGTATTAGACACATTAATATCAGAATTTAACATCTCAATTTCTTTTTTGCTTTCAAATCCTAAATTAGACATTTCTTCAATCGATTCTGTAATATGATCAATTTCTGATTTTAATTCTTCTTTTAAAGCTTTGATTCTTTCTAGTCTACCTTCTTCATCATTACATTGGTTTTTATAGATTTCTTCATCTTTTACAATATCTTCTAATTCTTTTTTATATTTTTCTATATTGTATAAAAACAAACCAATCTCAATATTTTTTAATTCTTCTCTTAAATTCAAATATTTTTTTGCTTTTTCTGCTTGTATTTTTAATGGTTCTATATTGGTTTCAATTTCTGCCAATATATCATTAATTCTAAGAAGATTTAATTTGGTATGTTCTAATTTTTTCTCACTTTCCGCTTTTCTTACTCTATATTTTACAATTCCTGCTGCTTCTTCAAAAATATGTCTTCTGTCTTCTGATTTATTACTTAAAATCTCATCTATTTTTCCTTGTCCTATAATGGAATAACCATCTTTTCCAATACCTGTATCCATAAATAATTCTAATACATCTTTTAATCTACATGGTACTTTATTGATATAATAACCTGTTTCCCCACTTCTATATATTTTTCTTGTAACAGTTACTTCTGTATATTCGATTGGTAGACTCCCATCTGTATTATCAAATACCAATGATGCTTCTGCAAACCCTAATGATTTTCTATTTTGTGTACCTGCAAAGATAATATCTAATGATTTTGAACCTCTTAATGATTTCATACTTTGTTCTCCAAGTACCCATCTAATAGCATCTGATATATTACTTTTTCCAGAACCATTTGGTCCTATGACACTTGTAATTCCTGGCATAAATTCTAATACAGTTTTATCTGCAAATGACTTAAATCCTTGTAATTCTAATCTTTTTAAATACATGTATATCTCCTCTTTGTTATGTTTATTTTTACTTATGTTTCTATTTATATATTTATTTTTCTAACATTTTTACTTTTATACTATATACTATTTTGGTCTAAAAAACAAGCAAATCTTTTTACTTTTTCTACTACAGTTTAGATTCAAATTCTTAAAGATACTAACTGTAATCTTTTTATTTCATATTTAAATAAATTGCTTTTCTTTTCCATTTATAATTTTTTAAAAGATGATTGATTTTTCTTCTATGTTTTATTATAGTATTTGTAACAATCATTTATTATGGGAGGTTTTGTGATGCAAAACATGCTTATTGGAACATATTCTCAAAATGGAATTTATACTTTGCAATTTCATAATGCTTCACTTTCTTTATTGAATAGATCTGATACATTTGAAAATTGCTCATATCTTTCTTATTCTTCTAACCATATTTATGGAATTATAGAATATTCTGAAAGAGACATTTATAAAGATGGTGCTTTAATTTCTATGACACCTACTTTTTCAAATCAATATGCTTTTCCTATTTCAGGAAAAGGTCCTTGTTTTATCCTATTAGATGATATACGAAACTTACTTTATATTGCTAATTATGGAGATGGCACACTTGATGTTTTTTTATTAGATAGCAATGGCAATATTATTTCTTCCATTTATCATAAATCATATACTTCACATTCTCGTATACATCATCTTGCATTTTCAGAAGACAAAAGCATGTTATTTATTAGTGATTTAGGTGATAACAAAATGTATGCTTATCAAATTATTTTTGAAAATCAAACATTAGAATTAAAAGAATTAAGCTATTATGCTTTTCCTAATGGTACTTCTCCTAGACATTTAGCTATTTATCAAAATCATATATATGTCATAACTGAGGATTCTTGTGAATTATACCATTTCACATTTTCAGAAAATACTGGTTTTCATTTTGTAAATTCTATTTCTATTCTTGGAAATGATAGAAGAGAAAATGATACTGGATGTGCCATTAAAATTAGTCAAGACGGAAAATTTATTTATACAAGCATTAGAGGAAAAGATTGTATTTATGTATTTTCAAGCACTCCTGAAGTAAATTTGATTCAGACGATTTCTTGTTTTGGAAAAACACCTAGAGATATTCAGTTTGACATTTTTGAAAATTATTTACTTTGTGCCAACCAAAACTCAGGAAATATTTCTATTTTTAATAGAAACCCAAAAACAGGATTACTTCAATATAATAATAGTTATCATATTGACAATCCTGCATGTATCATTCCTTATGAAATTTGACCAGAATCTACCACTATATTTTGTCCTGTAATTGCTTTTGTAATATTAGTTAAAGCATAGACTGCATCTGCTATATCACTTTGTTTGGTAAATTCATTTAATGCAAGCATATCTTTATATCGGTAATTATAGAAATTTCCATTACTTGCAATTTCTTCTTTTGTTGGTACTGTACCTGGAGAAACAACATTGATTCTAATGTTTTTTCTCCCTAATTCTTTTGTTAAAGCTTTCATAAGTCCGTATATTCCTGATTTAGCAGCACTATATACTGGCAAATTAAATGTTTTTAGTGCATTTATAGAAGATATTAATGTAATTGTTTTATTATTCTTCTTTTCATTTTCTAATAGCTGTAAAAATATTTTTACTATATAAATATGACTTGTTAAGTTTAAATTTATAGATTTTTCTATTTCTTCAAATGTTACAGATTGTATTCCATCTATTTCTGTTGGCATTGGTCTTCCTGCTGCACTAATTAAATGAGTTATCCTTCCATATTTTTCTTGTATTTTATTATATACATTCTTTAAATCTTCTATATTTGTGACATCTGCTTGATAATATTCATAATTTTCATTTTTTAAAAATTCACTATTAGATGTATTTTCATGGATGTCTGTCGCAATAACTACACTTCCATTTTCTAAATATTTTTTTACAATTTCTTGGGCAATATTGCCATCTCCTCCTGTAATCAATACAATTTCTTTTTCCATTATGTTCTCCTATCTTTCATATATAATTAATGTTCTTTCTTTTCCTTTTTTTTCAATTATCTCTGGCTCTTTTAGTATCTTATTGATGATATTTTTTTCTCTAAAATATGGTTCACATCCGTCTGAATAAGCACATATATACTTGATATTGGTTAAATCAATTGCATATGTATCTATATAATATTCTGCCTCTGTTTCTCCTGTTAATGCACCAAAAGATATATCTTTTCCTTGATATTTCATTTCTGGTTTATTTCTATAATCTCTTCTTACCATCATTCTATCTGTTGCATTGTTCCAATCAAATTGATTTTGTTTACTGTATACATTTTCTAAATAATTTTCAAACGGTTTATGATTGTTTATGGTTTCAAATTGTATATTTCCATTTTCATCTAAGGCAACAATATGTGAATCTCCTATTGAAAAACAATATAACATATTAGAAGAAATATATCCTCCCACTGCTACACAACCATAATAGTCATTTGCTAAGTAATCAATTTCTCTATTTTGATTTATTTTAAAAATATCTTTATTCACCTTTTTTACAATCTCTAAAATCGTTTCTCTAGATATATTTTGCAAATCACTTTCTTGTAAATACTTCACAAATTGATTTGCACATATTTTAGCAGATTCATATGCTCCACTTGGATTAGGATATGTTTTTACCCATAATTTTGCTTCCTCTTCATTTTTAGGATATGGTACTGCTTCTCCTTTTATAGTATCTCTTGTAACACCATCAGCTACGCAAAACATATCTTCTTTTGCTACATAATAATCCTCTGCTACTGGTTTTAAATTATATTTTTCAAAAATTTTATTATCATACATTTTTGCAAATTTTAATTTAAACATCAATCTTTTCCTCTCTAAATTCATCATCATATTCAGATATTTCTTTATACATTTTAGCATCTGGTCTTGACATATTTTCCCTAATTTCTTTTGGTAAATGAAGTCTAATCTCTGCAATAATTTTGCAATAATTTATCGCTTCTTCATAATCTTCTTTTAAAATTTTATCAATTACCATTCTTAATGATACTTGTGCTGCAGGTACTTTTAAATCTATACTTAATTCATAAAACCATCTCATCTCTTTTAATATATCCACTCTTTGTTCATATGTAAGTAAATTTGAATCAATAAATTTGTATAACATATATGCCATATTTTTCGCATAAGTATATCGATAAAACCCAATATGTCCACTATTTTTAAAATTTTCATAGATAATTTTATATGCTTTATTAATTCTTGAAAAATAATCTCTTGAACAATTAAAAGATACAGATTTTTTTCTTCTATTTCCTTCATTTCTTTGTCTATAACAATACACAATTTTATTTATATAATATACTTTTGTGGATTTTATAAAACATGAGGTTGTAAAATATGCATCTTCTGCTGGTACTTCTTCTAAAAACTGTATGTTATTTTCTTCTATAAAAGATCTCCTAAAAATTTTATTACAAGCTGATGAGTTTAATATAAAGAAAGATTTTGTATAATCTGTAATGCTTAATTTAAAATCTTTGTATTTTTCTTGATCAAATATTGGTTTTTCCCAAATTGTTCCATCGAAATCAGCATTTACATAATTTGCAGTAATAAAATCTGCTTTTTTCTTTTCTATTGTATTAAACATAATTTCACAGGCATCTTCTGTAAAAAAATCATCTGCATCTGCAAACATGATATATTTTCCTTCTGCCCTTTTTAAGCCTTCATTTCTAGCTGTTCCAGCTACCTTATGATTTTTTTCTAATTTTATACCAATAATATTATCATATTTCTCTTCATATGCATCCATAATTTTAGTAGAATTATCTTTTGAATAATCATCTACCATGATAACTTGTATAGTCCTAAAATCCATTGTTTGGTGAACAATGGATTCTAATAATTCTCTTAAATATTTTTCTGCATTATATATCGGTATTATAATTGTTATGTTATACATTTTGCTCCTCCCTACTATAGGAATATTTTAGTATTTTTTACATATTTTTATCAATGTCAGGCAATAATTGTTTCTTTCTTGAAACAACACCTGGTAAAAATGCTCTATGATTTTCTAGTTTTACATCAAATGCTTTTTCAACTGCATCTGTTCTTTTTCCTAAAGCAATGATTTCTGAATTACTATTTAAAATGTCTGTAATAGCAAATACAAATAACTGTAATCCTTTCTTCTCTATTTCACTATTAATAGCACTTTCTAAATCTGTTTGTCTTTTTAAGACATCTTCGATACTTACTGTATTTACTTGTGCAATCACAAATTTATTTCCATCTTTATCAAGATTTTTAGCATCTAAATTTACCAATTCTGCTTCTGAAAAGTCTCCTAAATCTGTTCCTGCTTTTAACATTTCTAATCCATATTCTTGAATATTAATTCCAGCTATTTCTTCTAATTCTGTTAATGCTTTTTTATCGTTTTCTGTTGTTGTTGGTGATTTTAATAATAAAGTATCTGATATAATTGCACTTGCCATCAAAATAGATTCTTCTTTATTAATTTCATGTCCTAATCTTTTATATTCTTCAAATAAAATCGTACAAGTACATCCATATGGTTTTGCTGTGTAAGATAAAGGTTCTGATGTTTCAAAATTTGCTATTCTGTGATGATCTGTTACTGACCATATTTTAGCTTTTTCAATTCCTTCTACACTTTGATTAAATTCATTGTGATCTACTAGTGCTACACCTTGTCCTTCTTCTACTTTATCTAACATTTCTGGTGCTTCTATATGTAAATAATCTAATACATATTGTGTTTCTTTATTTACTTTTCCTAATCTTTTTGCAACTGTGTTATTTTCTCCATTTCTTTTGTCTAATCTTTCACTTACTAAACTTGCACATATTGAGTCTGTGTCTGGATTTTTGTGTCCAAATATAAATACTTCATTTTCCATATTCATTTCTCCTTTTTCGTTTTTCTTATCTTATCCATTATATTTTCATTTATGAAATTTGTCAATAATTAGAAATCTTAAATGATTCTTAAGTTTTCTGCTTGTTTTTTTATTCAAAAATAAATCTCACTTCTCAAAAACTTTTTTTCTACTTTTCTAATTCAACAAAAAAGAATAGAAGATTCCCTCATCTATTCTTTGCCATTTTTTTCTATTTGGTTTCACTTTTTTCTATATTTTTTAATATATTTTCTAATTCTTTTTTATTAAAATGATATTTCTTATTACAGAAATGACAAACCAATTCCGCTTCTCCTTCTTTTTCAATAATATCTTGCATTTCTTCTTTACCAATTGTCATTAAAGCATCTTGCATATGTTCTTTTGAGCAGTCACATTTAAATTCTGGTACAATACTATCTTCTAAGATTTCTACATTTTCGTCTCCAGTTATTTTTTTTGCAATTTCTTCTAATGTTAAGTTTTGATCCAACATTTTTGACATTGCTCCAGCCTTAAATATTGATTGTTCTACTATTGATATATCTTCCTCTGTCGCATCTGGCATTGGATTAATTAGATATCCGCCACTTGCTCTCACCCCATTTTTATCTACTAACACACCTAGTGCAACTGCTGAATTTCTTTGTTCTGAATTGACAAAATAATTTGCAAAATCTTCTGCAATCTCACCTGATACTAATGGAGATATTCCAATATATGGATCTTTTAATCCAATATCTTTTACTACATTAATATATCCCTCATATCCTACTGCTCCACTAACATCTAATTTTCCATCTTCATTTAATGGCAATTCTACAACTGGATTTGTCGCATATCCTTTTACAATTGGTTTATTATTTGCTGTTGCAATCATAACACCAATTGGTCCATTTCCTTTTAATTGAACTGTTAATTTATCTTTACTTCCTTTCATTTCTGTTGCCATGATAGCTGTTATTGTTAATAGTCTTCCAAATGCAGCAGTTACAACAGGACTCATATCATGTATTTTTCTAGCTTCTTCTACCATTTTTGTTGTATTCGCACATATCACTGAAACTCTCCCACCATGTGCTAAAAATTTGATTATTTTATCTGACATTTCGTCTTTCCCTCATTTCCTTTTAAATTTTGTTTTCGTTTATTTATATCATAAATCTTTACTTTTTTCAAGTTATTATGGGTTAGGACAATAGCGGGCTTTTTTTAACATTTTTCTGTTCATAACATTTCAAAGCCCGCGTCATTTCTCCGCATAACTTATCTGTAGCTTGCTTTGCTTCGCACAGCTAAGAAATGTTCGGCGCCAAATTTTACGTTAGTAAAATTTGTGTGTAATCGTTAGAGCGAAGCGTAAAGATTTGTCGACGCAAAAAATTGCATAGCAATTTTTCTGTGCAACGTTGTTTTTTGTTGAATAGGAAAAACTCGCTTTTTCCTATTCAACAAAAGAGCAGTATCTTTTCAACTGCTCTTTTACTGATGTATCTCAAACATATCTTTTCCTTCGCCACAAACTGGGCAAACCCAATCATCTGGTAAATCTTCAAAAGGTGTTCCTGCTGGTATGCCTGCTTTTTCATTTCCAAACTTTGGATTATATATATATTTACACTCTATACATTCATATCTTTGGTTATCTGTTTTTTCTGTTTTAAAGTTTCTATATCCTAAACTAATTGCCACAATTACCATAAGTAAAAATGATAATGCTTTCCATATTCCGCTTTCTAACATAATCACTGCAAATATTCCAAATGTCGCACTAATTCCATATAATATTAGAACTGCTTGTTTTTGACTAAACCCTTTGGCTACAATCCTATGATGTAAATGTCCTTTATCTGCTTTAAATATGGCTTTAATAGATTTTCCTTTGATTAGTCTTCTAATAATTGCCCAAAATGTATCAAATAATGGTAATCCCAAAACAATTAATGGTAATACAATAACAGCTGCAGTATAGGTTTTGGCTACTCCTAAAATAGAAATAATAGATAATGAAAATCCTAAGAAATTTGATCCAGTATCTCCTATAAATGTTTTTGCTGGTGCAAAATTAAATGGTAAAAATCCAACCAAAGCACCTGCAAGTGCTGTTATAAGTAATATAGCTACCATTGGCGAATCATTTAATACAAATATGATTAATAGTGAAATTGCTGATATAACAGATATTCCTGAAGATAAACCATCTAATCCGTCTATCAAATTAATCGCATTTGTTACACCTACAATCCAAATAACGGTTATGATAATAGAAAACATTTCTTGCATTTCTATTGTGTTTAAAAATGGTAATGTGATATCTTCTATTCTTATGCCAAAGGCCACAGCCACAATTGCTGCCAATACTTGTCCTATCAACTTTGTTATTGGTTTTATTGTCTTTATATCATCAACAACACATACAATTGAAATAATCAATATTCCCAAAAACATTCCTAATAACTTTTGTCCATATTGTTCTATTCCGAAATAAGTTGATTGAATTTTCTATACTCATAACAATTAATAGATAAATGACAGAAACTAAGAAACCTAATATGACTGCTGGTCCACCAAATTTGGGCATTGCCTTTTTATGCATTCTTCTTTGATCTTTCGGAACATCTACTGCACCCACTTTATGCGCAATTTTAATAGTATATGGTGTTGCCATAAATGTTACGATAAATGCAAGCAAAAATGCAATTGCAATATCTCCCCACATATTCATTCCTCCATATTATTTCATATTTTCATTTTCAATTTCTTCAATTATTTTGATTCTTTCCATATGTCTTCCGCCTTCAAATTCTGTTGCAATCCACATCCTTAATATACAAATTGCTTCATTAACACTTACATAATCTGCTCCTAATGCTAATATATTGCTATCATTATGTAATCTTGAAAATTTTGCTGTTTCTTCATTATAACATGGTGTACTTCTAATTCCTTTAAATTTATTTGCTACAATACTCATTCCTAAACCAGAACGACAAATTAGTATTCCTCTTTCTGCTTCTCCTTTTTGAACAGAAAGTGCAACTTCTTTTGCAATGTTAGGATAATCCACCCTTTCTTCATTCATACAACCATAATCTATATATTTTATTTCTTTTTCATCTAAGTATCTTTTTATTTCTTCTTTTAACTTATATCCTCCATGATCACAACCAATTGCTATCATCTTTCTTCCTCCTTTTTAAACAATAGGGACGTGTCAAATCGTTCAAAATCTGAACGAAAGGGACAGACCCATTTATTCATATTTTTATCTCTATATAAAAATATATCATAAGTTTTTTTATAATACAATAATAAATTGTAAAATTCACTTGCATTTCATAAAAAAATGTGTTAGAATATCAGATGTTATAATGAATAATTGACTAAGAGGAGGTGCTTATAGATGCCAAATATTAAATCAGCTAAGAAAAGAGTTAAAGTAATTGAGAAAAAAACTTTAAGAAATAATATGATAAAATCTGGATATAAATCAGCTGTTAGAAAATTTGAAGAAGCTGTTGAGGCTGGAAATTTAGAAGAAGCCAAAGTTCTATTTTCTGAAGCAACTAAAAAAATAGATCAAGCTTGTACAAAAGGTGTTATTGTAAAGAACACTGCAGCTAGAAAAAAATCTAATTTATCAAAAAAATTAAATGCCGCTATGGCTTAGAACAATAGCGGGCTTTTTTAGATATTTTCTTTGTTTGTAATATTTAATCCCGCGTAATTGTTCGGCGCCAATTTTACGCAAGTAAAATTGTGTGCAATCGTTAGCACGAAGCGTCGTTCTTGGATAGAAAAAATGCTTTTTACTATCCAAGAACTAAATAAAGATTATGCATAGTTTTTATTAAAAACAATGGTTAAAACTTCCATTGTTTTTTTTCTTCTTTCATGTTACGATAAATATAGTATTTTATGAATAGAGGTGTCCCATTTATGATGAAAATATTTATGCAAATTTATAGAAATTTGGATAAAAAAATATCACATATTTTGAAAATTGGTCTTTCTTTTTCTTTTATCATCTGCTTACTTTCGGCAATGGTTTTACTTACATATATGCTATTTTTTACATATCCAATCATTTATTATATAGGAATTTTGGGAATTGTACTTGGATTAAATTTTGCTATGAGTTTTATTATTTCAGCTACCATTATTGATGATGTAAAAAAAGAAAGTTTTTAATAATACAATATATGATAAAAATTTTCTATGTATATTTCTTGACAAAATTACATAAACTGTGTAAAATAGTATCTAACAATTCAAAATATATTTGCGTTTGAACAATGAAAGCAGTTAGAAGTTACTTTTAGAGAATAAGGGTCACTGGCTGAAAGCCCTTTAAGGTCAACCTAAACTTGTGAAACACATTGGAGCAATTTTTAATAAAGTGGAAAATTAAATAGATGCATATATTTATTTAGTTTTCAAGCTGGGTGGTACCGCGGATTTATTTCGTCCCTGCAATTTTGCAAAGGGCGTTTTTTTGTACCCTTTTTCAGATACAAATGATGCTCTAACAAATTTAAA
>CAWVJG010000030.1:0-25455 GCA_963929465.1 Bacillota bacterium
GTGGCTAAGGCACGAGTCTGCAAAACTCTGATCCCCGGTTCGAATCCGGGTGTCGCCTCCAATTTGAATAAGTTTAGACGGTTATGATAGGATGTCACAAAATATCACAGATAACCAAATTTATTGAAAATACTGTCCTTGAAAGCAGTATTTTATTTTTATATTTAATACACAGTATCATAGAATATCATAGGCGTTGCAATAAAATTGCAGTAATATTTTGGTGGAATAATTATGGAATATATAAAAAACTAATTATACATACATTGAACCACATATAGTTATTATTAAAAATATTACTTTTTTAGTTTTTTATTATTCAAATGATGTTTATATTTCTAACTTAACTATAAAGATTAAATTATCAGAGATAGAAAATTATTTAAAAAATATATAATCTGTAAAGTCTTCAAACTATTACTGAAGGTATTAAAAAATATTTGACAAATATAAAAAAAGATGTTATTATATAATTACATTAAACAAAACATTCAAAGTTCTGCGAATGTCATTTGTGCTTGTATGTGTATCACAACTACACATACTTTTTTTATGTAAAAACAGGATAGACCACAACCTTCTATCCTGTTTGACAATACTATTATGTATTATCTGCTTTAATCTTTTCATCTTTTGTATTTGCTTTCGTAGATTTTAATGTTTCAATTTCTTCTTTTTGTTTTAATAATTTATCTACTAGTTGCAAAATTAGTTCTGCGTTTGTCATATGTGCTTCCCCCTTTCCGTTCCTAGGTAAAGAACTGCCTTTTGACAAGAAAGGTTGCTAACATATTACAATATTTTACAACAAAAAACAAGCGAACATAGTAAAAATTTACAATTAATTCTTACTATAAATAGATATAATTTATGTGATTGCAGTAAAATTGCAATAAATTTAAACAGCAGATGTCCGAAACTATGCAGAAATAGAGGCTTTAAGGCTGGTTGTTTTCTGGCTGTCGCCTCCACAAAAAAATCTTGTAACTTGCTTAAATAAAAGGTTACAAGATTTTTTATTCTCTAAAGAAAGCAGACCAGCTAAATGGCTGGTCTGTTTGGAGACTGTGTTAATATGTTGCTTAATCTGCCACAAGGCAGATTTTTCCATCAGCATAGATCAGAAGATCACATGCATCATTCACTTCATCAGTGAAATCCTCTGCATCTATGATGGTGTCTAACTTTGCCTCAAAATCAGATGAGGCAAAAATACGGCGGTATCTTGTGTCAGAAAGGGTTTTCTTTAATGTAATCCCCCTTCTGGCGTATTTTTTTGCCAACCGTTTCAATCCAATAGCCTCCAAATATTGATCGAGGTAAAGGATTGGGCATAAATATAAATTTTCCATTTTTCCTCCTTTGTTTGTCTCCTATTTACATGTTTCAAAATATATTATAGCATAAGTTTCTATTTTATGTCAATTAAACAAATTTATAAATAAAATATAGAAAAGTATTGACAATTGAATAACTATTCAACTATAATATAACAAAGAACGATTGAATATATATTCAATTGTATATAGGAAGGGGGAAATTATGGTTGCAAGAATAGAAACATGTGATTGTAATAGTATTCATCAAGATGTGATTGATACAGTAAAAGACCATATGTTATCTGATAAAAAAATAGAAGCATTAACAGATTTTTATAAAATATTTAGTGATAATACAAAAATTAAAATATTATGGGCATTAGATATTCATGAAATCTGTGTGTGCGATTTAGCAGTATTAACTAATATGACCAAATCAGCCATTTCGCATCAATTAAGAGCATTAAAAGAAGCAAATTTAGTAAAATACAGAAGAGATGGAAAAAATGTGTATTATTCAATATCAGATACTTGTGCACGACAAATTATAGAAAATGGTATTTTACACACGATAAATAAGGTTTGAATAGTTATCAAATAGATCTTAATTTATTAGTAAGAATAAGAAATGAAGATATATTATGTTAAAAATAATATATTATTAAGATTAGAAATCAAGCAGAAGAAAGGATAGTGATTTTTATGAAGAAGAATTACATATTAGAAGATTTAGATTGTGCAAACTGTGCAGCAAAAATAGAAGAAGGTGTAAAAAAGATTGAAGGTGTTACAGAATGTTCAGTAAGTTTTGTAACAGAAAAAATGATTGTTGAAATTGAAGAAGGAAAAGAAAAAGAAGTAGAAAAAGAGATCAAAAAAGTTGTCAAAAAAATAGAGCCAGATACAACATTGAAAGAAGCATAGAAAAGAGGTGACAAAATACATGAAAAAGAGATTAAGAAAAATTATCATAGCAGCTATTATTTTTCTATTGGCTATTTTAATAGAAAAAATAAACTTTGTTAATATTAATGAAAATACAATATCCATTATACAAATTATATTATATGTATTAAGTTACCTAATTGTTGGATTTGAAGTTGTTAAAAAAGCTATTGTGAATATTTTTCATGGAGAATTTTTTGATGAAAATTTCTTAATGAGTATTGCCACAATTGGTGCATTTGCCATTCAAGAATTTCCAGAAGCAGTAGCTGTTATGTTATTCTTTCAAGTGGGAGAATATTTCCAAAGTTATGCAGTAAAAAAATCTAGAAAATCGATTGCTAGTTTAATGGACATCAGACCAGATTATGCAAATTTAAAAATCAATGGAAATATAGAAAAGAAATCACCTGAGGAAGTAAAAATAGGTGATGTCATTGTTGTAAAACCAGGAGAAAAGGTTCCACTAGATGGAAGCGTTATAGAAGGAAACTCTATGTTAGATACTTCAGCATTAACAGGAGAATCTGTTCCAAGAGAAGTAAAAGTAAATGATAGTATATTAAGTGGATGTATTAATTTAAATGGTGTTTTAGACATTAAAGTAGAAAAAGAATTTGGAGAATCCACAGTCAGTAAAATATTAGATTTGGTTGAAAATGCAACAAACAAAAAAGCAAAAACAGAAAACTTTATTACAAAATTTTCGAAATATTATACACCAATTGTTGTGTTTTTAGCATTAATTATAGCTTTTATTCCACCATTGATAACCAAAACAGATATATTGGATTGGGTATATAGAGCTCTTACATTTTTAGTGGTATCATGCCCATGTGCATTAGTGATTTCAGTTCCACTTAGTTTCTTCAGTGGGATTGGAGCAGCTTCTAAAAAAGGAATACTTGTAAAAGGAAGTAATTATTTAGAATTACTATCTAAAACGGAAATTGCCGTATTTGACAAAACAGGAACTCTAACACAAGGTGTTTTTGATGTACAAAAAGTTATGAATGAAAAAGATTTTGAACAAGATGAATTGTTAGAACTAGCAGCATATTGTGAAAGCTATTCAAATCATCCAATTTCGCTATCTATACAAAAAGCATATGGAAAAGAAATTGATAAAAACAGAATTATGAATAGTGAAGAGGTAGCAGGAAAAGGAATTATTAGTAAAATTGATGATAAGGAAGTAGCTTGTGGAAATATAAAATTAATGGAACAATTAAATTTAAAACATATTCATCAAGCAAATGAAATGGGAACTGTCGGTTATGTGGCAATTAATAAACAATATGCAGGATATATTTTAATAAGTGATAAAATAAAAGAAGATTCTAAAAAGGCAATTCAGGATTTGAAAAAAGCAGGTGTTAGAAAAACAGTTATGCTAACAGGGGATAACAAAGATGTGGCAGAAAAAGTAAATCAAAAATTAAAGTTAGATATAGTATATAGTGAATTACTTCCAGTAGATAAAGTAAATAAAGTGGAAGAATTATTGAAGAATAAAAATGAAGAATCAAAATTAGCATTTATTGGTGATGGAATTAATGATGCACCAGTATTGGCAAGAGCAGATATAGGGATTGCTATGGGCGGATTAGGATCAGATGCAGCAATAGAGGCAGCAGATATTGTTATTATGACAGATGAACCATCCAAAATAGCAACAGCTATGAAAATATCAAGAAAAACTTTAAAGATTGTATATCAAAATATTAGTTTTGCATTAATCGTAAAAATAGGTGTATTAATATTAAGTGCTTTTGGATTGGCTTCTATGTGGGCTGCGGTATTTGCCGATGTGGGGGTAACCGTTCTAGCAGTATTAAATTCATTCAGAGCACTGAAATAAAATATATTAGAGATGAATTAATAAATGAATATAATGACAATTGGAAAGTTGAACAATTCAATAAAAATCTAATTAAAAAGAGAACCCATGTTATGTATTATAACGATATTGAATGTGATTGGAAAGTTCTTAGAAAATATTAAAATCGATTACTGAGGGAGCAATTCCATTGGAGAGGCTCAGTAATCGATTTTTAAATTTTCTTAGAGCTTCTTATATTCGTGAAGTACTGCGGAGCAGTCTTCACATATGTGCGTCAAAAGCTCTGCTTTTGCTAACGCACGCCTTTCTTATTTCACAATTTTAATGAAATTATATTCATATCCTGAAACAGAAAGATTTTCATTTTTTTCACCTTTATATATGCCACCATCATTACCACTTAAATCTACTTTAAGTCTTACAGGACAAATAAATTCTTCATTTAAGTTATTGACAATATGAATTGTAAAATTTAAAGTATAATTTATATCGTTTAAATCAATGCCAGCTTCTTGTAATACTTTTCCATTAAAAGAAATTGTATTAGAATCAGAAGAAGTAGCATAATTTGTGACAATATTTTCGTTCATATATTCTAAAGTGATTGGATTTGAACAATCTGTATAAAATGTTGGTGTTGCATAATCTGTATGATTGTTTTCATCGTTTGTACTAACAATATTATATTCTATTTTATCACTATTTAACTCTTCAATTTCTTTGTATTCTGCAAATTCAAAGGGACTTTTATAATTTATATATTGGTGCCCTTTATCTGAACCAGGTTGAATACTAATATTATCAATATATAATTCTTTTACAGTATTTTCATTTGTAAGATCATACACTGTACTTGTATTATCTAAGTATATGGCAATATCACTATATTGTAAAATACTTAAATCTTGCAAAGATTCATTTTCACTTTTATCAATGGCATTTGCACTACTATATATTAATATCTTTTGTATTTTAAAGATAGGATTTTCATTTTGGTTAGCGATTTTTTCAACTTGAGTTGAAAATTCATCTTTAGCATAAGAAAACTTGAAAATCAAATCATAATACAAAAATGATAATATACATAATAGTAATATAAAAATTGTTAAAACAATTTTGTGATGTTTAATTTTAATTTTTTTCATAATGACTCCTTTTAGCTAAGTCTATTATATAACATTTCCATGTAAGAATATACTTTTGTATGCCAATCTGGGTCACTAGCATATCTTTGGTTAACGCCTTCTAGTGTAGGACCATTATAATACCAAGCACTTGCTGTTTCTCCATCATAAATCTTAGTTCCAGCTGGGTTTAAGTAATATTTAACTAATGATTTAGTTACAGTTTCAATTCCTTCGGCAAATGATGTGAAATCATAAGATGACTCATAAGGTGTTTCATCATAAGAACCATAACCAAATAAGTTATTCTTATCATCAGCAATTTGTGATGTACCCCAAGCACTTTCATGGATAGCAATAGCTGCAATAAAGATACCATTTACATTATACTTCTTGTCCATGTTATAAAAGACTTCTGCATTTTCTTCAAAAATTCCATTTGTATCATTTGGTAAGTCTTTAAAGATTTTTTGATAATCTTTTAATGTTAATCCAGTAGATTTATTTAATTCCATTTCAATATTAACATTGATTAAAATTCTTTGGATTCTATTTTTCTCTATAATACTTGGTGTTTTTGTAGGTGATGTTAATACATCAGTAGGTAAATATCCTTCAATTGTATCAAAAGATACTTTACACCAATCTTCATTAGGTAATTCAAGAAGTTTAACATCTATATAATTTTTGATATCAGCAACATCTTCAGAATCTTCAGAAGCTTCTTTTTTTAAAGTTGCATCTTTATTTAAATAAACTGTATCTCCAATATGTATATTCAAATCTGCTAAGAAATCTGAAGTTCCAATATCTAAAATTTGTGGTGTTGGTTCTTCAATTGTTTCTTTTGCTAAAATAATTTCTTCTATAAATTCTCCATTTTCATAAGTTTTTACTAAAGAAACATTTTCTTTTCCCATAACACCTTCTTGTAAAATAACTTGTTCACCTCTTGGAAGTGATGGATTTTGTTGTGTCTGGATTTCATATTCAATTTCTCTTTCTTCAGAAACTTGTTCTTTTACTTTTTCAAAACTTGAGTTTTCAGAAATTATTTTTTGCATATTTAATGCTCTTCTGTTAATCTCAAAATCGGTAGGAATAGATGCTGTTTCTACAACTTCTTCAGATTCTTCTGTAGTATTTCCTGTTTCAACTGAAAATACATTCATAGGGAATACTGCAATAATAACTAAAACGAGAACAACCAAAACAATTAGTAAATTTGAAAGTTTTATGCCTTTTTTATTGTCAAAAGAAATATCATTACTTTCAATAAAAGAAACTCTTGCTTTAGACCTAGGTTGTTTTTGAATGCTAGCTTGCTTTTGGATGCTAGGTCGTTTCTGTATATTAGCATTAGCCTGTTTTTGAATGCTAGATTGTTTTTGACCACTAGCTTGTTTTTTGATGTTAGGTTGCTTCGGCATGTTAGCATGAGATTGTTTTTGTATGCTAGGTTGTTTTGGGATGTTAGGTTTCTTTTGCATATTAGCATTAGATTGTTTTTGAGTTTTAGACTGCTTTTTTGATTTAGATTCTGAATTAGGTTTTGAAGTTGTATTTACTGGATTGACTCCAGAATATCGAATTGATTGTAACTCTTTAAAAACATCAGACAAATTTCTAGTATCCTGATTATTATTCATAGAGTTATTTTTTTCATTTGACATCTCAATTTCCCTTCTTTCATAAAATTCTACATCCTTATTATACACTAACAAAATAAACTTGTCTACAAAAAAATAGAAAAAAGAACAAAGTAGCAAAAATTTCTAAAAATACATGAATAAATCCTTAATTTACTTGCAAAATCTATAAAATAGTATATAATAAAAGCATAAAGTTAAAAGACAATAAAATGTAAATTTTTTAAAGATTTGACTTAGGAAGGAAAGCGAACAAACATGAATTTAGAAGGAATAGAAAAAGAAATAGGGTATACTTTTCAAAATAAAGAATTATTGAAAGTAGCATTAACACATACATCATATGCTTATGAAAAACATATCGATAGTAATGAAAAGTTAGAATTTTTAGGAGATAGCATCTTGGAATTTCTATCAAGCAGATATTTATTCACACATTATACCAATTTAAAAGAAGGAGAAATGACTAAAGTTAGAGCAACAGTTGTATGTGAAAAGAGTTTATATAAAATAGCAACAAAACATCATTTTGGAGATTACCTATTATTGGGAAAGTCAGAAAAAATCAGTGGAGGCAATAAAAGACCAGCCATATTAGCAGATAGTGTAGAAGCTATCATTGCTGCTATGTATTTAGATGGTGGATTAGAACCAGTCAATACATTTATTATTGAAAATTTAAAGGAAGAGATTGAACAAGCAAGTAAACATGTAGGAGATAAAGATTATAAAACGGTATTACAAGAAAAATTACAAGAAGCAGGAGATGTTAAAATAGAATATGAGATTATAAAAGAAAGTGGGCCAGACCATGATAAAAGCTTTGAAGCACAAGTCAAATTTAATGGAAAAATTTTAGCGAAAGGTTCAGGAAAAAGCAAAAAAGGGGCTGAAATGCAAGCAGCGAAAAAAGCGCTAGAAAATTTAAAATAGAAAAGAGGTAAATCTATGAAACATCAATACATAATACCGATATTTGTACCACATTTAGGGTGTCCAAATGATTGTATTTTTTGCAATCAAAAATCTATTAGTGGTCAAAAAAAGAATATGACAAAAGAAGAAGCAAAAAAGATAATAGATGATTACCTAAAGAATATAAAAGACAAAGAAGCACAAATTGAAATTGCATTTTTTGGAGGAAGTTTTACAGCAATAGAAGAAACATTACAAAATGAATTATTAGAACTAGCATATGAATATGTAAAAAACGGAAAAGTAGAAAGTATTAGAATATCTACCAGACCAGATTGTATTAATAAAAATATTTTAAAAAGACTAAAAAAATATAAAGTAAAAACAATTGAATTAGGTGTACAATCTTCAAATGATTACATCTTGAAAAGATCCAATAGAGGACATACATTTGCAGATGTAAAAAAAGCATCAAAATTAATTCGATTTTATGGCTTTAAGTTAGGACATCAAATGATGGTTGGATTACCAGAAAGTACAAGAATTGATGAAATTAATACAGCCAAAGCATTGATAAAATTAAAACCAAAAATGGTGAGAATTTATCCAGTATTAGTAGTAAAAAACACAAAACTAGAAGAGGAATATAAAAAAGGAATTTATGAACCAGTACCATTACCACAAGCAATTGAAACTTGTAAAGAATTAGTTAGAATGTTTGCAGATAAAAAAATTGATATTATTAGAGTAGGACTACAGAGTACAGATGAAATTTCAGATCCTAGCCAAGAAAAAAGTGAAGTTGTAGCAGGACCATATCATCCAGCATTTAGACAATTGGTGGAATCAGCTATGTGGTATGATGCGATTGTCGGAAAAATTAAAAAATTAAATGTAAAAGTAAAAGAAGTAGAAGTAAAAGTAAATCCAGTAGATGCCAATAATGTGATTGGACATAAAAAAGAAAATGTTAAAAAATTGAAAGAGTATTATGATGTAGATTTAGTTTTGAAACAAGATGAGTCTATAAAACAAGGAAAATCAAAAATTGAAGTAACAAAAACATTTAAAGATTTTGCTTATGAAGAAAAAGAAGAAGAGAAAAAAGAAGTAAGTAAAAAATAAAGGGGATATTTATGAAAAAAGGTTTAGTAATTATAATATTTGTAATTGTTTTTCTAATACTTTTAGGAACTATTTCATATATGGCAACAGAAAAAACAGTTACCAATAGAGAAGACTTATATGAAAAGATAGAAGAATATTTGGTTAGTTTAGAAGAACCACATTATTTCTTAGAGACAAAAGAATCTACACCGAATTATGATATCAGTGATTTTAAAGTGTTTACTGATATACAAAAGTTAGGAATTAAGCAAAAAGGAAATCAATTCTATGTATATGTATGGGCAACAGTTCAAAGTTATTATGTACAAGATAATCAATTGGTAGGAAATAGTGGATCTTCTGCACCATATAAATTTATCATAGAAAATGATGAAGTTATTGATTGCATAAAGCCAGAAGATGGTGAAAGATATGCAGAATCAGTAAAGACAATATTTCCTAAAGATATCAGAGAAAAAATGGAAAATTTAAATACTACTGACCGAAATACAAATATAAAACAACAAGTAGATGAATATTATTCTTATTTAGAGAATGAATAACAAGAAAGAATTTTCAGGAATAGATGTAAAAATAATATATAATAAAAAGGAAAATTATAGTAAAGATAAAAGAATAAAATCACCTAAAATTACCAATACTAGTAATAAAGGTGATTTTTATTATGAACTTAAAAGAGAAAATACAAATCAAAAGAATAATATTAGAAATAGTGGGAACAATCTTAGGTGCATTTATTATTGCAGTAGCTGTATCATTATTTTTATTGCCAAATAAACTATCTTCAGGAGGAGTTGCAGGAATTGCAACAATCACATATTATTTGTTTCATATGCCAATGGGAATTAGTATGTTAATCATAAATGTTCCATTATTTTTTATGTCTATATTAAAAATCGGAAAAAAATTTTTTGTAGAATCCATTATAGGAACAATTAGTTTATCAGTGTTTATTGATATATTAGATAAAGTTACGCCATTAACAGAAGATAAATTTCTAGCATGTATTTATGGTGGGATTTTAATGGGAGTAGGAACAGCTATTATCTTAAAATGTAATAGTTCAACAGGTGGAACAGATTTATTTAGTTATATAGCAAGAATTTATAAACCAACTATGAAAGTGGGAGAAATCATCTTTTTAATTGATATTGCAATAGTGGCTTTAAATATGATCTTTTTAAGAGAAATTGAAATTGGGTTATATTCAGCAATAGCTATTTATTTGATGGGAAAGATTATAGATATTTTATTTGAAGGCATCTATTTTACAAAATTGATTTATATTGTTTCTGATAAAGCAGAAGAAATCGCAAAAGAAATAGGGGAGACAATAGGAAGAGGGACAACAGGAATTTATGGAAAAGGTATGTATACCAATTCTGATAAATTAATTTTGATGTGTGCAGTTACCAGAAAAGATGTGGGACATAGCATACAAATCATAAGAAAAATAGATAAAAAAAGTTTTGTGATTATTACAAATTCAAGAGAAGTGTTAGGATTAGGATTTAAAAACGAATAGATGTCCTTTTGGGGACGTTTCTGTTTGGGACATTTTTTGAAGACAGACAAAAGTAAAAAAATAAAAATAGATGTCATTAAAATTTTAATGCCATCTGTTTTTTTATATACTTAAGATACTATTTTCAAAAAATGTCCCAAACAGAAACGTCCCCAAAAGGACAAAACATGAACTTGCTAATGAAATAAGAAAATGGTAATATGGTAGTAAATTTAATAGATAAAAGGGGAACAGGTATGAAAACCATATTAATTGTAGAAGATAATACAGATATACACAATTTACTAAAAGAAGTATTAGAAAATGAAAAGTATAGAGTTTTAGATAGTTATTCTGGAACAGAAGCTTTGATGGTCTTAGAAAGAGAAAAGGTAGATTTAATCTTATTAGATTTAATGTTACCAGGATTAAATGGAGAAGATATTATAAAAAAAGTAAAAGACATACCTATTATTGTTATTAGCGCCAAAATTTCTCCAGAAGATAAAGTAAATGCCTTACTTAGTGGTGCAAATGATTATCTTACAAAACCATTTTCTACAGAAGAACTATTAGCAAGAATACAAGTACAATTTAGGATTGATAAAGATAGGAAAGAAAACAGGAAAGACTTAAAATTAACATATAAACAGATGGTATTAAATCAAGAAAATCACACAGTATATATAGGAGAAAATCCAATATATCTAACCAAAACAGAATATGCGATAATGAAGCAATTATTGTTAAATCCAAAACAAGTAGTAACGAAATCAAAGTTACTAGAATTTATTAGTCAAGATACATTAGATTGTGATGAAAACTCATTGAAGGTACATATTAGTAATATTCGAAAAAAAATAAGACAAGTAACAGAGGAAGAATATATTGAATCTGTATGGGGGATTGGTTTTAAAATGTATGAGCAAAAGTGATATAACTAAAATTTTTGACATTTTAGTTTTCAAAAATAAAATTAACAAAATCTTAACGATTTCCTTAACTGAATTCTTAACTATTTTGTTATAAATTAAATAAAGAAAGGAGGAGGTTATGGAATATATTTTAGAAACAAAACAACTTGAAAAAACATATCATCATTTTAAAGCCATTAACAATCTAAATATTCATATACCTAAAGGAAGTATCTATGGATTGATTGGGAAAAATGGAGCGGGAAAAACAACTTTGATTCGACTAATTTGTGGATTGCAAAAACCTACGAATGGGACTTATACAATTTATAATGTCCCGAATACAGATAAACGAATACTAAATGTAAGAAAACGAATGGGAGCCATTGTAGAAACACCATCAATTCGATTAGATGCAACAGCAGAAGATAATTTAAAAGAACAATACAAAATATTAGGATTGCCAAGTTTAGATAACTTACCAGAAATATTAAAATTAGTTGGTCTAAATGAAACAGGAAAAAAGAAAGCAAGAAATTTTTCTTTGGGAATGAAACAAAGGTTAGGGATTGCTATTGCATTAGTAGGAAATCCAGATTTTTTAATACTAGATGAGCCAATTAATGGTTTGGATCCAGAAGGAATTATTGAAATTAGAGAACTAATTTTAAAATTAAACAAAGAAAAGGGAATTACCTTTTTAATTTCTAGCCATTATTTAGATGAATTATCTAAAATTGCAACAGACTATGGCTTTTTAAATAAAGGAAAGATAATAAAAGAGATAACAAAACAACAATTAGAAGAAAATTGTAGAAAAAGAATAGAAGTGAAAGTAAGTAATCTCAAGGAATGTATACGATATCTCGAAGAAAATATATTATCTTATGAGATAAAAAATGATGGAAAAATCAATATATATGATACAGTAAATATTACAGAATTTGTTGTTGCACTTTCCAAAAGAGATTGTATGATAGAGGAATTCAATGAAAAAGAAGAATCACTTGAAAATTATTATATCAATTTGATTGGAGGTGGCGACAATGTATAAATTATTGAATGCGGCCTTTTTTAGATTAAAGAAAAATAAAATATTTTATTTTCTGATTATAGTAACGATTGTAATAGCTTTATTTATATTATACTCTCGATATGACACCGAAATGAAAGATATAAAATATGGATTTCCTTTGACTAGTTTAAAAAGTACAGATAGATTATTAGTGGACAATCTTATGTTTATTGGTTTTATGATGTCTTTATTTACTAGTTTATTTGTGGGCACAGAATATTCAGATGGTGTTATCAGAAATAAGATTGTAGCAGGACATAAAAGACTAAATATTTATCTAACAAATTTTATTATGAGTGTAGTAGTTGGGATAATTATAGAAGTGATATATTTGCTTATTGTCGCTAGTGTTGGTATACCTATGTTTGGTGGCATACAAATACCTATTTCAGAATTTTTATTTGTTCTGTTAGATAGTTTTATGGTAATTGTTTTTTATGCAGCTATTTTTACCTGTATATCATTAATATGTTCCAATATAACCACTTCAACAGTTCTTTGCTTATTACTTATATTAGCTATGATGGTGATGGCTATTCTACAAACTCCAGGAGAGGAATTATTAAATATTATTCCGACAGGACAAGTGATACAAATATCTTGGATGGCATATAGAGAAGCATCCAATATACAAATGTTATGGGTATATTCATTAGGAATAACAGTTTTAATCAATGGTATAGGAATTTATCTATTTAACAGAAAAGAATTAAATTAGGGGGAACATTTGTGATTGTGATATATATAATGATTGTAATATTGTGCATTTTATTATTTTTAGCAAGTATAAAAATATATATGATGAAAAAATCCATTAAGGAAATACAGATATTACTAAAGAAAATTTTACAAGCAGATACAAATGCGGTAATAACAATTACTTCAAGAGATAAGGGGATAAAACAATTAGCAAATGAAATAAATAGAGAATTAAAAGTTTTGAGAAAAGAAAAGTTACAATATCAAAATGGAAATCAAGAATTAAAAAGGATTGTTACAAACATTTCTCATGATATGAGAACACCACTTACAGCCATTATGGGATATATAGAATTATTAAGAGATAACAAAGAAAAACAGGATACATATTTAGAAATTATAGAAAGAAAAACTAAGGAACTAAATGTACTTACAGAGCAATTATTTGATTTTTCAAAAACAATGGAGATAAGCACTAAAATAGAAAAAGAGACATGTTGCATAAATGAAATTTTAGAAGAAGTATTAGCAAATGATTATACACTTTTTAAAAATAAAAATATTGTACCAAAAGTAGAAATATGTGAAGAAAAAATCTATAGAAATGTAGATAGAAATACAGTTATTAGGATATTTGAAAATATATTAAATAATGTTAGTAAATATAGTAATGGAGACTTTAAAGTACAACTTGATAATGAAGGAAAAATCATATTTTCTAATAAGGCAAGTTCTTTAGATGCAACAACTGTGCAAAAAATTTTTGATAGATATTTTACAGTGGAAAATGCTAAAAAATCTACAGGGGTAGGTTTATCTATTACAAAACAATTAGTAGAATTAAATGGTGGAAATATAACAGCACAATACATAAATGAATATTTAATTATACAAATAGAATTTTAAATAATGAGATAAAAAGGAGAAATTTTATGAAAAAGAACATAAGAATAGGTATAGGTATTTTAATACTTGTCATATGTATTATTTTAATTATTTTTTATTTTCTTAATAGGGAAAATTATAGTAATAGAAAAATTATGCAAACAACAATACAAAATGGAAAGTTAAATGAAACATTTACAGAAAATCAAGAAATTGATTTAGAAGATATATCTGTTTCTCTAGAGGGGATTAATTATTATCCAGAAGGAAATGAGAAGATATTTAGTGAGCCAAATGTCTTAGATGTTACTATGGACTTTAAAAGTAAAACAGATAAGAATTTAGTGGCTGTTATGTATGATTATCTTATTTTTGATGAGAATAATCATATATTAAATACTTCTCTTTGGGAAAATCAGACATATATGAGAAAGTATATAACTGGATTTGTAAAAGAAAAATATCAAGAAAATGTATATTATAAAATAAATGATTATTGTGTATTTGATAGAAAAACAGAATTTGAAAATATGACAGATGATTTAACACATATTAATAAAACAATGGCTTGCACATTAAAAGATGAAATGGAGACACCTAATCAAATACAGGTAAGAATTATCAACTTAAAATATAAATTTGACCAAGAAGAATATAAAACATTAGAAAATACAGACTTAGAATTTGTAGTAAACATTGAATAGAGTACAATTGTACTCTTTTTTTTATTGAACAGGAAAATTACTTTTTTCTATTCAAAAAACAAGGTTGCACAAAAAATTGCTATGTAATTTTTCGCATCTCTTTACTATAAGAAGTGAACAAAATACTTTAAAGATAATTTGCGAATTCATAATTTTTATGTTACGATAACCATGTAAATTTTATCGATTATATATACAAAAAATTTGAAAATAAAAGGAAATTGCTATGTCAAAAAAAGATAATGAAAAAATAGAATCTATATTCTTAAAGATAAAAGAAAATGATAAAAAAGGCTTAGAAGAATTATATAACAACTGTCATAAAATGGTTTACGGTATTGCATTTTCTATAGTGAAAAATAAAGAAGATGCAGAAGACATGATGCAAATTGTTTTTGCTAAAATACAAGAATTAGATAAAACAAAATTGCCATCTAATAAAGAAATGACATGGTTATATACACTTACAAAAAATGAAACTTTAAATTATCTAAAAAAGAAGAAGGGAGAAGTTTCATTAGAGAATATATATAAAATAGAAAATAAGAATGATGAAATAGACAAAAAAATAGATCATATAGAATTTAATCGATTAATTAGTAAACTAAATGAGAAAGAACAGGAAATAATTTCTTTAAAAATTTTATCTGATTTTTCATTTCAAGAGATTAGTGAGTTGCTAAATGAACCTATTGGAACAGTAAAGTGGAGATATTATAAAAGTTTACATTCTATAAAACGAATGTTAGGAAGCTTAGCAATGTCTATTATTACATTTGTTATTGGAACAAAAACAATCCTTACAAATGTAAAGACACATGAAGAACAACAAGACACAATACAAGAAGAAGATAATCTAAATGCAACTTGGCAAGAAGAGACACAAGATGAAACAAGACAAGATACTAATAATACAGACAATGAAGAACTTCAAGAGGAAGAACAAAATAAAGAGATGCAAGATATTGTGCAAGAAGATATAACAAATTCAACAAAACAAGAAAATACAAATAAGGCAGAAGAAAATAGTACCCAACAAAACAATATCATTGAAAATGTAATACCATCCGAAAATGAAACAACTTCAAACACAATTATACAAGAGAATGAAATAAAACAAGAAACAATTGCAAACGAAGGAATGGCAGAAAATCAGATTTCATATGGGGGAATAGGACTAATAGGGATATCTGTTATATTTTTCATTATGGCGATTATTTTTTTCATAAAATACCAACTAAAAACCCAAAAGAAATTGTCTAAATAATAGAAGGGAAAAGGTGGTATGAATGAAAAAGAAAATTATAATCATTATTAGTGTGCTTATTATTTTATTAATAATAGGATATGGAAGTATTGTATATACAGATTATCATAAAGTGGTAAATGGGGAATTACCTGTTTTTGCCAATTATTCTGATAATGGAAGTTATCAAGGATTAGGTTATACAGTGGAAGTAAAATATTATCAAAATACAGATATCATTGAAGAAATGAATATGAAACTTTTGGGTAAAACAATAGGAGGAATTGTGCAATGTATTGAAGAACAAAATGAAAATCAAGATATTGTTATTATTGAGAATGGAAATATACAAAATGAGAATAAACTTGATGAATTTATGGATAAGGCAAATAACGATGAAGCATCTATTTTACAAATATATGTAATTTCTAGTGAAAAAACAGACAATATAAAACTAGAATTTGTACCAGGAAGAGTCGAAACATTATCTGAAGAATTAAATACAGAAGAAACAAATACAGTCAATATGCAAGTGCCAAATAGTGACGCAACAGCAGAAGAATATGAAGAGGCTTATGGTTACTTTAAAGTAACTGTAAATGATGAAGAAACAGGAAGATATGATGGCTGGCGTTGGCAAATGAAAAGAATAGCAAAAGATAATATCGTACAAGTTATTATGGAGCCATTTCTTATAGAGGTAACAGAGTTTCCTGTTATTTGCGAATATTCTTTGGAAAGCTCATCATATGAAAAGAAATTTGATTTAACATATATGGGTAGAAAAGATATGGGTGTAAAGAAAATTGCAGAAAAAAATCAATTTGATAATTTAGATTTTGGAGTATATACAATTGCAGGAGATGTTTCTATTACAATAGAAGGAGATATGGTATATTCTTTAGAAGATGCTTTACATCAAGGAGTGATTACCGTCCAAGATATTTTAGAACAAGCAAAAGAAGATAAAGAATACGGATTTTGTGAAGATGCATATTGTCAGGATGGTGGTAGTACAGAATATCGCTATTCTACATATACCATATTAAAATATAATACCTTAGATGGTAATAAAGATTTGGTGATTGGTATGCCAGGTAGTATCATTAATCAAGTAAATGCAAGTGGGTATAGAACAGAATAAGAAGCAAAGGAAAAACAGATATAACCAACATTTGAAATATGTGAATAAATCATTACCAAAAAGTCAATCAATATCATATAAATGAGGTATTAAAAAATGGAAAAGTAAATCATTTAAATATGTTGACAAGGATGATAATTAATGATATAAGAAATGATGAAAAGACAAAAGAGGAGAAAAAATAATGTCAAAATTTATAAATTGTCAAAAAATACATTTAGAAAAAATCATTATTAATCAGAAAATAAAAGAATAAAAAGAAAGATGACAGGATAACCTATAATAAATAGGTTTATTTCCTGTCTTTTTGTAATAATGCAAAATAGTCTATCATATGAGATAAATAATGATATTTATGTGTGATTTACAATTTATACAAAAGAAAGGGGAAAGAATATGAATAAGTTAAAAAAGATTTTTTGGATTGGATTTATTTCGTTATTTTTTATGATTGTAATGGGAGCCTATCATCAAGTAAGTGCTGCAGACATTACATATAAAGCTGAATATGAAAGTGCTATAGCTTACAAACTTACAATAACAGGACTAGTAGAAGAACCAGAAAAATATGATTTATATTCAGCGATGATTTGTCAAGAAACAGATGTTACAGGAGATGATTTCTTTTCTGCTTTTGGAAAGCATTTTCCAATTAAGTACAATGAACAAACAGATACATGGGAAGGAATTTCATTTACGGCAGAAGATGTTGCAAAATCGTATTCTGGATTTGACAAAAAAGGACAATACTATGTATATGTAGCTGCCAGAGAAGCAGGAAGTACAACTTGGATAATACTAGATGGTCCAACAGAAATTGATACACCAGAATTGCCACCATTAGGAGAAAGAATTTCTATTAATCAAACATATACTTCTACACAGTATGCTATCCAAGTAAATGCGCTAGATACTATGCTTTATAATGGTGTGCAAAGGACAATTCGCTTTTATGTAGGCGAAGTAACAGATGAAGAGTTACTAAAAAAATTAAGTGAAAATAAAGAAGGAGCATATGAGGAATTATTAGAGTATGCAAAAGAACAAGTACCAAATTTACAAGAAGATAGTTTTCAAGATACAGAAACAGGAACTTTAGATTATAATATAGTAGCAGATTATCCAATAGAGAATGGAAAATATTACTTCTTATATAGTATATTAGACAATGAAAATGATATATATGTAGATGTGGAAGATATAGAGATATATAATGGTGTGCGTTCATCTCAAGGTGTAAGGCTTACAAATTTTGAATATAGTGAAACTCAAGAAAATCCACAAGATCAAAATGGAAATTCAGTTAATAATGGAAATACAATAAATAAAGATAATACAATAGCAACCAAACCATTACCAAATGCAGGAAGCCCAATAGTAGCAATCGTTATATTAATTGTAACAATTACATGTGTTGTGATACTATATATGAAAAATAAAGAGTATAAAGGTATAAAATAATATGAACAATTAAATACATGACAAAGAGATTATGAAGGACAAAATGTAAAAAATCTTATAGAAGAAAGAGGAAGTAGTAGAATTTTTATATAATATGGTAACATATACGGAAAATTAAAAGTTAATTACTCTATATCAAAATATAGGGTAATTTTTTTCTTAAATAAGGAACTTTAGAGAATTTTTATGATATAATTTAATCAAAATAGAAAAAAGTTAAAAAAATTTACAGTATGAAAAGTGCAAAATCAAAATGTGTTATTTTTTTAACTAGATTGAAGGAATGAAATAAAAAATGAAAGAACAACAATATATATTAAAAAAACCAGAAACCTTTGATTTAAAAGATATATTTGAATGTGGACAATGTTTTCGATGGAATAAAGAAGAAAATGGGAGTTATACAGGTATATGGAAAGAAAATGTTGTCAATATTAAAAAAGAGGGACAAGATTTTGTATTTACTGGTATATGCAAAAATAATAATTTAGAAGAGGAAATACAAAAATATTTTGATTTAGATAGAGATTATGAACAAATAAAAAAAGAATTATCTAAAAAAGACGAATATATGAAAACAAGTATTGCATATGGTAAAGGAATCCGAATTTTAAATCAAGATTTATGGGAAACTATTATATCATTTATCATATCGGCTAATAATAATATACCAAGAATAAAAGGCATTATTGAAAGATTATCAAAAGCATATGGGGATAAAATAGAATGGAATGGGAAAGAATATTATACATTTCCCACTCCTAGAGAGTTAAAAGATGTAACAGTAGAGGAATATAGAAAATTAGGATTAGGATTTAGAGATATTAGGCTATATGAAACTACAAAAATGATATTAGACGGAAAAGTAGATTTAAAGAAATTAGAGCAGAATCCTAATACAATGGAAGTAAGAGATGAATTATTATCACTTTCAGGAGTGGGACCTAAAGTGGCAGATTGTATATTGTTATTTTCTGACTTAAAACGATTAGAAGTATTTCCAATAGATGTATGGGTAAGAAGAGTTATGAATGATTTATATATTCAAAATGAAGATGAGGCAAAAGTAAGTAAAAAACAAATTGAAAAAATTGCGAAAAACAAATTTGGAAATTTAGCAGGATTGGCACAACAATATTTATTTTATTGGAGAAGAGAAGCATAAGTGTCCAATTGGGGACGTTTCTTTTTGGGACATTTTTGAAATAGTAAATAATCTAATTATTTAAGAATAGATAATGTATCATTTATGAGTATATATGCATAAATAATTATCAGTATATTTATTTTATTTTTTATCTCCTTTATTTCAAAAATGTCCCAAACAGAAACGTCCCCAATTGGACAAAAAATATTGTAAAATAAAATTAGGTATGATAGAATCTGAAACGAGGAGGGAAAAATGATTTATACAATAACATTTAATCCTGCACTAGATTATATTACACAAGTTGAAAATTTTAAAATTGGTGAAATAAATAGAACAAAAACGGAAACAATATTACCAGGAGGAAAAGGACTGAATGTTTCCATTGTACTAAAAAATTTAGGAATTGAAAATACAGCACTTGGTTTTGTGGCAGGTTTTACAGGAGAAGAGTTAATACACAAAATGGAGTCACAAGGTGTAAAAACAGATTTTGTTAAAGTAGAAAAAGGAATTACAAGAATTAATATTAAAATCAGTTCTATGAGTGAAAATACGGTAGAAGAAACTGCTTTAAATGGAATGGGACCACAAATTACAAAAGGTGATATAGATGTTTTATTTGAGAAAATACAAAAGATGTCAACAAAAGATGTGGTGATTTTATCAGGAAGTATACCAAAAAATATAGATACAGATATTTATGAGAAACTATGTAAAGAACTTAAAGAAAAAGGAATTACGTTTATAGTAGATTCCACACAAGAATTACTGATGAATGTATTAAAGTATAATCCTTTTTTAATCAAACCAAATAAAGAGGAATTAGAAGAAACACTCAATTGTAAAATTTCAACAAAAGAGGATATAGTCAATGCAGCAAAAGAATTGAAAAAAATGGGTGCACAAAATGTTTTAGTATCTTTAGGAAATGACGGAGCATTATTATTGACAAAAGAAGATGAAACATATTATTCAAAAGCACCAAAAGGACAAGTAGTCAATACTGTCGGATCTGGAGATTCTATGGTAGCAGGATTTTTAGCAGGATATTATCAAACACAAGATTATGAATATGCATTAAAAGTAGGAGTTGCAGCAGGAAGTGCAAGTGCATTTTCTATACGACTTGCAACCAAAGAGGATGTTGATTTACTTTTAAAACAATTATAAGAAGCCTAAGCTTGTTGTATACGGAAAAATCTATATAGGGTGAAGATAATAGCTGATTTTTCCTATATAATAAAAATTAATACAAAAGAAAGGGGTAAGATAATGAAAATTACAGATTTACTTAGTGAAAAAGCCATTAATCTGCATGGAAAAGCGAATAGTAAAGAAGAAGCGATTATTCAATTAGTAGATTTAATGGTAGAAAATGAAAACATTAATGATAAGGAAGCTTACAAACAAGCAGTATTAAAAAGAGAGGAAGAAGGAACAACAGGAATTGGTGAAGGAATTGCTATTCCTCACGGAAAAACAGATGCAGTGGAAAAACCTGGTTTAGCTGCAATGATAATTCCAGATGGAGTGGATTTTAAGTCATTAGATGGAAGTCCAGCAAAATTACTATTTCTAATAGCAGCACCAAATACAAAAGACAATGTGCATTTAGATGTTTTAAGTAGACTATCTACACTATTAATGGATACAGAATTTAGACAAGCATTATATGATGCAAAATCACCAAAAGAATTTTTAGAATGCATAGATAAAGCGGAAACGGAAAAATTAGGAGAAGAAAAAAATTCAAATGATCAATATGAGATTTTAGCCATAACCGCATGTCCAACAGGTATTGCACACACATATATGGCAGCAGAGGCTTTAGAGCAAATGGGAGAACAGTTAGGACATAAAGTAAAAGTAGAAACACATGGGTCATCAGGCGTAAAAAATAAATTTACAAAAGAAGAAATCAAAAATGCAAAGGGAATTATTATAGCAGCAGATACAAAAATTGATTTATCAAGATTTGATGGTAAAAAATTGATAAAAGCAAAAGTAGCAGATGGAATCAATAAACCAAAAGAACTAATAGAAAATGTATTATCACCAAATGCGAAAACATATCATTCAGACAAGAAAAATACAACAGAGGAAAATGATGAAGAAAAAGAAAAAATAGGAACAAAAATTTATAAACACTTAATGAATGGTGTTACACATATGTTACCATTTGTTGTTGGTGGAGGAATTTTAATAGCCATTGCGTTTTTATTAGATGATTATTCAATAGATCCTTCAAACTTTGGTATGAATACACCAATTGCAGCGTTTTTCAAAACGATAGGAAATGCAGCATTTAATGTAATGCTATATATACTTGCAGGTTATATAGCTATGAGTATTGCAGATAGACCAGGTTTGGCAGTCGGATTTGTTGGAGGAATTTTAGCAGTACAAGGAACAACATTTGAATCATTAACAAATAGTGATGTCACTTTAGTAAGTTCTGGATTTTTAGGAGCATTGATTGCAGGTTTTGTTGGTGGATATATTGTTTTAGGATTGAAAAAATTATGCAGTTATTTGCCAGACAGTATAGAAGGTATTAAGACGATTCTTTTATATCCTGTATTTGGAATCTTGCTTATGGGAACATTTATGTTATTAATCAATCCTTATGTAGCAGCAATCAATACTGCAATTAATGATTATTTATCTTCAATGAGTAATGCAAACAAAATTATATTAGGAGCTATATTAGGTGGAATGATGGCTGTGGATTTAGGAGGACCTATCAATAAAGCAGCATACACATTTGGAACAGGAATGTTAGCATCAGGACAATATGAAATCATGGCAGCTGTTATGGCTGGAGGAATGGTTCCACCACTTGCCATTGCACTTTTAGCAACTATATTCCCAAGAAAAATTCCTAAAAAAGATAAACAAGCAGCATATGTCAATTATATTATGGGATTATCATTTATATCAGAAGGAGCAATTCCTTTTGCTTCAGCAGATCCATTAAGAACAATTCCAGCATTTGTCATTGGATCAGCAGTTACAGGAGCACTTTCAATGTGGTTTAGTTGTACATTGATGGCACCACATGGAGGAATATTTGTTATCGCAACTATTGGACATCCTGTAAAATATTTATTAGCAATTGCAATAGGAGCAATTATTTCTATGTTAATTATGGCAAAATTAAAAAAGAATTTGCCTGAATATCAAAAACAAGAAAGTAACGCAAATTAGGAGAAATGTTAAAAAAATTAAATTTTTTATAACCCAATTTATGCATTAAGAAAGGAACGTGAATCATTATGGTAAAAGATACAATTATATTAAAAAATGAAACAGGATTACATGCAAGACCAGCAAGTGAACTTGCAAAACTTGCTGCATCATTTCAAAGTACAATAAAATTAAATGTCAATGGTAAAACAGTTGATGCAAAATCAATCTTAGGAATTATGGCAGCAGGAATTAAATATAATACAGAAATTGAAATCGAATGTGATGGAGAAGATGAAGAAAAAGCTTTATCAGAAATCAAAAAAGGTTTTGAAAATAATTTTGGTGAAGAATAACAAGAAAATTCTTAGTTATAGTCTAGTTACCTTTTCTGGAAGGTCATATATATGACCTTCCAGAAAAGGGGATACTAACCTGTAATAGTTAAAGGTTTATAGGTTTATCCATAAAACCTAAATACATATATAAGGAATGATACAGATGCTAAAAGGAAAAGGTGTTTCAACTGGTATAGGATTTGGAAATATAGTCGTTTTAAAAAAAGTAGAAAGAAAAATAGAAAAGAAGACAATAGAAAGTGAACAAGTAGAACAAGAATTAGCGAGAGTTCACAAAGCATTAGAAGAAGTTATTAATGAAACTGAAATGCAAATGAAAAATATGAGTGGTACAGAAGCAGATATCATGCAAGCATATGTCATGATTATGCAAGATCCATCATTAATTTCAGAAACAGAAAATGCTATTAAAAATTCAAAATATAATGCGGAATATGCTGTAGAAGTTGGATTTAATAGTGTGATACAGATTTTCGAAAATATGGATGATGCATATATGGCATCAAGATCTAGAGATATTTTAGATATAAAAAATAGAGTATTAGGAAAACTATTCAAGGAAGAAACAATTGACTTGAGCAATTTAAATCCTAATACAATCATTGTAGCAACAGAATTAACGACTTCTGAAACGGCAAAACTAGATTTCAAAAATGTATCTGGAATTATTACTGAACTTGGAGGAGAAAATTCACATACATCTATTATGGCAAGAACACATACAATTCCAGCCATTACCAAAGTAGAAGAAGCAACTAAAATCTTCAAAGATGGGGACAGTGTTGCGATTAATGGTACATCTGGAGAAATCTATGTAAATCCAACAGAAGAAGAAAAACAAAAACTATTAGAATTGGAAAAACAGTTAGAACAAGAAAAATCAGAATTAGACCAATATAGAAATCAAGAAAGTATCACAAAAGATGGAACAAAAGTAAAATTATATGCCAATATTGGACTTCCAGCAGATGCTGAAATAGCAGTCAATAATACAGCAGAAGGTGTTGGATTATTAAGAAGTGAATTTCTATACATGGATAGTGACACAATGCCAACAGAAGAAAGTCAATTTGAAGCATATAAAAAAGTAGCTGAAATTATGAAAGGTAAAGAAGCTATCATAAGAACATTAGATGTTGGAGGAGATAAAGATTTAAAATATCTAAAATTAGAAAAAGAGGCAAATCCATTTTTAGGATATAGAGCCATCAGATTATGCTTAGATAATCCAACAATCTTCAAAACACAATTAAGAGCTATATTAAGAGCAAGTGCTTTTGGAAAATTAGCCATCATGTTTCCTATGATATCTTCAATAGAAGAATTAAGATCTGCTAAAGAAGTATTAGAAGAATGTAAACAAGAATTAGACAATGAAAATATCTTATATGACAAAAATATTCAAGTAGGCATCATGATTGAAATTCCATCAGCAGCATTAATAGCAGATAAATTAGCACAAGAATGTGATTTCTTTAGTATAGGAACAAATGATTTGATCCAATATACAGTAGCAGTAGAAAGAGGAAATGAAAAGATTTCTAAATTATATACCAAATATCATCCTGCAGTTATCAAATTAATTAAAATGGCAATCGATGGAGCACATTCAGCAAACATAATTTGTGGTATGTGTGGAGAAGCAGCAGGAGATCCAACTTTTATACCACTTCTAGTTGGACTAGGATTAGATGAATTCTCAATGAATTCAAATAATTTATTAAGAGCGAGAAGAACGATTAATAACTTAGATAAAGAAGCGTGTGTAAAACTTAGTGAAGAAATTTTACAAATGGCATCTGCAGAAGAAGTAGAAAAGAGACTAAAACAATAATGTCTAAAAGAGAAACTATAAGAATATATGTGTAAAGTAAAATAGCACTCATAAAAGAAAGTACTTCAAACAGCATAAATATTAATTGAGTGTGACATATGTTTGACAAACCTACACGCTTTATGCAATCAAATTATTTGAATATATGTCAATGATTTTTGAAAATGTCCCAAAAATTTTTAAACATTAGCCCTAAAAATTTAGTTTTTAGGGCTAAATTTTAGGAAACTTTTTCAAGTTCTTTTTGAATTTTTTCAATTTGTTTTGCAACAAATTTCTCAAATGATTCTCTTTTAAATGGATGTGTCATTCTTGGTATATAAATTTTCTTTGGTTCTGTTGGTAATATTTCATCAAAATTTTCAGATAAT
>CAWVJG010000031.1:0-28653 GCA_963929465.1 Bacillota bacterium
CCCATTTCTATGTAAGTATATATTGTTTTTTCACATTGAGTAATTTCTTTATGATTTTGCAAAATTGTGTAAATTGACTGACCTTGCTTAATTAAAGGGCATATTATATGTGCTAATTCATAAAGTTCAGCAGTATTTAAATTAACACCTTCTCTAGAGTCCTTTAAAGTATATTCATAATTTTTTTGAGCAACATTTGCGTAGTAGAAATATTTAGTTTTTCTACATTTTTTAATATTAGGGCAACAGTTACAAGCACCAACAAATCTATCTCTTCTATTACAAGAAACTTCTTCAAAATGAATACATCTACTAGTACAAACCATACAATCCTTAAAAAAATTTACAATTCCAAGGAGGAGTATCTACTAGAGAATATTTACATTTTCTGTTCTTTTTAATTTCTTTTCCTATTGTAGATTGGCTTTTATTAAGCTCTTTAGCAGTTTCAAATTTTCTTAATCCTTTGCAAATATTTTGTTCAATAATTTTTCGATCTTCTAAAGAAAGATGTTTTCCATTAAAATTCATAAAATACCTTCTTCCTCAAGAAGCACCTATACTTACTATTATACAACTTTCTTTTAATCTTACAATATATATTAAAGTACAATTAAAAACTATTTACTTTTATTTGAATAGAATTTACTTTTTTAATTTACATTAATAGTATAAAAAACAAATAAAATAGAATATAGCTTGTAATTTGAAGGAAAATATTGTAAAATGTTGCCAACCTTTCACTTAAAGGTAGAGAGGGGGGATACCAATGACAAATTCTGAACTAATTTTGCGATTAGTAGAAATGCTTTTACAACAAAAAGAAGAAACTATGAAAGCAAAAGAAGAAAAAGAATGAGGGCTAGTTGTACAGTACATAGCCGAAACAAGGTAGAGGTTACAGTCTACCTTGTTTTTTATTACACAAAAAAAGTATGTGCAGTTACAGATACACATACTTGATACCAAATGACATTTTCCGAACTAAGAATGCATTTGCTTAAGCTAACTATATATTAGCATATAAATTGGCAAAAGTCAAATGATTCTTAATTTTTCCAAAACATAGAAATGATAAATTTTAAAATTTGCCTAAAAATAGGCCCTTATCATTTCTTTCATAGCCTAAAAATAGGCCCTTATCATTTGTGGACAAATCAAAGAAACAATGTTATAATCAAAACAACTTTTGGGAAAGAGGATATGCAATAAATTTTAATAAAAAAGGAGGAAAAAAACATGATAAAACATATTGTTATGTGGAAATTTAAAGAAAATGAAGAAGAAAAAATGAAAGAATTTTTAGACGGACTAAATCGTCTAAAAAATATAATTCCAGAAATTAAAAATATGGAAACAGGTGTAAATATCAATCCAAAAAATGAATATGATGCTATATTAATTTCTGAATTTGAGACCATGAAAGATTTAGAAACATATAAAAATCATCCAGAACATGTTAAAGTATCAAATTTGTGTAAATCTATAAGAATAGATAGACAAGCAATTGACTATGAAATTTAGAATGTAAAATAAAACTGGCATATGATGACATAAAGATTAAAAATAAACACATGGGAGAACAAAATATGAACTTAGAAAGCATAAAAAATGCAAATACAAAATATCTAGGAAAAGAAATAGAATATTTTAAAGAGATTTTTTCTACACATACATATGCAAAAGAAATAGCCATGCAAGAAAAACATAATGGAAAAATCATAATCGCAGAAATGCAAACAAATGGAATCGGAACAAAAGGAAGAGTATGGTATACAGGAGAAAGCAAGAATATTGCCTTGACCATTATATTAAAACCACAGTGTGCAATCAGTAGATTGGAGGGGTTCACTGTAAAAATAGCAGAATGTATGCAAAAAGCAATCCAAGAATTATACAAGTGTCAGTTAACAATAAAAGAACCGAATGATTTAATGCTAAATGACAAAAAAATATGTGGTATTTTGACTGGAATCAATACAATATCAGAAAAGATTAATTACCTACTAATTAGTTTAGGTTTTAATGTTAATGAAGATAATTTTTCAAAGGAAACAGAGAATATTGCCACATCACTAAAAAAAGAGTTTGGTAAAGAATTTTGTAGAGAAGATATTATCAAAAAATTTATAGAGATTTTAGAAAAGGAAATAGGAGGATAGTTCTATTTCTTTTTTTTAGAAATATACATTAAAAAGAAAAAAGTTGTAACAGATATGGTGAAGGCAAAAAGATGTTAATCAATATTTTACAAATTAAAAGGAAAGGAGATTATGAAGAGGCGTATGGAAAAATTAGAGAATGAAAACAATAAAAGCATAATCCATATATTAAAAGGGTTAGGAATTGCCTTTATAATCACTTTTATTTTTTTACTCATTTTAGCAATTATATTAACCTATTCAAATGTTTCTGAAAATATTATCAATCCAACTATTATTATTATCACAGCACTTAGTATATTAATTGGAAGTAGTTTTAGTAATATAAAAATAAAAAAGAATGGATTAATTAATGGAGGAATCATTGGTGGAGTATATATTATCTTACTATATCTATTTTCTAGTGTATTTAGTATGCAATTTTCTCTAACAATGCAGTCTGTTATTATGATAATTACAGGAATTATTTTCGGAATTCTGGGAGGAATTATAGGGGTTAATATATCTTCTAAGTAGTCAACAACCCAAAGGAAAACTGATAAGATGAAATAAAATATAAAAGCCATAGATAACAAATATCTATGGCAATACTTTTTGTTGAATGGGAAAAATCGAGTTTTTCCTATTCAAGCAAAAAACAACGAAGTTCTTATTCGATATAATCTGTATAAATGACACGATTCCAATAATTGATAAAACGTTGTTTTTCAGATTTTGGAACAATATTCATTCTAATAGCAGAAAAAGGTTTATCGTGAGCATAAGTTGTTTCTTCACCATCAGAAGAAGCTTTTAGCCAACCAATAGAAGGCACATAGATTTGATAAACAATGGAATATTCTTCACAATTTTTTAACTGAAAAGCAATTCCAGAAAGACCATATAAATTTTGTTCTGCGATTTCCTGTGGAATAGGGTTTGTCTGATTTAGACAAGAGTTACCAGCTGAATTATGTCCATAGCCACCTAATTGTAAAGCAATTTTATCAATAAAACGTATAGCATTTGGTCCAGTAACATCATACCAAGTAGTGGGACTAGGATTGTATCCATAACTATACTTGATTTCAGAATTATGGCAGATAGCAGTTGTATTTTCACCCCAATAGGTATAATCAAAAATTCTAGCTTGCAATATAAGATTGGTAATGTTACTATCTAAACAAGTGAGAATTCTTTCAGATTTGCTGGAAGAAGAGTCAATAATGTTTTGCTTACCAGAAATTTGCCCATTACTATCAAAGTTTTCAATAAAAGATCCGCTAGTATGATTAGCATAATATAACATCATATTTGTAGCATTCTGTATATTAACAAATATTTCAGATGAATTTCCAGCATAATCTGTAATGGTAATAGGATAACGAATTGGAGAAGAAAAAACTTTTGACAAAGAAGAATTGGTATGATAGAAATCCCAGCCATCTACAGGCCTTAAAATTTCATTAGATTGAATAATATATTGTGATTGATTATTTTCAATTGATAATTCTTTAGTGGTAGTAGTAGGAGCAATGTTATCAATCAAAATGCCAGTATCAAATTTTTGATAACTATTTTTTTGACCGAAAGTATCTTCAATCATTCCTTCGGGAAATACAATGCTTAAATTTCCATTGCCAGTTAATTTTGAAAGCATAACATCATAAATGATTTCTCCTTGATTGTCAGAAAGTAAAAAAATATTGATAGATGGTACAACTAAAGAGTTATTGATAAAAATTTGTATTGTATCGCGATTAAAATGATTGATTGCAATGTTTTTTTCTGTGATTTTAACTCTAAAAGCTACAACATGTGTAGAATTTGCATATTTTTCATATCCTGTATTGGTATTGGAAATGCCCAGGATTTCTATTGTTGGTTTTTTATCAATTTGAATTTTGGCGACTGTGAAAGCATCATTAAAAATATATTTTGAAAAGCTAAATTGATAATAAAATGGAAATGCAAAAAGAAAAATGAAAAATAAGCAGATAATAAAAATTTTTTTATTCAAAAAATCCCTCCTTATATAAAATGATTGTATTTGGGAATTTGAAAATTGAAAAAATAAAATATTTGAATATGAATGTATATATTATATAGTCAGAAGTAAAAAAAGTCAAGAAAGCATAATTTGTCGAATTTTGCGATGAAAAGGAAGGGAAAACTGTAGAAAATTATTGACAATTCCAAAATATGGAATTATAATTTAATTACATTTTTTCTATAATTTTTATTATTAATTTTTTATTATTAATTTTTAATTTCAAGATTATCAATCAAATATCCAAAAACAAAAAATAAATAAAAAAGGAGGTATGCCTATTTGAAAAAAAAGAAAACCATTTTAATCGTTATTTCTATATTATTAGCCATTATATTATCTTTTTTTGGTGGTAAAGCTTTTTCAAAATATCTAGCAGAAGTGAAAGGAACAGGAACGGCAGAGATTGCCAATTGGGTATTTAAAGTAAATGGAAAAGAAGATATGGTACAAAATGTTAACTTACTATCTACATATAATAATGAAACATTAATAAATAACAAAGTAGCCCCAGGAACTAGTGGTAGCTTTAATATTATTGTAGATGCAACAGGTTCTGAAGTAGGAGTAGAATATGTAGTACAGTTCTTAAATGAAAGTGAAAAACCACAAAACTTAATTTTTATTTATGAAGACGAAGAGTATACAACTATCCAAGATTTAGAAAAAGATTTAACAGGAACCATAAATGCAAATGATGAAGATAAAACAAGAACAATTACAATTAACTGGGAGTGGCAATATGAAACTGGCAATAATGAGAATGAAATTGATCAGAATGACCAAATTGATACCAATAATGCAAAACAATTAGAAAATTATACATTTGATATCAACGTTAAAGGAGTACAAATGATGCCACAATAATTTAGAAAATATGGAAATTAAAATATTAAGAATATGAAAATTTAGAACGATATTGTATAAATTAAAATATTGATAAAGAAAAAAATGTTTATATCAAAATTTAGAAATCAAAAATTAAAAAATAAAAGTCTAGGCCTCTAAACATAAATTATAGAGAAATATGTATGAACCAAAGAATAAATATTAAGAAAAGTAAATGATAAAAATATTTAGCAAGTAAATAATCTTTGTGATTCATTAAGAGGACAAGCTCCTCTTAATGAACAATAAATAGAGAGGAGAAAACGTTGAATTTTAATTTTAAGATGAAACCAAAAAAGCTGGGTCTAAGAAATTTAAAAAAGGAACAAAGAAAAAATAAAGGAAAAAAACCAGAAATATTGATGATGATACTCATTATCATAACAGTATTTACATTTTTTGCAGGAGTAAGCCTTGGTAAGGCAGTATATAATACCAATATAAAAAATAATACTAAAATTGCTAAACCGATTTTAGAGGTGGAAAAAGATTCAGAAATCATTATTACAGAAGATAATAAAAATGGTGAATACCATTTTACTGTAAAAAATTATAATCAAGAAAAAGAAGTCTCACAAGTAGATTTAGTATATTATATAGAAATATTAGAAGAAAATTTAGATGAATCTATTCAATATCAGTTATATCAAGGAAATGAAAGATTAGAATTAAAAGAAAATAAAACGAAAGAAATGACGTTTCGTGGAAATATAGAACAACAACAAAATTATACACTAAAAGTAACTTATGATGATAATAAAAACATAATGGAAGATATTATGCAAGATATACAAATAAAGGTGCATTCAGAACAAGTAAAAATATAGGAGATAAGAGTGAAAAAAAGTAAAAAACGATATATTATTATGATAATAATTTTCATGTGTATAATTTTAGGTCTTATCAGTTTTATAAAATATGATTTTTTACAAGAAGATTTATTATTTTTTCAATTTTTAAATTCTAGAAATCAATCAGAAAGCAAAATAAATGGTAAAAAAGATGTTACAGAAGAATTTACAGAAAAAGGAACAAGCATAAAAATGATTTCTTTTCACATTCAATATCAAAATAAAAAATTAAAAGCATTGAATTTAAGTGATACAGTAGATAATAAAACATTGGTATATGAAAAAATAGCGCCAGGAACCAGTGGCAGGTTTGATATTTTGTTGACAAGTAACGAGGATTTAAATTATAAAATTGAGTTTGAAAGTAAAAGCGAAAAACCAACGAATTTACAGTTTTATACATCAGAAAAAGAAAAAAGTTATCATTCATTGGAAGAATTAGGAGAAGATTTAACAGGTACAGTTTTAAAAAAAGAAGAAAAAACAATACCTGTGCATTGGAAATGGGAATATGAAATAAGTGAAGAACAGGATAAACAAGATACCTTAGAGGCAAAGAAAATTAGAGAGTATGATTTTTTGATATATGTGCAAGGATATTAGTTACAGTTCAGAGCTAAATGCTGGAAAGGTTACATATATATTATTTTTCATACCTTGTGTGTTGTATGTAACCTTTCCAGCATTTAGCTCTGAACTGTAACTGATATTACATAGTATTGTAATAAAATCTATAAAAATACTTGTAAAAGAGAAAGAAAGATTATATAATATAAATGTATATTGGGGTATCGCCAAGCGGTAAGGCATCGGACTCTGACTCCGACATTCCTGTGTTCGAATCACAGTACCCCAGCCAGAAAATTCAAAGATGTGAGCCTGGTGCTTACTGCAATTATAACAACTAAAGCTTAACAGTGGATAGTAACCTCAACCAAAAGATAATGGAGGACAAAGGATGAAAAAGAGTAATTCTGGTATTACTTTAGTTAGTTTGGTAATTACGATTATTGTACTGTTAATATTAGCATCAATTACTGTGTATAGTGGAATTGGTACGATACGTTCAGCAAGATTAACTAAATTTACAACAGAATTGAAAATTATGCAACAAAAGGTAAATGAATTATATAATAGTTATACAAATGAAAAATCAGTAATCGTAAATGGAATAGAATATGTTGGAACAGATATACAAAATATCGGTAAAAATCCAGATGGGATCTTTGATGAAAATCGATTAGAAGAAATTTTTTCAGAAAATGAGTCTGGAATTACAGATAGAACAGGATATATGTATTATGATACTGAAACGATACAAGCCTTAAGATTAGAAGAGATAGAATATGAGTTTTTTGTGAATATAGCAAAAAGAAGTGTTGTAAGTATAGAAGGCGTTAATGATGGTGAGAAAAGATATTATACTTTAGAACAAGTACCAGATGGAGTATATAATGTGGAATATAATGCAATCAGCAATAAATAAGAGTGATAAATTATAAAACTATTTTGAATTTTCAGAATAGTTTTCTTTACTTTTTGGTAAAATTAGGATATAATGTAACAAGTTAACAAGATTAAAAAGGAGAGATTTTTATGCAAGAAAACAAAAATAAAGCAAATGAAAATCAAACAGAAGAATTAGATATAAACCATTTAATGCAAATCAGAAGAGACAAATTAGCAGAATTGCAAGAACAAGGAAAAAATCCATTTGAAATTACAAAATTCAATAGAACTAATACTGCAGGAGAAATCAAAGCAAATTATGATAAATTTGAACAAAAAGATGTAACAGTAGCTGGAAGAATTATTGCTAAAAGAATTATGGGAAAAGCATCATTTTGTACTATCCAAGATTGTGATGAAAAAATTCAAAGTTATATTAGTATTAACGATTTAGGAGAAGAAAGCTATAAAGCATTTAAAACATTTGATATAGGAGATATTATTGGGATTACTGGTTTTGTATTTAAAACAAGAACAGAAGAAATCTCTGTTCATGCAAAAGAAGTGACATTACTTACAAAATCTTTAAGACCATTACCAGAAAAATTCCATGGATTAAAAGATATGGATTTAAGATATCGTCAAAGATATGTTGATTTAATCATGAATCCAGAAGTAAAAGAAACATTTATCTTAAGAAGCAAAATTATAAAAGAAATCAGAAAATTTATGGATGAACAAGGATATATGGAAGTAGAAACACCAATGCTTACAACAGTAGCAACTGGTGATGCTGCAAGACCATTTATCACACATCATAATACATTGGATTTACAAATGTATTTAAGAATTGCACCAGAATTAAATTTAAAAAGATTAATTGTAGGTGGATTTGACAAGGTATTTGAAATTGGTAAGAACTTTAGAAATGAAGGAATGGATATTAAACACAATCCAGAATTTACAAATATGGAATTTTACTCAGCTTATGAAGACTATAATGATATGATGAATATAGCAGAACAATTAATTTCAACTGTTGCAAAAAATGCATTAGGAACAACAAAAATTAGTTATCAAGGACAAGAAATAGATTTAACTCCAGGATGGAAGAAAATAACAATGATAGATGCTATAAAAGAAGTAACAGGTGTTGATTTTAATACAATTAATACTGATGAAGAAGCACAAGCAATAGCAAAAGAAAAAGGTGTAGAATATGAAGAAATCAAAAATACAAGAGGTCATATTATAAACGAATTTTTCGAAACATTTGTAGAAGAAACATTAATACAACCAACATTTATCATGGATTATCCAGTAGAAGTATCTCCACTTACAAAAAGAAAGAAAGAAGATCCAAGATTAGTTGAAAGATTTGAATTATTTATTGGTGGTAGAGAATATGGAAATGCTTATTCAGAATTAAATGATCCAATTGATCAATATGAAAGATTTTTGAAACAAGTAGAAGCTAAAGAAAAAGGTGATGAAGAAGCTGGAGGAATGGATGAAGATTTCGTAAATGCACTAGAAATCGGATTACCACCAACAGGAGGAATGGGAATCGGATTAGATAGACTAATTATGTTATTAACAGACTCTGCTTCTATAAGAGATGTATTGTTTTTCCCAACAATGAAACCAATAAATTAACCATATTTGAAATGGTTTATCAGTGCTATAGTCATTTTGACAGATTTGAACTAATATGTTGTAATATAGTTATAAATAAAATTTGAAGGAGGCTATTTTATGGCAAAAGCAACAGAAATTAACAAAGAAGTGAAACGGTTGACATTACCTCAATATATTAAGGTGATGGAGACAGTAACAGGAATGAAAATAACAGAAGACGGAGAATTGGCAACAATAGCGGCAAAGATTCTAGAATATAAACTAGAAAACGGCGGAAAGTTGCCACCACATTTTCCAAGACCGGAAGAACTGGTGAAATAGTTTCCAAAAGACCATCTCTAAAATTGTAAATGCTTTTTAGAGATGGTCTTTAAATTAATGATTTGTCGAAATACTTTTTCGTAATGAGATAAACAATAATACTATGGCAATCCCCATAATGATATGTGATATTCCTGCTATTCCTGAAATTGCGTGAGAAGCGCTGTTTGAAAGAACAATGGCAAGTATTTGTGTAATCCCTCTTACTAAAAACATGATAGTCATAAAAGGTAGTCCAATATTATAAAGTTTAAAAAAATAGTTAAAAGTTTTTTGTTTACCTAAATCTGTAATATGGATAAAAATAGCAATTAATAGAAACACAACAGTTCCTAATACAAATAGATGTAAGTGCACAACAGCAAGAGAAGTTTCCCCAGTAAAATTATTGAATTTAGTAAATTCGCGATAAAAAATTCCTCCAATCATTGCAAGGATTGCATATAGAAATGCTAAATTAATATATTTTTTCATATATTTTTTCTCCTTTCATCATTATTTTACAAAAAAAGCTTTTCTTAATCATATATTAAAATATATAATCATAAAAGTCAATGCTTGTTTCATATAAGAAATATTAGCAACATTAACAGCAAAATTCTTGAACAAAACTACTTTTTAAAGAAATTTTTTCTTTTTTATATAATAATTGATGAAGAACTGGAAGATTTTACTATAAATCATTGAAGTTTTTTTATAATATGATATAATAAAGCGGTATGGTAAATATATCTATTAAAAGAAAAAAAGGAGTAAGTATGAAATCATACAAAGGGACAGTAGCAGAAAGTTTGTTACCAACTTTTGAAAATGTATCAAGAGAATTTATTACAGAAACATTGTATAAAATATTATTTAGTAAAGAATTACCTAATTTTAGATTTGCATTTATGGAAGAGGAAGCAATTGCTTTTGTAGAAGAAGTTTTAAATGATTATAGTCAAAAATATGATTTTTACCAAAAAGAATCACAAAAAATATTGCAAACACTAAAACAAAAAAATGAAAATGCAAAACTTCCTGTAATGATAGTAAATAATTATAGAAAATTTTTTGAATTATTAAGGCAGTTTTATGAAAAGGATATTGAGTTGTTTTTCTTAAGAACTGGAATGTCTGGGTTTCAAGTGTATGAAAAAAATAATTGTTTTGAGCAAATTTGGTTAAGAGCGACGCCAGATGATTTTAATCATCCAGAAGAATTTTTAAGAAAACAAGTAGAGATGATAAACGATAACACTTTTGAAAAATATGATGAAGAAACTTGTTTAGGGAGCATGTCTTTTTTAGATAACCATATACTTTGCGTAAAAAATGGTATAGCAAGAACCTGGGACGAGAATTCAAGAGAAATTGAAATCACAATTTATGATAAAAATTATTATGATAATAAAGAGCTATTTGATAGACCTCATTATACACTTCCTGTGATAAGATATGGGATTTTCGAAAAAAATGGAAATAAAATATGTTCTATTGGATCAATACAAGATAAAACTGATAGTTATGAAAAAAACAATTTGGGTAAAAAAGTAGAAAGAGCAAAATATAGAGTGAATGCAGGAGTACCAGAGGAAGATACATATAAGGTCGAGCCAAAGATGCTATTGTCATTAAGTATTTTTATAAATATGTTACATAAAGAAGGTATCAACGAAATCGAAGTTCCGAGTTTATATGTCCTTGATTATGAGTATCATATTAGAAGAAATCCACAAATCTTGTCAACGTTTGAAAAGGAATGGACTGACGAGAAGAGAGAAAAATATCCGGAAGTATATAAAAGAGCAAAATATCATTTTGAAAGAGCATATAAAAAAGAGGATTTGATTAGCGAAATAAAGACAGAAAGATTGTTACTCACTTTTAGAAGGTTACTTCACCATTATCCAGATGGTAATATATTCAGTTATCCAGGAGACGCAGATAGTTTTATGCATTTAAGAATACCAAGTGTAGAAAGTGAAGAGGATATAAATGGCAAGCTTTTAAAAGAGCTGTATAAATTACAAGAACAACCAGAAGAAGAAAGATAGACTAAAACTACTAGGAGCTATGAAATGATGTATCTGAAATTATACTAGAATGGAGAAGCAAGATCTGAAAAATAGGTAATGATTAGAAGAAACTGATTAAGTAAATTCAAAAGGGGAAGATAGGAGTAAATATGTTTAATTTTTCATTTGATAAAAGAGTTATTTATATTATATTAGGAATCATGGTATTATCTATGGTTGTACAATATGTAAGCAATCCTGGAATGTTATTTTCATTATTAATTAGCGTACCAGGAGTGTTGATTGCAATCACATTCCATGAATTTGCTCATGCATTTGTAGCAGATAGATTGGGAGATGATACAGCAAGAAGAGAAGGGAGACTTAGTTTAAATCCATTTGACCATTTAGACCCGATTGGAACTGTATTATTGTTATTTGCAGGATTTGGTTGGGGAAAACCAGTTCATGTAAATCCAAGAAATTATACAAGGAAAATGTCTATGGAAAAAGGAGAAGCGCTTGTTTCTATTGCAGGACCAGTTATGAACTTTTTACTTGCCATTTTATTTGCAATTATATATTATGGAATCTATAAATTTGCAAGTGCTTCATTTTTATTGTCTACAATGGGTGGAATTATTATGAGTCTAATTGGTGCAACAGTATCAATCAATGTGGGATTAGGATTATTTAACTTAATTCCATTACCACCATTAGATGGATCTAAAGTGATTATGCCATTTTTACCATATAAGGCAAAGGAATTTTTCGTCAATAATGAACAAATCTTTTACATTGTGTTTGTTGTATTATGGATAACAGGATTAACATCATATATTATTTCTCCAGGAATTCAGGCAGTAAGTGGTTGGATATCTAATCTAGCAGCTGCAATATGGGGATTATAAATATTAAAATTACTGAGAACAATAATATAAATAAGATTGCTAGAAATCGAAGCTAGCAATCTTCCTTTTTGTTAAAAGAATAAAGAAAAAAGATTTTCATGAAACAAGATTTAACTGAAAATAAGGGTTTTAGCAACTGAAAATAAGGGTTTTAGCAAGCTTTACTTATTTATATAAAAATGATATAATTAGCACGAAAATATAAGAGAAAAACATAAATTAAATATGAGATAAAAATGAATAAAAATATATGAAAGAATAAATATAATATATGGAGGAAAAATGGAAGATATTTATACATTAGGAATTGAATCAAGCTGTGATGAAACATCAGTAGCAATCGTAAAAAATGGTAGAGAAATATTATCTAATGTAATTGATACACAAATACCAATTCATGAAAAATATGGAGGCGTCGTACCAGAAATAGCTTCTAGAAATCATATTGAAGCCATTTCTAGAGTAACCAAAAAAGCATTAGAAGAAGCAAAAATGACTTTAGAACAAATAGATACCGTTACACCTACATATGGCCCAGGACTTGTTGGTGCTTTATTAGTAGGATTATCCTATGCGAAAGCATTGAGTTTTGCAATCAATAAGCCACTGGTAGGAGTAAATCATATCCAAGGACACATTGCAGCAAATTATATTACATATAAAGAACTAGAGCCACCATTTTTATGTGTAATGATGTCAGGTGGTAATACACAAATCATACATGTAAAGGATTATACAGAATTTGAAGTTTTAGGCAAGACAAGAGATGATGCTATTGGAGAAGCATTTGATAAAGTAGCAAGAGTAGTAGGGTTAGGGTATCCAGGAGGACCTAAGGTAGATAAATTAGCACAAGAAGGAAAACCAACCATAGATTTACCAAAAACACATTTCGAAAATATGGATTTTAGTTTTAGTGGAATCAAAACAGCAGTGATTAATTTACATCATAAAAATCCAGAAATTAATAAAGCAGATTTATGTGCAAGTTTTGAAAAAACAGTGACAGAAATATTAATCGAAAATGTAAAAAAAGCAATGAAATTAACAGGAATGAAAACAATTGCATTAGCAGGTGGAGTATCAGCAAATAGTTATATAAGAAAAGCTTTTATGGATTTAAAACAAAAAGGCATGGAAATATATATGCCAGACCTAAAATTATGTACAGACAATGCAGCCATGATTGCATCAGCTGGATATTATAATTATATACAAGGAAAAAGAGATACATTAGATTTAAATGCAATACCAAATTTAAAACTATAGGAATGTTACTTTTATTTTAGTGTGAATGAGAAATGAATAAAATTTAAAAAAAGTAGATTTTTCTATAAAGTAACAGGTATTATAAGAAATGGAGAAAATAAATGGCAATATATACAATCGGAGACCTTCATTTATCCTTTAATGAAGATAAACCAATGAGTGTCTTTGGAGAAAATTGGGAAGGATATGAAGAAAAAGTAAAAGAAAACTGGATAAGCTTGGTAGAAGAAAATGATTTAGTAGTTTTACCAGGAGATTTCTCATGGTCAATGTATTTAAAAGATACATACAAGGATTTTGAATATCTAAATTCTTTACCAGGTAAAAAACTATTATTAAAAGGAAATCATGATTATTGGTGGTCTACAGTAAATAGCATGAGAAATTATATAAAAGAAAATAATTTTGAGAATATTGATTTTATATATAATAATGCGTATGAATATGAAAATAAAATCATTGTAGGAACAAGAGGTTGGTCATTTGGTGAAGATGATGAAAGAAAAAAAATGATTCAAAGAGAAGTAGCAAGATTGGAATTATCTATAAAAAATGGTATAGAAAATTATGGAGAAGATAAGGAAATGATTGCATTTTTACATTATCCACCAATCATCAATCAAAATATGCAAAACAATGAAATGAATGAATTTATTAGAATGTTAAAAAAATATGATATAAAGAGATGCTATTATGGACATTTACATAGTATAGCTATAAAAGAAGCAGTAGAGGGAGAACATTTTGGAATTCATTTCAAGTTAGTTAGTGCAGATGCATTAAATTTTCATTTAGTAAAAGTTTGAGGGGCCAAATGGGGCCAAACGGACCTGGTCCCAATGGGTCCCTTGACAAAAAAATTATGAATTGATAATATATACATATAATGGAGGAAAAGTATGAATATATATCCAGATGCATATTTTAAAAGAGTAGAAGATATCGATGTAGAATTTTTAAATAAAAATAAAATCAAAGCATTATTATTGGATGTAGATAATACACTAGTAGACCACACAAAAAAAATGACAGAAAGTGTTATAAAATGGGCGAAGGAATTAAAAGGTCAAGGTGTGAAATTGTACATATTATCCAATACAAATGATAAAGAAAAAATTGAAAATATCGTCAAAGAAATAGAGATACCATATCAGCTTTTTTCGATGAAACCATTGAAAAGAGGGTTTAAAAAAGCACAAAAAGTATTAGGTGAAAAAAATGAAAATATAGCGATTGTAGGGGACCAAATATTTACAGATGTGATTGGTGGAAATAGATGCAATATGTATACAATATTAGTAGAGCCAATACAAGAAAAAGATTTTTGGTATACTGCATGGAAAAGACCAATAGAGAATAAAATTAAAAATAAAATAAAATCAGAACAAACAAGTATGAAATAAAATGCAATACAATGAAAACAAGCAAATGAAAAAATAAGATGACAATATGAAATGTAGGGAAAAGGAATAAAAAGGAGAATAGAATGTATTATAATGATGTACATATAGGATATTACTTAGTTGTTGCAATATTAGGCTTATTTGTAGGACAATTAGTTGATTGGGCAAATAAACGATTACCAGAATATAAAAAGTTTTTATCATTAGATATATTTAAAGAATATAAAAGAGAATTTAAACCAAACTATATACTGATGTTATTAACATCAGTAATTTATGTAACACTGGTTTATACATTAGGAATAAAAGATACATTGATTGCTAACTTAGATTTAATAAAATTCTTGATTTTAACGCCAATGTTATTATCCGCCTTTGTGATAGATTATAAATCCCAAATTATCCCCAATAGATTAAATCTTACAATATTTGAAGTTGGATTAATATTTGCTTTTATATATGGATTATCTGATGTAGCCATTACGTTAAATATGTTATTAGGAATGTTAGCAGGTGCTGGAATTTTCTTATTAATCACATTAGTAGGTGGGCTATTTTATGGGAAAGAAGCAATGGGATTTGGTGATGTTAAATTAATGGGTGCATTAGGACTATATTTTGGATTGTCCAATATTGTAGTCATTACATTAATATCATTCTTAATAGGAGCGATTTTGAGTATAGGATTGTTAATTACAAAAGTAAAGAAAACAGATGAATATATACCATTTGGACCATTTATCGTAATAGCAACATTTATTAGCATGTATATACCATTTGAAACAATAAAATTTGTATTAATGAAAATATTTACACTAGGAATGTATAACTAAAATGTCCAATTGGGGACGTTTCTGTTTGGGACATTAAATGATTAACTAATAACATATAGAGAAAAGTTTTTGGAAAGCAAGATTTGTCTTGAAATATTTTTATCTTCTAAAAAATTATATTTCCTAGAAGATAAAAACGATATTATAAAATATAGAATAAGAGGGGATGATACAATGAATCCTAAATTACAATGGTTAAGAAATAAAATGTCTAGTTTAGATTTACAAGGTTTAATTATATCCAATCCAATAAATATAAAATATTTGACAAATATAGATGCAGAAGGAATATTATTATTAACTAGAAAAGAAAATATTTATATAACAGATGCAAGATATATAGAGCATGTTCATAGTATATTAACATTGTATGATGAAATTATCGTCTATGATATGAATGATGTATCAAAAGAAGATTACGAAAATTTCTTTATGTTTTGTGAGAATGTCGGATTTGAAGAACATTATGTTACATATGCACAATATAAAGAATATATGAGAAGATATAAAATTAATAGTTTAGTAGAAACAGAACATATCATAGAAAAACAAAGAATGATAAAAGATGAAGAAGAAATTAGTAGTATCAGAAAAGCATGTGAAATTACAGATAATTGTTTTTCATATATATTAGATTATATCAAACCAGGTATGACTGAAAAACAAATTGCAAATGAAATTGAGGAATATTATAAACAAAGAACAGATGGCTTATCTTTTGATACCATTGTGGCATCTGGAGAAAATACTTCAAAACCACATGCTATTCCAACAGATAGAAAAATACAGAATGTTGATATTATAACAATTGATATGGGATGTAAAGTAAATGGATATTGTTCAGATATGACTAGAACCTTTTTTGTAGGAGAAGTCCCAGAATATGTAAAACCAGTTTATGATTTGGTTTTAAAAAATCAAACACAAACAGCGGAAGATTTTAAAGATGGAGCAAGTACAAGGTTATTGACAAAAATGGTAGAAAATGATTTTAAGTTAAATGGATATGATTTAATTCATAGTTTAGGTCACGGAGTAGGTATGGAAATTCATGAAGCACCATATATTAGTTATAAATCAGATACTCTATTAAAAGAAAATATGGTGGTGACAAATGAACCAGGAATTTATATTCCAGGAAAATTTGGAGTTAGAATTGAAGATACAGTACAAATTACAAAATTTGGTTGTATAAATTTAACCAATTCTGAGAAAAATTATATTGTAATATAAGGAAAGCATGCATAACGAAATCAAATTATATAATAAAAGTTACAGTTCAGACCAAAATGCTGGAAAGGTTACATATATATTATTTTTCATACCTAGTGCGAAAGCAACCACTAATGTTGAAAGAAAATTTTTATCTAGTCTTAAATAAATTTAATCCTATCTAAAAATTTTTTCAACGTGTGAAGGTTGCTCCAATCGCACTCGCTCCTGCTCGTTTGGTCGCTTACGCGGTATTTCAGAATAATATATATGTAACCTTTCCAGCATTTTGGCCTGAACTAATAAAAAAGCAAACTGGCTTAAAATCAATAAATCCCTTGATTTTTATTAAAAAGTGTAGTAAAATATATAAAGTTTTGTAATAGTATTTGAAAAATGAAAGGAGAAATGAAAATGGCATCAGTATATTCAGCAGGAGATTTTAGAAATGGAACAACTTTTGAAATGGATGGAAATGTATATAGAATTGTAGAGTTCCAACATGTAAAACCAGGAAAGGGGTCTGCATTTGTCAGAACAAAATTAAAAAATGTTATCACAGGTGCAACATTAGAAAAAACATTTAACCCAGGAGATAAATTCCCAGCTGCACAAATAGAAAAGAAAACAATGCAATATTTATATAACGATGGTGGGTTATATTATTTCATGGATAATGAAACATATGACCAAATACCATTAAATGAAGAACAAATTGGTGATTGCTTAAAATATTTAAAAGAAAATATGGAAGTTACAATTCTTTCATATAAAGGAAATGTATTTGCGGTAGAACCACCAATATTTGTTGAACTAGAAGTTACATATACTGAACCTGGATTTAGTGGAAACACAACAACAACATCAGGAAAACCAGCAAAATTAGAAACAGGTTTAGAAATTCAAGTACCATTATTTGTTGAAATTGGAGATATCTTAAGAATAGATACTAGAACAGGCGAATATATGGAAAGAGTATAGAAAGGTGAATCTGAATGGCTAAACTAAGAGAAGAATATAATAATTTTTTAGAAGATATTGAAAAGAATTTAAAAAACAAAGAAGATTTGGAATATGTTAAAGTAAGATTTTCAATGTTTGTTGATAAAGTGATTGATGAAATGGATATGCTTGTAGATTATAAGACACAGAAAATGAATGAAATAGAACAAAAACAAAAAGAAATCGATGATAAAATGAACAAAATGCAACAAATTATTGATAATATTGAAAAAGATATATATTCTGATGAAGGTTTTGATTTTGAAATTATTTGTCCATATTGTGATAATCAATTTGTGATAGATGTGGATGAAGATAAAACAGAAGTGGAATGTCCAGTTTGTAATAATATTATAGAATTAGATTGGTCAGGAGATGTAGAAGAAGATTCAGAATGTAATGGAAGTTGTTCAGGTTGTCATGGTTGTGATGATGAACAAGAAGAACAAAAGGATAAAAAACAATCAACTCAAAATGAAGATAAAAAAGAAGAAAATAATGATGATGATATGTAAATAAAAAATTGTAGGTTTTTACAATAATAAAACCTACAATTTTTTAATTTATGCTAAAGGACTTATTTCAAATTTAATATTAAAATCAGTAAAATCATCTAATGTGTTTTTTTCTAAACAAGATAAATAATGCTCTAATTGCTCTTGAGTTTTACAAGCAGCAATAATAACTGGATTTAATTCATAACGAAACATCATCTCAATAGCAAATTTAAATGCATCAATTACAGATTTTGACTCTCTATCTCGAATTAAAGAATATGCTTCTCTAAATCTTGCAACAACAGGATGTTTCATGTAATAGTCTAAAGATAAAACAAATTCTTTATTAACGACATCCTCAAAAGAAGTATAAGAATGTGGATATTGTTCCAAATATAAAGCAATTTCTTGCTTTGTATAAGGAAGAAATACTTTTTTGTTTTTCTCAGATACGCGTAAAGTATGATTCTCTTCAAAATTTTCAGATATATTGGCAACAGTAGATTCTGTAGAATTTGATAAAGGAATTGTATCAGATTCTAAAGTATTATCAGAAGATGTAATATCTGTATTAACAGATAGATGCTCATTTTCTGAGGGTGTCGTTTTATTTACAACATTTTTATAATGATTAAGTTTTATTTCTGTGTCAAAGCTTGCTAGATATTTTTTAACAATATTCTTTTGAAAAAAAGTATCTATTTTAATATCATTTAATAAAATTTTTGATTTAACATCTTCAGTTTTTGTAGAAAATGTATTAATCTCATTTTTTAAGTTTTGAATTTGGTTAGAATATACTTCTTCGTTACCTGGATTTTCTTCAACTTGAATGAGTAATTCCACAATCTCATTTAAAATATGAGAAGAATCATGCTTTAAATCTTGTATAATACTTATATTCTTATTAATTCTTTCAAAGATTTCTTGAACTTCTGAAAGCAATGCTAAAAAATCAGAATGGGTTTCATCATTATGTATATCAGAGATGGAATTATGTAAGTTATTAATAAAGTTAACAATAATATCTCTAGTTTTTGTTTCTTTGGAAACAATTTCATCTAATTTTTGATTTTCTAAATTTAAATTATTAATAAAAGCAAATTCATTGGAAGTGAAATAATTATTTAAAAAATCAAGATTATAAGAGGTTACGGTATTCATAGACAAAATCACCCTTTTATCAAATTTATATATATACAGTATAACATAAAAAAAATCAAAAACCATTACAAACACATAACAATCAGATGACAAAAATATACACAATGTAACAAAACTGTCATAAAAATGACAAGAGATTGAAATAGAATATAAGGAAGAAATATTGTAAAATATAATAGAGAATAAAGTAGGAGGAATTTGCAATGAGAAAAACAAAAAAAAGTCATGTAATTATTGTATTAATAGTGCTACTATTAGCTTTAGCTATAGGTTATGCAGCCTTTAGTTCAACATTAACAATTAATGGTACAGCCACAGGAACAGGAACATGGGATGTGAAATTTCAAAGTGCAACTTTAAAAAATGCAGAAGGGGACACTGATTCGAGTCATGGTACAGCAACCATTGGGGGAAGTAATAGTGAAACTATTACAGCAAAGATAAATCTAGCCTATCCAGGCGATGGTGTCATCTTAGAAGCAGTTGTTGTCAATAATGGTAATACACCAGCTAAATTAGAAAACATCCATATTGATGGACCAAAATCTCAAGATATAGAAATTACACAAGCTGCACCAGTTGCAGATGAAAATTTACCAGCTGGGGGAACTTGTACAGCACAATTTGCTATTAAATGGAAAGCAGATTCTACAGCAACAGATTTAGGTGAACAAACATTTACCATTACATATGATTACACACAAAATACAACAGAAGTGAATTTAACACCAAGTCATACAGATGCTTAATAGTAAAAAATGCCGCTTCCTGAGAACTTATCATTTGGATATTATACCATTTTCTTAAGTTCTCAAGAAGCATAGAGATTTGCTAACAAGAAAAATGAAAATGAAATTTTTCTGGGACAATTCAATATCCTAATTTACTCTACAGCAATATCATGTAAAGAGGGAAATTATGCAAAAATCAAAAAATGCAACAATTGTTATTATGATTATGATACTCTTATTTGGACTCTTAGGTAGTATAAAGCTTGTAAGAGATATCAATGTCATATATTTATATATAATCAATCCAATTTTTTGGATAGGGCTTTCCACTTTATTGTATTATGCATTAGGTAAAAACATAGAAAACAGAAAATTAAAAAAGCCAATTATGGAATATACAATCATTGCAACATTAGTATTTATTATAGTATATATGTTATCTGGATTATTTGTTACCTTTGGAAAAAATCCATATAATGCAACACCAATTGGTTTACTGCATAATTTGTGGATATTTGGGACAATACTAATAGCAAAGGAATATGTGAGATACAAATTAATTAATAATGTATATGAAAAAGATAAAAATAAAATTGCAATGATCATTACTGTTATATATGTGATAATAGATATAGAAATGACTAGATTTATAGGTACAAATATAACAGTATTTTCTGTTGTAAAATATGCAATACAAACAGTCATGCCTAATATAGCTAAAAATGTATTATTCTCATACATTGCGATAAATGGAAATTATATGGCTTCAATAATATATCAATTGATTACAAATTTATATTTTTGGATATCACCAATATTACCAAATGCACCATGGGTTATGACAGCAATTATAGATATCACAATACCGGTCATATTATTTTTATATATACGATTTGTAAAAAACAAATTAAATATATTAAGAAATCGAAAAAACATCATGAATTCTAATCCAAGAAATATGATTCCATTTGTGCTAGCAATTATTTTAGCCATATGGTTTGCCATAGGAATATTTCCAATAAAACCAGTTGCTATTGCGTCAGGAAGTATGGAACCAGAGCTACATATAGGAGATGTAGCAATTATACAAAAATGTAATGTAAATGATGTGAATGTAGGTGATATTATTGAATATCAAATGGAAGGGTATACAGTCATTCATAGAGTGGTAGAAAAAATACAAAGAAAAGGAGAATATTGTTTTGTAACAAAAGGAGATGACAACAATTCTCCAGATGCAGATGAAGTTCGAGAGGACCAACTGATTGGAAAAGTTGTTTTTAAAATCAGGTATTTGGGCTATCCTGCTATTTGGTTGCATATTATTGAAGAAAATGAACAGATGATAGAAGTGGAAACAGGTAATGAAACATAATGTTGTTTTGATTGAATAGGAAAAGCGATTCAACCCAAATGGTAAAATAAATTATCTTTTTTTACAAAACATTCCTAGAAACGTAAATAAAAAAGACAAAGGAGAAAGGAGGTAAATATGAGAACAAAACAAAAAAACAGAATACGTAAATCGACTAAATATATTGGCACTATTATTTCGATTGTTCTTTTAGTTACCTCTTTTCTTAGCCTTATGAAAAATATATCTAATGAAAACATAAAAACAAGAACAAGAGAAATATATAATTATACAAACAAATTTAATTATGATTATGATGTAAATTTAATGGATAATCCATATATCAAACAAGATGAGGAAAGGGATAAATCTATCGTTTATGTTACAGATTTAATAGACACAACAGATTTAACATTAAACTATGAATATGAAGCAGATAAGGAATCTAGCTTAACATATACGTATTCTGTACTTGGAAAATTACAGGCAGTTTATACAAGAGATGGGGAAGAACAAAAGATAATCGATGAAGAAGAAACCATTTTAGAAGAACAAACCAAAGAAATTTTAGGAAATACAATCAATATTAATGAAACATTGCATCTAGATTTAAAAGATAAAAACATCTTATTAGAAGAATTTGAACAAGAATTAGGAATGTCGATATCTGCTAAATATACAGTGGTATTAAAGATAAAAGTGCAAACAAGTATAGAAGAAAATCCGATAGATGTAAGTTATGAACCAACTATACAAATTGATTTAGGTGAAAAAACGACCAAAATTACAGGAGAAAACAATAAGGAAGATAAACAATTTATATCTGATGAATATCCAGTAAATGGTGCAAGAAACATAGTAGTTATGGTATTAGATGTGATACTAATTATCATATCAATTGGTGTGTTGAGATATCTAATGAAAGCACAAGCTACTAATAGAGTTAAGAATGAATTTAGACAAGAATTAAATAGAATACTAAAAATCTGTCAAGATAAAATTGTTCAAATTAGTACAAAACCACATGATTTACCAGAAAATGTTGTATATGTTAAGGATTTTGGTGAGATATTTAAGGTTTCAGAAGAACTATTCAAACCAATTTTATATTATTTTGATACTGAAAAACAAGAGGCTTGGTTTAGTGTTATGACAGGTGGAACAACGTATAGATATATTTTGAAGGGGTGATATATATATTCTTCAAATAGATAAGTACCAAGTTGCAATAATGCCTTTGTACTTGTTTAGAATAAGATGTTAAACATTCAGATATGTAAAGTGAAAGGTAAAAAAGATATAGAAATGCTTGCATAAAGGAGGTGGACAATGAAATACAAAATAAAGAGAAAAAAGACAACGATAAAAGTTAGTTATATATGTTTGATTTTGTTGGTTATTATTGTATTAATGTCTACCTCTTATTCTTTATGGCAAAAAAATTTATATATTAATGGGACAGTTACAGGAGAATATGTAGAGCCTGAATTACCTGTAGATATTGTAAGGCCAAGTAATGATAGATTGACGACCAATACGAATTTAACGGGAGGATTGTTTGGAGTTAGTGTATTTAGATTTGAAAGTGATACCATTGATGGAAATACAGTTGTAACAAGAATTACTAACGGTGATAAGACTTGGCTAACGCAAACGATAACAGTTACTTTTTCAATGACAATACAAAATAATTCTGGAAATACATTTACAGATGCAGAAATCCAAGTAGAAGAGTATGATCCAAGTAATAGAATCAATCCGACAAGTACAAATGTAAATGACTTATTATCTACTACAATAGTAACAAATGGGAATAGTGTAACATTAGCAGCAGAAATTAGGTTTACTGCCACAGATGATGTAACTGTTGGAAGTTATGTGAATTATAAAATCAGTTTTTTATGTGATGGTGTAAGAAGATATTATAATTACCAAATCTTAATTAGTGGATAGTTACAATTTACAGTTAACAAACGAATACTAATAAGAATGTTGATATATAATAACTTTAAGCTGTGAATTGTAACAGTGGATAATATTGTTAGCATCGGTAAAAAAAGAAATAGAATAGAAGTGAAAGCGAAAAACAAAAGATTAGAAAAAATTTAAAGGATTTTGATAATTACCATCTATTCGAATACCGAAATGAAGATGTGTGCCGGTTGTAGCACCATTTGTAGGTTTACCAGAAGAATCAGAATATTGGTTACCTTTTACACCATAAACATATTTCGGTCCTACATAACCAATCACTTGTCCTTGTTTTACTTTATCTCCCACTTTTACAATATAATTGGGAGAACAATGACAATAGGTAACTTTGTAATTACCAAAAGAAAGGGTTATGGTATATCCACCAGCGCCTAAAAACTGTGTAAACGTAATCTCACCATCGGCGACTGCAATTAATTTTGTTCCTTCAGGAGCAGGAATATCAATGCCAGAATGAGAAGAAGAGGCACCAGATGTTGGAGAAACTCTTTTACCAAAATAAGAACTAATTCTTGTATATCCAGGTATAGGCCAAACAAAACCATCTGGATTAATGGAAATAATTTCAGAATCTAAATTATTTTCATAATAAACACCATTTGAACTTATCACAGGGGTAAAAAAGATGGTAATGAATAAAATTAAAAAAATTAGTATGTATGTAAAAGATTTTATGTTTTGGAAAATAAAAATCACCTCTTAAAATAAATTTGACAAAACTGTATAAGTGTTGTATCAAAAAATAGATAAAATAAAGTAAATTAAAGAATTAAATAAATTTTGAAATTAAAATAGTATATTATTTATTAAATAAATCAGAATGAGAACCAGTTCTAAACGCAGTTAATATTAAATTTTCTTTATCTATGGAATATATTAAAAGCCAATTAGGTTGTATATGACATTCTCGATATCCGTTGGTAATTACCGAGCAAATAGTGATCTTTATATTTACTCGGTAAAGAAATATTATTTGCTAACATTTCTACAACCTGATGCAATAAGTTCATATCTAAACCACGTTTTTGTGCTAACTTATAGTCTTTTTTAAATAGATTTGTATATCTTACAATTAACATTTATCACTCTTCTTTCTCTAAATCTTCCCACATTTCGTTTAGATTTGTATACTCTCTACTTAAGTTTATACCTTTTTTGGCTTCTTCCATAGTTTTTATTGTTTCTGCATTTAGTTTAGGTTTTCTTATCATAAAAGGGATACTGTCAGTCAAAACCACTTGTTTCAAAAAAATGGTGACTGCTTCAGCAATATTCATTCCTAAATCATTTAAAGTTGATTCAACTTGTTTTTTTAACTCGGGTTCAATTCTTATATTTAACATATCTGTTTTAGCCATTGCTAGACACCTCCAATATCTTTATACATAAATTGTAACACATAGTAAATACAATGTCAATACAAAATACTAATATATTATATTAGTATTTACAAATAGAGGTGATAATATACGAAATATTTACTTTTGCCCGCAATTTATTTTTACTTTGAGCACAAGTAACTTAAAAAGTTTCATATTGTTTCCTATATAATAAAAAAATAGAAACCATAAAACTGTTGCACAGTCTGGTTTCCATTTGTGGCAGGGGTAGTAGGATTCGAACCCACACAGGCGGTTTTGGAGACCGATGTGCTACCATTAACACTATACCCCTATCAATTATTTAATTACAACAATTAATATATTAGCATAAAAAAAAGATTTTATCAATATTTTTTTTGAAAATTATTGACTTTTTTAAATAAAGATAATAAAATATATAAAATTAAATATCTACAGTGAAGAAGAAAAAATACTATAACATTTATTTAAAGAGAGTTGGTGAAGGTGAGATACCAGCAATAAATAAGTATGGGGAGCTTTGGAGTAGATTTAGAAATGAAGGTGCTTAAAACTTTTAGTTTTAGGAAATAGGGTGGAAACGCGGAATATAACTTTCGTCCCTAGCTTATGCTAGGTGGATGGAAGTTTTTTTGTTTTAAATCGATTAGATTCATCATCTAGCACATTTTTATTTCATTCATCAAACTTCGACGTATAAACATACGCCTTCAGCTTGATGAATTCATAAAAATGCACAATATACTAAATCTAATCGATTTAAAGGAATAGAGGTAGATTCATCATCTAGCACATTTTTCAATTAAATACAAAAAAACTTTCATGTTACCAAGCAAATAAAATTAGAAGGAGGAATTGTTATGTTAAAATCAATGGATACTTTAGTAGCACTTTGCAAAAATAGGGGATATATTTACCCAGGTTCAGAAATTTATGGAGGATTAGCCAATACTTGGGATTATGGACCTCTAGGAAATGAACTAAAAAACAATGTCAAAATGGCATGGAGAAAAAAATTTATACAAGAAAGCAAATATAATGTAGGATTAGATGCAGCTATATTAATGAATCCTACAACATGGGTAGCTTCAGGACATGTAGGAGGTTTCTCTGATCCATTAATTGATTGTAAAGAATGTAAAATAAGACATAGAGCAGATAAATTAATAGAAGAATGGGCACATGAAAATGGAAAAGATATGATTGCTGATGGTATGTCTGACCAAGAATTGATAGATTTTATTAATGAAAATAAAATACCATGTCCAAATTGTGGCAAAACAAATTTCACAGATATTAGAAAATTCAATTTAATGTTTAAAACATTCCAAGGTGTAACAGAAGATAAAACAGCAGAGATATATTTAAGACCAGAAACAGCACAAGGTATATTTGTAAACTTTAAAAATGTAATGAGAACAACCAGAAGAAAATTACCAATGGGAATTGCACAAATAGGAAAAGCATTTAGAAATGAAATTACCCCTGGAAACTTCACATTTAGAACAAGAGAATTTGAACAAATGGAACTAGAATTTTTCTGTAAACCAGGAACAGATTTAGAATGGCATGCATATTGGAAAGAATTCTGTAAAAATTGGTTATTAAACTTAGGAATCAAAGAGGAAAATATTAGATTAAGAGACCATTCAAAAGAAGAATTATCACATTATAGTAATGCAACAACAGATATTGAATTTACATTCCCATTTGGTTGGGGAGAATTATGGGGAATTGCAGATAGAACAGATTTTGACTTAAAGAGCCATATGAAAGTTTCAAAAGAAGACTTCACATATACAGACCCAGAAACAAACGAAAAATATGTACCATATTGTATAGAGCCATCATTAGGAGCAGATAGAGTAGCATTAGCATTTTTATGTAATGCATATGATGAAGAAGAAATTGGTGAAGGAGATACAAGAGTTGTATTACATTTACATCCAGTATTAGCACCATTTAAAATAGCAGTTCTTCCATTATCTAAAAAATTATCAGAAAAAGCACAAGAAGTACATGAGAAATTATCAAAGAAATTTATGTGTGATTATGATGAAACAGGAAGTATAGGAAAGAGATATAGAAGAGAAGATGAAATTGGTACGCCATATTGTTTAACAGTAGATTTTGATACACTTGAAGATAATACTGTAACCATCAGAGATAGAGATACCATGGAACAAATTAGAATTCCAATTGATGATGTAGAAAAATGGTTAGAAGAAAAATTAGAATTCTAAATGTCCAATTGGGGACGTTTCTGTTTGGGACATTTTATGAACTTTAGGGAGATTCCTTAAAGTTCACTTTTTATTAAATAGGAAAAATACTATGATTTCTCTATATTTTATGATATATTAGATATACTACATTGTATGAGGTGGAAATATGAATAAAAAATGTATATGTTTGAAGCAATCATAAAAAGAGTGCCAGATATAGATGGAGCATATATTAAATTTCCTTATGATGTAGAACAGGAGATAAAATAAAAGTAACAATTAAAGAAAGAGAATAAAAATAAAGGAAGAGAAAAAATGAACTACAGAATTGTAAATGGCTCAATTTCTTATGGAGCTGAAACGATATTAGAAGAAATAAATTTTGAAATAAAAGAAAAAGATAAGATAGCGATTATCGGAAGAAATGGAGCAGGAAAAACCACTTTTTTGAATGCTATAATTGATAATGAGATTTTAGAAGAAGGGATTGGAGAAGAAAAATTTCATGTGTATAAACAAGGAAATCCTGTTATTGGGTATTTAAAACAAGTGAATTTTGAAAATTCTAACAAAACTATGTTAGAGGAAATATTAGAAGTTTATGAACCAATTTTAAATTTAGAAAACAGGATACAAGAAAAAGAAAAAGCTTTGCAAGAAAATACAGATGAAAAATTAATAAAAGAATATACAAATGCCTTAGAACAATATGAAATGCAGGGTGGATATCTATATAAAAAAGAATATGAAACAGCAATTAAAAAATTTGGTTTTAAGGAAGAAGATAAAAACAAAAAAATTAGTGAATTTTCTGGAGGACAGCGAACCAAAATTGCTTTCTTAAAATTACTATTAAGTAAGCCAGATATATTGTTATTAGATGAACCAACAAACCATTTAGATATAGTAGCGATTGAATGGTTAGAAAATTATTTGAAAAATTATCCAAAAGCAGTTGTGATTGTATCACATGATAGAATGTTTCTAGATAAGATTGTCAATAAAGTATATGAGATAGAATATGCAAGCATGGTAGAATATAAAGGAAATTATACAGATTTTGAAAGACTAAAAAAAGAACGATATGAAAAACAATTAAAAGATTATGAATATCAACAAGCAGAAATTAAAAGATTACAAGCAATTGCAGATAGATTTCGATATAAACCAACCAAAGCAAAAATGGCATTATCAAAATTAAAAAAGATTGAGCAAATGACAATCATAGAAAAGCCAGAAGAGTATGATTTAAAAACCTTTTATGCAAATTTCGATGTAAAACAACAAAGTGGAAAAATGGTATTAAAAGTAGATAAGTTAGAGATTGGATATGATAAACCAATTGCAGAAATATCTTTTGAATT
>CAWVJG010000032.1:0-26817 GCA_963929465.1 Bacillota bacterium
CTACCCCAGTAGTGAAAAAAGAAGTTAAAGATTTTCTTAACCTGCATGATATACCATATTTCTTGTAAGCGAAGAGAAAAAGAGCTAGAAAGCAAATGCCTTCTGGCTCTTTTTTAATCAATCTCAATTGCTCCTGTGTAAAGTCCATAATATGTGCCTTTTTGAGCAATCAACTCATTATGATTTCCTCTTTCAATAATTCTACCATGATCTAGTACCATAATTAAATCAGAGTTTTTAATTGTTGAAAGTCTATGAGCAATTACAAAAACTGTTCTTCCTTTCATTAATTTATCCATTCCATCTTGAACAATTTTTTCTGTACGTGTATCTATACTTGATGTGGCTTCATCTAGTATTAAAACTGGTGCATTATCTAAGGCTGCTCTAGCTATAGATAATAACTGTCTTTGCCCTTGTGATAATCCTTCTCCACTTCCATTAATAATAGTATCATATCCTTTTGGTAGATGTTTTATAAAATTATCTGCATTAGCAAGTTTTGCTGCTGCCACTACTTCTTCGTCAGATGCTTCTGGCCTTGAATATCTAATATTATCTCTTATTGTACCAGTAAACAAACTTGTATCTTGAAGTACCATTCCAAGTGATCTTCTTAAATCTGCTTTCTTGATTTTTTGAATATTAATTCCATCATATCTAATCTTTCCGCTTTGGATATCATAGAATCGGTTAATAAGATTCGTAATAGTAGTCTTTCCAGCACCAGTCGCTCCTACAAAAGATATCTTTTGCCCTTCTTTAGCTTCTAATGAAATATTGTGTAAAACAATTTTTTTAGGGGTATATCCAAATACAACATCTTCAAATGTCATTTTCCCTCTTAATCTTGCATAAGTAATTCTTCCATCATGGTGTGGATGTTTCCATGCCCATAATCCTGTTCTTTCTTTGCTTTCTACAATCTTTCCATCCTCCATTTTAGCATTTACAAGTGTTACATAACCTTCATCTTCTTCTGGTTTTTCATCTATCAATTGGAAAATTCTTTCAGCTCCAGCTAGTGCCATAACAATAAAGTTCATTTGTTGTGAGACTTGACCTAATGGATTTGTAAATGCTTTTACATATTGTAAAAAGGCTGCAATACTTCCTATTGTCAAAATACCATTAACTGATAAAATACCACCAATAACAGCAACTAATACATATCCTAAATTTCCTATATTCATGATACAAGGCATTAAAATATTGGCATACATGTTTGCTTTTGTCATACTGTCACATAATTGTTCATTTAAGTCATCAAATCTTGCTTTTGAGTCTTCCTCATAATTAAATACTTTGACAACTTTTTGTCCTTCCATCATTTCTTCAATATATCCATTAACTTTTCCGATGTCTTCTTGTTGTTTAACGAAAAATCTTGAACTGTTTCCTCCTAGATATCTTGATACAAATATCATTAATATTACCATTGCTAATACAACAAGTGTTAGATAAATATTAGTTGCAAGCATTGCAATTAATACAGCCACCATAGAAACACAAGCTGAAAATACTTGAGGAATACTTTGACTTAGCATTTGTCTTAAAGTATCTACGTCGTTTGTATATGTACTCATAATGTCTCCATGTGTTCTGCTATCAAAATATCTGATTGGTAATTTTTGCATATGATTAAACATTTGTGTACGAATTTTATTTAAAACGCCTTGTGATATATTAACCATTAATCTGTTATATGTAAATGTGCAAACTACACCTACTAAATAGATAACTGCCATAATCATAATCACATTTAATAGTGCGGAATAATCTGGAGACTGACTTCCTAAAAGTGGTGTGATGAAATCATCGATTAAGTATTTAATAAATTGTGTACCAATAACACCAACTAAAGCACTAATAATGATACTAACTAAAACTACTGCTAGTTGTAATTTATAATTTTCAGTTACATATTTTAATAATCTTTTAATTGTCTTTCTTTTCTTGCCCTTCACTTTCTCCATCTTCGTCTCCTCCTTTCATCTGTGATTCATATACTTCTCTATAAATTGCATTTGTTTTTAATAATTCTTCTGATGTTCCAATTCCATCTATTTTTCCTTCATTTAAAACAATGATTTTATCTGCATCTTCTACTGAAGAAACCCTTTGTGCAATAATGATTTTTGTTGTATTTGGTATTTCTTCTCTAAATGCCTTTCGAATTAATGCATCTGTTTTCGTATCTACGGCACTTGTTGAATCATCTAAAATTAATATTTTTGGTTTCTTTAACATTGCTCTCGCAATACAAATTCTTTGTTTTTGTCCTCCTGAGACATTTGTACCACCTTGGTCTAGCACGGTTTCATATTTACTTGGAAATTCTTTAATAAATCCATCTGCTTGTGCTAATTTACATGCTTCTTCTAATTCTTCTTGATCTGCTTCTTTATCTCCCCATCTTAAGTTTTCTGCAATGGTTCCAGAGAATAAGACATTTTTTTGTAATACCATGGCTACAGCATCTCTTAAAGCGTAAATTTCATAATCTTTAACATCAATGCCTCCTATTTTAATACTTCCTTTTGTGGCATCATATAATCTTGGAATTAATTGCACAAGTGTAGATTTTGAGCTTCCTGTTCCACCAATGATTCCTATGGTTTCTCCTGCTTTAATATCCAGATTAATATTTTCCAGAGCAAATTTATCATCTTTTTGCTCATCACTGTATTGGAAACTTACATTTTCAAATTTGATAGAACCATCTTTTACTTCTTTTACTGGATTTTCTTTATCTTTTATGGTTGGTTCTTCATCAATAACTTCTATAATTCTTTCTGCTGATGATTGTGCCATAATAATCATAACAAATACAAAAGATAACATCATTAAGCTTGCAAGAATTTGCCATGCATATGTAATAATACTTGATAATTGTCCTGTTTGCATTTCTCCACCAACAATTAGTTGTGTACCAATCCATGAAATTAATAAAATACAGGTATAAATCGTAAATTGCATAACTGGTCCATTAAATGCAACAATTTTTTCTGCTTTTTTGAAGTTTTCATATACTTCATCATTGACTTCTTTAAATTTCTTTTCTTCAAAAGATTCTCTAACATATGCTTTTACCACTCTAATAGCTGATACATTTTCTTGAACCACTCTGTTTAATTTATCATATTTTTTAAATACTCTTTCAAAGTTAGGATGTGCTTTTATCGCTATATAAAATAGGATAACCCCTAAAACTGGTATTGCTACAAAAAAGACAGCTGATAATTTCATGCTGATAGACATAACCATTAATAATGCAAATATCATCATGATTGGTCCTCTAACCAATATTCTGATAATCATTTGGAAAGCCATTTGCACATTGGTAACATCTGTTGTCATACGTGTTACTAAACTTGATGTTGAAAATTTATCTATATTTTCAAAAGAATAGTCTTGAACTTTATGAAACATTGCTTTTCTCAAGTTTTTCGCATATCCTGCTGAAGCTTTTGCTGCAAATCTTCCAGATAGCATTCCAAAAGTTAAAGATAATATGGCTGAAACAATTAACAAAGCACCCATTTCTAGAATGTAGTGAACATCTCCATTTTGAATTCCTACATCTATAATTCTAGCCATTAATAGAGGAATAATAACCTCCATAATAACTTCTAAAACAACAAAAATAGGTGTTAATATGGTATCTTTCTTGTATTCTTTGATATAACTCGCTAATTTTTTTAACATATTTTTTCTCTCCCTTCTTCATTATTTTTAATTTTTTTATGTGTGTTTTTCTTACTATTTTCTAAATTGCTTGATGCTCTTTTTAGCAATTCTAAAAATTGTTTTTGCTCTTCTTTGGTCATTTCATTTACTATATTTTTTTCTTCTATATCTATTTGCTTTTTTACAACGGTTTTTATTTCTAAGGCTTTTGGTGTTAATACAATACTTTTCAATCGACAGTCTCCTTCTTTAGCTTTTCTTTCAATTAATCCATTGGTTTCCATTAATTGAATAATTCCAGTAACTGTCGCTTTTCTCATATCAAATTCTTCTTCTATATCTTTAGCAAATACGTCCCCTTTTTGGGATTTTATATATATATATCCTATGACCATAGATTGTACGCCTGTAACATTATATTGGCTTAATGTTTCGTCCATATTTCTTTTTATTTGTCTTGATACAATTTGAATGTATTTTCCAATTTCATGTTTCTCCATATTCACACCTCTTTTAGTTCGTAGCCTAACTATTTTAATACTATATTTTTACTTTGTCAAGTTTTTTAATGGGAAAATTTTTCTAGCTCAAAAAAAAGAACGGGGGCAGTTGCCCCCTATCGTTTGTAGTATAGTTTCAGATTATTCATTAAGTTCCGCTGCAATCAGCTTCACAAAAACGGTACCCGCAAAGTCTACTGCGCGCTGGCTGTCGTACTCAGACTTCTTAAAAGTGTATCTCGTCGTTTTGGGGATTGTAAACCATACCTCTCCCCCCGCCGTATCAAATCCAAACTGGATCATTCTGAGTCTCTTAGTTGACTCTCTACTTTCTAGAAATACTTTCATCTCGTCTTTGGGTAAGGCTATGAGATAACCTCCCACGCAACATACCTCCTCTTCTACCTTATCAAAGAAAAAATCGAATTTAAGCTGATTTTCCTTCGGAATCTTGTAAATTAATTCCTCTTCCCGCTCATCTTCCTGAAACTTAATTTTCGTCAATTTTACCATATTGTTCTCCTTTCTACATTTGAAAAATATTTTTATACTACACCATAATTATACCACAAAACACAACATTTTTCCACATTTATGTAGATTTCCATTTTGAGATTTCCATTTTTTTATTTATTTTTAACATCATATTTTTATTGTATACGGCAATACTAATAGTTAATAGAAGCTGAAATTTTGCAACAAATGAAAGGGATGGTATGTATATGAATCAAATTATTAATATAGACTTAAATAAACATATTGACCAATCACAAGATTCTAAAAATAAATACACAGTTCCATCTAAAAAACATTTTTATACCAAAATATTCAATATTCAATTTTTCCTCTCTATTATCGCAATATTTATTATTACTTCTATTTTTGCTTATTACAAAATTTCTTTAAATCATAGAGAAGATTTTTCTAATTTATTAATTAATAATTATAGTATTACCAAATTATATTCTAATCATACAAATACTATTTCAGATAATGCACCTCAGCTTGAGCCTAATAGCATTATTGGTATTATTGAAATTCCTATGCTAAATATTTCTTATCCTATTTTCAATGAATTAACAGATGAATTATTAAAGACTTCTCCTTGCAAATTTTGGGGAAATTTTCCTTCTAAAAATTCTAATGATCTTAATTTATGTATCGCTGGACATAATTATGATAATGATAAATTTTTCAGTAAGATTAAAGCTCTAAATATAAGTGATAAAATATATATATATGATAATTTTGACAATCAATATATGTATTCTGTCATCAAAAATTATGAAGTAAAATCTGATGATTTATCTCCTGTATATGAAACAATCACAGATTCTTTTGAATTAACTTTAGTTACTTGTAATAATTTTAATGGTAATCGAATCATTATAAAAGCAAAAATTGAAGATGCGTAACATCTTCAATTTTTTATTTCTAATCAATATTTCTATAATCTTTTATTTTTTTATAAGCATAAACTGCTGAAATTGCAAATACAACTACTAATAATACAGTTGGTAAAGAATCTTCTATTCCTGTTTTTGGTAAAGTATTTGTTGTGTTAGCTGTATTTCTTAACGCATTTAAGTTTTGAACATTTCCTGTATTTGTGTTTGTATTCGTATTTCTTGTATTTGTATTACTTGTGTTAGATGTATTGCTTGTATTTGATGTATTGCTAGTATTAGATGTATTATCTGTCAATATATCCTCAAATCCCTCATCTGTTGCTGCATATACTGGTGTTATCGCAAATATAAGCATTGCACACATTAAAATTACTAAAAAACTTTTTAAAATAATTGATTTTTTCATATTACCTCTCCTTACTTCAAATAGTATATTTTTTTCGATTACTCTATAAACAATTATTATTATATCACGTTTTTTTAATAATTGCAAGTCCGCAAACACACTATTGTCTATCTTTTGTTTACATCATCATTATAATATACTTATTTTCTTTTTTCGTCAATACATTTTTTTAATTTTTTTATTACATTTTTGTTACAAGAAGATAATTTTTATTATACATTAAACTTAAATAAAACAATATCTCCATCTTGCATAATATAGTCTTTTCCTTCTGACCTTACTAAACCTTTTTCTTTTGCAGCAACCATTGAACCTTGTTCTACTAAATCTTTAAAAGAAACCACTTCTGCTTTTATGAATCCTCTTTCAATGTCTGAATGTATCTTTCCCGCTGCCTGTGGGGCTTTTGTTCCTTTCTTGATTGTCCATGCTCTTACCTCTGGTTCTCCAGCTGTTAAGAATGACATTAATCCTAGTAAGTCATAGCTTTTTTTGATAACCTTATCTAGTCCTGATTCTTCTAGTCCTAACATTTCTAACATTTCTTTTTTATCATTATCATCTAGCCCTGACAATTCTTCTTCTACTTTTACACATAATGGTATCACTTCTGCTTTTTCTTTTGCAGCATATTCTTTTACTTTTTTGACCATTTGGTCATTTTCTGCATCACCAAGTTGTTCTTCAGATACATTGGCAATATATAATATTGGTTTTGTGGTTAATAAAAACATATCTTTTACTAAAGCTTGTTCATCTTCATTAAAATCAATAGCTCTTGCAGAAATTCCATTTTCTAAATTTTCTTTTATTTTTTCTAATAAATCAATTTCTTCTTGATATTTTTTATCTGCTTTTAAATTTTTCTTTGCTTTATCTAATCGTTTATTAACTGTTTCTATATCTGCAAATATTAATTCTAAATTAATCGTTTCAATATCTCTTACTGGATCTATACTTCCATCAACATGTACTATATTAGAATCTTCAAAACATCTTACCACTTCACATATAGCATCTGTTTCACGAATATGTGATAAAAACTTATTTCCTAGTCCTTCTCCTTTACTTGCTCCTTTTACCAATCCTGCTATATCCACAAATTCAATAACTGCATGTGTCGTTTTTTGTGGATGATACATATTTGTTAATACATCTAATCTCTCATCTGGAACAGGTACAACTCCTACATTTGGTTCTATTGTACAAAATGGATAATTTGCACATTCTGCACCTGCTTTTGTTATACTATTAAATAATGTACTTTTTCCTACATTTGGTAGTCCAACGATTCCTAACTTCATTTTTCCATTCCTTCTTCTATCTTTATTTAAGTAGTTAAGCTACTTACTAGCGTATTTTATCATACATAGTTTACTTCGTCAATTGCTAAAAATATCGAAAATTAAATTATTGTATATAAATAGAAGGATCTACTGCAATAGAATCTTTTAATATTTCAAAGTGTAAATGTGGTTCATCTGCAATTTCAAATACAGCACTATTTCCGACAGTTCCTATGGATTGTCCTTTTTCTACTGTTTCTCCTTCTACCACAAATTCAGAAGTTAATAAATTAGAATATACCGTTTGATACGTATCATCATGTTCAATTACAATTGTTAAACCATATCTAGGATCATTTTTTATAGATTTTACCACACCCTCTTCTGCTGCTTTTACCACTGTTGTTTTATCTGCTTTTATATCAATTCCCGTATGTGTAACCCATTCTTCTAATGTTTCTGAATATACTAAATTTTCTTGTGCAAATTCTCTTACTACTTCCCCTTCTACTGGTTTCTGAAATGATAATTCTTTTACCTCAGTCGTTTTTTGTGTTGTTTCACTGCTTGTATTTTGTGTTGTATTTGTACTAACATTACTACTTTCTACAGTTTGATTACTACTTGTATTTTGTACAGTTTGATTTTGCACAACATTTTCTTGTTTTATCTCTTCTTCACTTTCTTCAACTGTTTTTCCGATTTCAGTACTAGCACTTTCTGTTTCTTCGTTGTATTCATTTGTATCTCCTATCATATCTGTCATTTGATCTAATGTCATTGTTTCATCTTTTACATTCTTATTAACTTTTTGACTATATAATAATAAAGATATGATAATAATCGCAACAATAATTGCCCCCATAACTGCATATGAAATTATTTTATCATTTATATTTTTTTCCCCTATATTTTTTAAATGAATATCCTTTTTCATATAATCCTCCTTAAATACTTTATTATTACAAGTATTTCCTGTTTTTAAAAGAATATACATTTTTTAAAAATTTTTTGAAAAATCTAAATAACCTAACCCCCACTAGTAGCATATATATTTTTTATGAATGACTCGGTTGCATTGCAGAATAAATAAATTCTAAAATTAACAAGCAGGCACCTCTCAAAGCAAGTTTGAGATTCTCCTACTTGTTAATTAAAGAATTTATAATATTCTTCCATTTACATTCGTCATTTCATAAAAAATATATATGGTACTAGTGGGTTATAAACTTAAATATTTAAATTCCATTTCAAAAAATTTTAGTTTAAAGAGAATTTACTTCTTTAATCTCTATGCCAACATAGAAATGATTAATAATTTCTTCTGCTGTACTTCCACTTTTTGCCATACTATCTGCGCCTGTTTGGCTCATTCCTACACCATGCCCATATCCGATTACTGTAAATTTTATTTTTCCATCTCCTTTTGTTAATTCAAAATTAGTAGAACGTAATCCAAATATAGTTCTTGCTTCTGTACCTGAAATTTCGTGATTCCCAAATTTTATTATCTTCACTCTTCCACTACTTGTATATTCTAATATTTTTATATCCTCTTCATTATTGAAATCAATTTGAATATCTTCATATTTTTCTTTTAATTTTTCTAATATTTGTTCATTCGTTAATTCCACTTCTGAATTATATTGTGTATATCCATCTTCTCCTGCTGTTTCAACAACTTGAAGATATGGCATATTACTACCGTCCTCCCCATACATCTACTGGAAGTTCTGTTTTTCCACCACTGTTAGAATGGAAGAATGCATTGATTGGTGCATTATTATATGTAATGATTTTTCCTTGTGTTTCTTTTACACTCTCTTCTATTTTGTTCCACTTTTCTTCTTTATCTCCATCCCATCTTGCTAATCTATCCTCTTTTGAAATCCAAGCCTGGCAACAAGTAGAATCATCACAAATATCTGCATTATCATGTTTTTTATTGTTGATTTTATAAATTGTATAGGTTCTTGCAACAATTGCTTGCGCTTTTAGGGCTTCTTTTTCAAAATCTACTGGCATCTCTGCCGATACCACATTGCAAAGATATGTATCTAAAGCAACTTCTTCTACTTCATTTGTATCTGTATGTAATAATTTAATTGTTCCATATTGGTTATATGCATATGGTTGTGGACTTTCTTTACTTTGTTCTTCATCTGTTTTCTCATTGTTTGGTTCTGATGACGCATTGATTTCTGATTTCGTTAATAATGCTGGTAGAATAAAACAGATAAATAAAAAAGCAAAAAAATAGATAAAAACCTTCTTCAACCTATCACCTCTTTACGAAATTAGCTTCATTTTCATATTTTCTAAAATTTTCCTTTCTAATCTTGATACTTGTACTTGTGTAATTCCAAGGATTTTTGCTACCTGTGATTGTGTTTTATCTTTATAAAATCTTAGTAAAATAATTTCTTTATCTCTATCTTCTAATCCTTCTATTAATTGTTTGATTGCTAATTTATTTGTGATATATTCTTCTTCGTTTTTATCTGATGAAATTTTTTCTATTAAGTTTATACTATTTCCATCTTTATTATCTGTATAAAATTTTCCATCTATAGATTCTACTGTATTATTCGCTTCTAATGCTAATCCAATATCTTCTTTCGAAATTTTTAGTTCTTTTTCTAATTCTTCAATTGTCAATTCCTTTCCTTTTTTATTTATACTTTCCTTTTGTAGTTCTCTTATCTTCATTCCTAATTCCTTTATACTTCTACTAACTTTTATTGGTCCATCATCACGGATATATCGTTTAATTTCTCCTATCATATATGGAACTGCATATGTAGATAATTTCACATCATAATTTGTATCAAATCTTTTGATGGATTTTATAAATCCCATACATCCTATCTGGTATAAATCTTCTAAATCATATCCTCTTCCATTAAATCTTTTGACAATACTCCAAATGAGTCCATTGTTATCTCTAATCATTCTTTCCATTTCATATTTATCACCAGATTGTGCTTTTTTGATTGCTTCTACACTGTTTTCAAACATAGTTTACCTCTATTCTTTTGTAATCATTTCAAACTCATCATCAGATTCCTCATTCTCTAATTTATTTTTTATTACTTTTCTCATCGTTACTTTTGTTCCTAAACCTACAACTGATTCTACATCTACTTCATCCATGAAACTTTCCATAATTGTAAATCCCATACCTGATCTTTCCAGGTTTGGTTTTGTGGTATATAATGGTTCTTTTGCTATATCAATGTTTTCAATTCCTTTTCCTTTATCTGATATTTCTATTAAAATTTCATTTTCTTTTAATCTTGCAAATATTTTCACAATTCCTTGTTTTTTATCATATCCATGAATAATACAATTAGTCACTGCTTCTGATACAGCTGTTTTAATATCCGCTAACTCTTCAATAGTTGGATCCAATTGTGATGCAAATGCTGCTACTGTAATTCTCGCAAATGCTTCATTGGCAGATTTACTAATAAATTCTAATTTCATTTCATTTTCAATTTCACTTCTCATCTTCTTTTCCTTTTAATATATATTTAGGTTTTTTTGAGGTATGCCTATAAACCCCTATTTTCTTTTAACTTGTATTTTGTCATATAGATTGTGATAAACTTCATTATATGATTGATTCTTTTGATTTTTATGATACTTCTAAATTTGTAATTGGTATTAATCTTAAGATTCCACTCATTTCAAAGATTTTTTTAACACCACTTGTTAAATTAGCAAGTTCTACCGTACTTCCCAACATTTTTGCAAACTTATACCTTCCAATAATCAATCCTATCCCTGCGCTATCCATGAATGTAACACTATTAAAATCAAATATAACTTTTCTAGGCATATATCTTTCAATGTCATAATCCGCTCTCCTCCTTATCTTTTGAACACTAAAATCATCAATTTCATCTGTGATTCTAAAAATTAATAACTTGTCCTCTTCATAAAATTTAGATTCCATCATAGCCTCCTTTAAAATTCTTCTTGTATTATATTCTCTTTTCCAGTATTTTCCAAGAGTGAAATTTAAGAAGTTTTGTCGTTTTATAAGAAGTTTTCGACAATGGGACATTTGGTGACGGACGAAAGGGGAAATCGGGGATGGACTCATTTTTCCCTTTTCGTCCGTCCCCGATTTCCCTTTTCATCCGTCACCCAAATCCCTTATTCATCATCATCTAATGTTTCATCATATTCATACTCATAGGTAATTTCCTCTTCTATTGGTTTTTTTGTTTTCTCTATTCTTTCTTTTATATGTCTACTTTCATCTATGTCTTCCTCTATTCTATTTTTATCCATTTTTACCTTTTCTGATTTTTTCTGTTCTTTCTCTTTATTTTCTCCTTTTGTTTTTTCCTTATCTTTTGGCTTTTGCATACATTTGTTAATCATATTATTGGTTTTATCTAATAAATCTGGAATATAGTCTAAAAGCTTATCTATTGATGAACTATAATTAACTGGCATTAGTTTTACATTTTCTCCTTGAATAACTAGAAATGCGATTGGATTAATCGTAACCCCTGCTCCAGAACCACCTCCAAATGGTAATCTATATTGCACCTCTTCTTCTTTTTCTCTTTTCCTATATTCATCAACGGTTTCTCCCTTAAATTCACTTCCTCCTGCTGCAAATCCAAATGATACTTTTGATATGGGAATGATTACAATATTATTAGATGTTTCAATTGGCTCTCCTATGATGGTATTGACATCTATCATATCTTGGATACTATTCATAGCTGTAGTCATAAGACCTTCTATTGGATGTTCGCTCATGATTTTTCCTTCCTCCTTTTTTATTTAATACATATATGGTATTTATAATATGTATCAGTTTTATTTGAAATATACCAGAAATTTCAATTTTTATAGAATTTTCATTCTTATAAACTGGTTTTATCTCATATACAATATTCTTTTCTCTTACACGAATTCTTGAAAATCCAATGGACAATATACTAGAAAAAATAGCGACTAACATAGATGTTAAAAATGCATTTTGTGTTCCCAATTCTATTTCTAAATTTAACGTTTCTATATAAATTCCTTTACAAAAATCTTTTAATCCTTTTATGATTTGCGCATCAAATTTATCTTTGTTTTGTATAATATCTTTTTCTAATTGTTTTACTTTTTCATTTGTTTTTAATGATTGTTGTATTTTTCTTAGCTTATTCTTATTTAATGTAAACTTTATAATCGGTATAGTATCAAAAATTTTTAATTTTATGATGATTTTATATTTATCATTTACATATGGCTTACTTTGTGAATCTATGATTACATTTATCATTCTAATCTCTAATTTAGAGGTTAAAATAATGATTCCCAAAAGTAGAATTATTAATAAAATAAAAAGAAAAACCAATTACATCACCTTGTTTCTTAGTTCTGTAATTAGTTTTTCCATTTTTTTATCATTTAAACAATAATGCCTAAATTATGCTCTTTTTGTTTTCTCTACCGTAATATCTCCAAATAGTTCTTCTTGTGTTGTTTCTACTTTCTTTCTTCTTGACATTTCTAATAAGCCACTAAATGCTGTTACCACTTCTTGTTTATTATGTTTATTTAATGAAAATAATTTATTAAATACAAATCGTTTTTGTTTTACTAATACTTTAAACATTTCTTTTACTTTACTGGCAACTGTATAATTTTCTACTAATGCAATTTTTTCAATATTTTTTGCATTTTGATTAATTTTTGCACGATTTTTTTCTATTACATTTTTATACATATCGGGAATTACCGTATTATCGTAATCTTTTTCTAATTTTTGTTTTGGAAGTTCAATATTTTCTTGATTTTTATAATATCGATTTCCATTTTGAATATAATTTTGTTTTAATACTTTACTAATTTCTTTAAATTTTTTGTATTCAATAATTCTTCTTATTAATTCTTCTTCAGTTAATTCTTCTTCTTCCTCCTCTTGTTTTGGAAGTAAATTTTTAGATTTTAGATATAGCAAAGTAGATGCCATTACGACAAATTCACTGGCAATTTCTAAGTTCATTTTTTCCATTTGATTTAAATATTGTATATATTGGTCTGTAATGTCATTTAAGTGAATATCATAAATATTCATTTTGTTTATTTCAATCAAATGACATAACAAATCTAAAGGTCCTTCAAAGTTCTCTATCTTAATGGCATATTTTTTTGTTTCTAATGTTAATATTGACATTGTCTCTCTCCTCTTTTTATTGTATATCTTCTAGTGCAATTGTAATGTTTTCTCTTTTATATCCTTTTTTTATTAAATATTGTTTGATTTCTTCTATTTCTAATGATGTTACTTTTTTATTTACAATATTGCTAGCTGATTTTATTTCATATTGGTTTAATTCTTCTTTATTATCACAAATATAATCTTCTATGTCTTCTTTTCTAATTCCTTTACTATATAATTTATATTCGATTTCTCGTATGGATAAATTTTTTAAGGCCATAAAATTATTAATTGTTTTTCTAATATATTCCTTATCATCTATGTATTTTGCCTCTTTTAAATAAGCAATAATATCTTCTAGTAAATTTTCCTCTATTTCTTTTTCAAATTTTTTTCTAATTTCATTTTCACTTCTTTTTTTATATAATACATATTTTAATACTTTTGTTTTTTCTTTATCAAATTCTTCTACTGTATACATTTTCACTCCTTTTTTCTTCTATAAATTTATTTACTGCTTCTGCAAATCCACCTGTTTTTACTGTATTTTTTGTTACATAAGAAGCAACTTTTTGTATTTCGTCATAACTGCCAGCAATTGCTACACCAATTCCTGCATATTTTATCATCTCTAAGTCATTAATATTATCTCCTATTGCCATAATGTCTTCAAAACGAATTTTTAAATATGCACTTAATTGTTTTAATGCATGATATTTTGTTACATCCTTAGGCACAATATCTAAATATTCATACTCTTTATCAATTACTTTATCTCCATATTCTCCATATTTTTTGATTTGTATAGCTGTTACTTTTTCTTTTGCTTCAATTTCTTTTTTGATGTCTAATAATTCTTTTTCTCCAGATAAAATTAATTTTAATATATTTGGATTTTGTTCCTTAATATAATTTTCTATAGAATCTACAATTTCAAATTCTACTTGATCTTTATATAAAATATAATTTCTATAAGCCATATAATTTAAATTTTCTTGTGTAACAATTTTATGATCTGTATAAATATGTATATGTAAATTATACTTATTTGCAATTTTTAAGCAATCCATTGCTTGCTCATTTGTTATCGTATTTCTAATAATTTCTTCTCCTGTTTGTAGATTCATAATCTGTGTTCCATTACCAAAAATTCCATATACTGGATTTAATTTGTTACAAATTTCTTTTGTCATTGCATATGTTTTTCCTGTGCAAATCACAAATTTAACATCTGTCTGTTTCAATTTTTCAACTGCTTCCATATCTTCTGCTGTTATTTTATTGTTATATACAATGGTTCCATCTAAGTCACTTGCTAATAATTGTATCATAAGCTTCTCCTTTATTTTAGATTTCTTTCCTCCCAGCCAAACTCACTATATGGTATTTTTTCTATATAGTTCTTTATGGCTTCTTTTCTATCATCTACTAGATTATCTGGAATATTATGAATGTCAAACCATTTTATTTCCTCATTTTTATTAGGTTCTCCGATTTTTGGTTCACCCTTCCACTTTTTTGCTTTAAAATATCCATTATAATAAATGGTATCGATTCCATTGATTTTATGAATTAATGAAACAAATTCTAAATCCTTGATATCAATATCTATACACAATTCTTCTTTTGCTTCTCTTCTCATTGCCATTTTCATACTTTCCATATTTTCAACATGTCCGAGATGCTGAACAATCCCAATATCCATCCATATATCCAGTATTTTTTCTTTTTTGCAATAAAATTTCTTCTTTTCCATTATTTTCTCTAATTAACATTAGCATAACAGCTGACAAAGTTCTATATCTTTCTTTCATCTTTATTCTCCTATATAGCATACTTTCCTTTTATTTTACTATAAAGATTTTAAAATAGCAATAACAAATTTTTAATTGAAAACTTCTAATATAACTAGTGATATAATTTTTTAAGAACTCGTTCAATTTGAAAAAGAGATACTTAGTATCTCCTTTATAAATTCTATTATTTTATTCTTCTTCATCATCATCCATATCAATTTCAGGTAATTCTTCTCCTAGGCTTTCCTCAAATACTTTTTCAAAATCTTGTCTTACTTTTCCTTCTATTTCTTCTAGCATTTTTGGATTTTCTTTTAAGTATTTCTTAACATTTTCTCTTCCTTGACCAATTCTTTCTCCATTATAGCTAAACCAAGATCCTGCTTTCTCCACAATATCTAGGTTAACAGCCATATCTAGTATATTACCTTCTTTTGAAATTCCTTCACCATAAATAATATCAAATTCTGCTTCTCTAAATGGTGGTGCCACTTTATTTTTTATGACTTTTACTCTTACTCTATTTCCCTTTACTTCTCCATCTTGTTTGATATTTTCTATTTTTCTAATATCCATTCTAACTGATGCATAAAATTTTAATGCTCTACCTCCTGTTGTTGTTTCTGGATTTCCAAACATAACACCAATTTTTTCTCTTAATTGGTTTATGAATATTAACACTGTCTTAGATTTATTAATTGCTCCTGCTAATTTTCTTAATGCTTGTGACATAAGTCTTGCTTGTAATCCCATGTGTGAATCTCCCATGTCACCATCTATTTCAGCTTTTGGAACCAATGCTGCTACAGAGTCTACTACAATAACATCTAAAGCTCCACTTCTAACCAAACTTTCTGTTATTTCTAATGCTTGTTCTCCTGTATCTGGTTGAGATACTATCAAATTATCGATATCTACACCTAATTTTTTTGCATACACTGGGTCTAATGCATGTTCTGCATCAATAAATGCTGCTTCTCCCCCCATTTTTTGTGCTTCTGCAATAATATGTAATGCCAATGTTGTTTTTCCTGAAGATTCTGGTCCAAATACTTCTATAATTCTTCCTCTAGGTACTCCACCAATTCCCAATGCAATATCTAAGCTTAAAGCACCTGTTGGAATTGCTTCTATTTCCATTGCTTTAAATTCTCCTAATTTCATAACAGAACCTTTACCAAATTGTTTTTCTATTTGACTCATTGCTGCTTCTAATGCCTTCTTTTTTTCTGCATTCTCACTCATAATTTTCCTCCTCATTTTTTTGAACTTTTGTTTGATATTGTTATTATATATCAAAAATTTGTTTTGTCAATACTTATTTTAAATTTTTTTATCTATACCATGTTTCTATTCCACAAAATGGATTAAACCAGTTAGAATTGATTTCTCCCACCAATTCAGTATTATATGCTATTGTATGTTTATTAGTATATAAGCTAATATATGGTATATCTGTTTTATAAATTTCTGCAAGTCTTACATAATCATTTTTTATAATTTCTTCATCTGTTGTATTTTTCACTTCATTCATCAAATTAGTAACTTCTTCATTTGTATAATTTGCTAAATTGCCTTCTCCAAAAAACAATGACATATCTGGATTTGGTGATAAATTCATACCACATAAAATCATATCATAAGATTTATTTTGTATTGCAAGATTATATTGTTCATCAGAATATTGTTGAATATTGATTCTAATTCCTTGATTTGCTAATTGTGTTTTTATATTTTCTGCCACAGATATTTGTGTACTATTTGATGCTTTTACAATAAGATTTAGCTCAATTCTTTGTGTTCTTCTATTTATCGTTTTTTGCCAATAATTATTTCTATAACTCCAACCATTTTCTGATAATATTTGATTTGCCTGTTCTGGATTATACCCAGAACTTCCATCTTGTTCTTGATATAACCATGAACCAAAATCTAATGGAAAACTTGAAGTATAATATTTATTTTGAAAAACATTTGATACAATATTATTTCTATCTATTGAATAAGCTATTGCTCTTCTTACTTCTTGATTGGCTAATAACGTATTTTGTGTATTTAAAACTAGAAAATCATGTTCCCTTCCTTTAATTTCTTTTGTGCTATATCCCATAGTTCCAATATAGTCTTGTATGTTCATATTATTCGTATTAACCATATCTACATTTCCCAGTTTAAAAGCATTATATAATTCTCCTACAGAATCATATACATTAACTGTAATTTCTTCTAATGATAATTCTACATCTCTATCCCACCAATTTGTATTGGGTTTTAATATGATGTAATTTTCTTGTACATTTTCTACCTTATATTTTCCCGTACCCACTGGCACAATTCCTGTATTATTATAATCTTGTGTGTCATAAAATGTTTTAGATAGTATTGGAAATGTTAAATAATATTCAAAAAATGGAACTTCTTGATCTAAATACATTTTTATTGTATAATCATCCACAATTTCTAATGTTGTAACATGTTGCAAATTACTTGAATATATAGAAGAATTTTCTTTCAACTTATCATAGGTAAATTGAACATCTATTGCTGTAAATCTATCTCCATTTGACCATTTCACATTTTCTCTTAATTTAATAATATAGGTCGTTGCATCTTGCTTTGCCCATTCTGTTGCTAAAGCTGGTATAGCTTTATAATCTGATAATATATCAACTAAAGGTTCATAAATTAATTTTGTAATATCTTGAACATTTTTATTCGTGGTCAACAATGGATTTAATGTATCACATTGTGCAATTCCTAATCGAATTTGTCTGACTATCTCTTTTTCTGGACTTGCAGTTTCTTCTTGGGTTTCTTGTTCAGTTTCATTATTCCTTATAACAAAAAATGCAATGACAACAATTATAATGACAAATATAATAAATATATATTTAAAAATATTAGATTTCATATCTCACCTCTACCTTAAGTTACCTTGTCTAACTTTTATAATGCATTGATTTCTTCTTCTGCTAATTCCGTTACATTTTGGATAATTTGTGTGTTTATTCCTTGTTCCTTCATTCTTTTAGCAATTCTTTTTCTTTCTTCTTTTTTTCCTTGCTTAATGCCCTTTTCTATTCCTTTTTCTATTCCTTGATTATATCCAAATCTTTCTACTGCTTTTTCATCTCGAATAGCTTTTAATCTTAGTTCTGCCAAAATTTGCATTTTCTCATCTTCGCTCATGACTTCAAGTTTCTCTTTAGCCTCTTTCATCTCTTTATTTTCTTTCATATATTCCCCCACCTTTTTACTTTCTGGATTTTCTATGAAATTTAACCATTTAATTAATTCTCGTCCTTCTTCTTCTTTTCTTATTTTATATATTTTAGGTATCTCTATTATATGTAACTCTAAATGTTCTGTCAAGATGATTTGTCTTTCATCTACTTCTATTATTTTCCATTTACTATGATATTTTAGTCCTTTTAATCTTTTTATTTCAAAATTTACAAGTAATATTCCTATTGTCTTCTTTAAATTTACATAATCATCACTTTCTTTTAAATTTTTACCATATATCCTTGACCAATAGTATAAAATTCTTTCTATTAATCTATCTTTTTCTATCATTTGCATTTCCACATTGCAATATTCTTCTTGATTAATTCTTACTAATACATCTAATACACCCATTTTGTCCCCTGGATTTTCTCTTCTTTTGGTTCATTCAATTCCTCCTTATGATTTGTTTTTAATTATTTATAACTAAATTGCTTTCGGAATTTGTACGATTGAAAATTTCAAATAAAAAATAAATACTTAAAAATTTTTTTCTTTTACGAAATATCTAGAATTATAAAATATTGACTTATAAATTATTCAATGAAAATTTTTTTTCAAACAAAAAATGATTCAAAATATATAACAATAAAAATATAACCACTATCATTAACTATTTTACACAAATTGATTTCTTACACAATAAGAACATATACTTTTTAATTTTGGAATTTTTAGAAATAATCTTTTGATTTAATCTTTTCGAATTTAATTACAAATAATTATGTAAATAATATATCATATTCTTTTATAAATATCAACCTTATTTTTCTAAAAAATTTTCAAGGGGAAGTCCAGACAACATATGGGAGGGCGTATTCATAAATTATTTATTACTCGGCTCAATACGATATTTAAGAATTTGTAACATAATTTATTGAGCCTCTTTCACTCAGCCCCTCACTATGTGAGTAGCGTGAACATCCCTCAATAAATTATCTAACAAATTCTAAAACATCTCCAATCACATTCGTAATTAAATAATTTATGAATACGCCCTCCCATATGTTGTCTGGACTCCCCTTGAAAAAGATAAATATAATTTACATATGAAACTTTCTTATGACTGCTTCTTTTACATCTCTTGCTGAAAGAATAATGGTTAATATAAAATTTACAATAGAAATGCCAATAGCAACATAACTTAAAATATAATTATCAATTAATTCTTTTTGTATAAAATAGATTGGTATTAAGCTATAAACACAAATAACCAATTGATATATAGCATATCTCATGTATTTTCTATGACTAACAATTGTTAATACAAGCATAGTTATATTTGCTATCATAATGATAATGGGAATTGAAATCTCTAAAGACCAACCTGTAAATCCCAAATTATAATCTATGTATGTTGTTAAAAGTGAAATCGCTATAGCCTGTATCATCACATGGCCTGCAATATTGGTTCTTTTATTAATAGAATATCTCACTGTTATCCAAATATAGATAATTCCACTATTAGCAAGTGCTGCCCAATGAATTTCTGGAGTAGTTAGTTTATTGATAATTGTTAATATAATAGCAATTATCAGTGAAATACCTAATAATATTTTTATCAATAAATTACTTTTTCTACTACTTAATTTTTTAGGATATAACATAGTAATTCCTTTCTTATTTATCATTCTCACCCTTATGATGCTTCATCATTTTTAATATCTAAAATTTCATTGCTTTCTATTTTGACATGAATATTTTTTTCTGTTAAAAAATGATAAAATGCTTTTTCTATACTACAGTCATCTAAAATGGATGTAAAGGTAAATACAATATGATTTTCAAATGAACATGCAGAACATTTAATTTTTTCTACTGGTTCAGGTGCAATTAGCATTAGAAAATCTTCTATATATTTTTGATATTTACCAATGATACCAATTCTTCCAATATTTGAAAATGTTGTTGTCGTATATTTTCTAATTTCTAAATAACTTAATCTAACAATTGGCTTTTTTAATACTAATGGTATCATTTTAATAAATAAATTTGTTCCTAATTTTACATTTCCAGACATCGTTTTTTGGATTTCTTCTGGTGTTAATTTTCTTTCAAAATCTTTCTTGACAAACTCCAAAATCTTATCAAATGTATCTAAATGATCCTTTTGCATTTGCGCTTCTACAGTTATATATGAAAAGAAATTGGAAATTGTATTTGAAGGAAAATATTTTTTCAAATTGACTGGTATACATACTTTTATTGGTTTTTTTCCTTTATTTTTTAAATAATTTGCTTGATAAATGGCATATATTAACACAGCTGTTAAATATTGTGTAATCGTTGCCCCATTACTTTTTGCCTCCTGTTTTAATTCTTGTAAATCAATAATTTCATGTATGGCTGAAATCGCTCCTAATTTTATTTTTCTTCCTGCCAATTTATATGCTTTTTTTGATGAATTATTTCCTTTGGCTTTTTTATTATAATTTTTTATATAGCTATCTTCTGTTGATAAATCAAATTTTCTTTTGATTCTTAATTCTTCTTGAAATTCTTCCTTATGAGACAATTCTATATAGTTATAAACAATTTCTCTAAAAAACATAACACCACTATTTCCATCTGTTAAAGAATGGAATATGTCAATATTAATCTTTTTATCAAAATAAGTAACTTTAAACAAATATTGATTATTTTCTTTTGGTTCAATATATTTACAAGGATATTCCTTTTCCTCTTCTACTATTGTTTCTCTAGGATTATATTCTAAATAATTCCAAAAAAATCCGCTTTTCAATCGAACTCTAAAAAATTCATATTCCTCTAATGCTTTTTCGACTGCTATTTTTAATATATCTGGTTGTATCGTTTCTTTTAAAACAACTGATAATCTAAAAACTGTACTGTATTTTTTTCCAGCAGATATGGGAAATATTTTTGCAGAATTATCTAATCTTCTCCAGTATAACTTTTCCTTTTTATCACTCATTTTTACTACCATTCCTCTCAAAGGCACACATTAAATTGCCTTCTCCTTAACTATTTTTTAATTCCTCTATGACATCATTATATGCTTGATTTGTGATTTCTTCCTCTGAATTATTATCAATTATCCAAATATGTTTCGCATTTTGATATTCTTTGATTTCTACATCACCATTTACAGTATCTGCTTTTTCTTTTAGCAACTGACAGTCTGGATTTAATATGTCTTCTGTTCCTATGAATATTTTTATATTTTGTAATTTTGATACATCTCCTTCTATTGGATTGACCAAATAACTATTCATTCCATCATTTCCTGCATAAGCAATACCTGCTATTCTTAAAGCTTCTTTATTTAAAATCGTGTCCTTTTTTTCTATTTCTTGTATGTGTTCATTTTCCAATCTTACATCAAGCCATGGCGAAATGAGAATTGTTTTTACAGGCAATGCCACTGTTTCTTCTGCTATTTTTTCATATAATCCCAATGCCAATCCTCCTCCTGCTGAATCTCCCATTAGAATGACATTTTCACTTCCAACTGCTTCTACAATTTCTTTATATAATGGTTCGACCATATGAAATACATCTTGATATTGATATTTTGGTGTTAACGGATAATCTGGCATAATAACAGTATATCCTGTATCTTTGACGATATTTTCTAAAAAAGTCCAATGATTTTGCGTAGCTTCTGCTACATAAGAACCTCCATGAAAATATACTATATATTTTTGTTTTTGACTTTCCTCTTCGTTCTTTTTTGTAATCGTAAATACGTTTCTTTCCATATATGTATATGTATGTATTTCACATTCTTCTATGGTTTGTCTTGGTTCTTTTGTTTCAATATCTGTATTAAAAAAATATGCTATTATTAATGCCAAAATGCAAAGACATAAAGCCATAATTCCTACAATTATTCTTATTACTATTGATTTTATCATTTTTTCCACCTTTTCATTTTGTTACTATTTTTTATAAATGGTATTTTACCATATCTTTTATTGTTTATACAAGTTTGTTTTTTAAGTTTCAGTATTTTTCATAAGTAACCATACAAAAAAACAGCTATCTTTGTAATAGCTGTTCATTTTCATTTTTATTAAGCTCTTGGATGTGCTTTTTTATAAATATCTCTTAATCCTTCATCTTGAAATTGCATATATACTTGTGTAGAAGATATATCTGAATGACCAAGCATTGTTTGAATTGCTCTTAAATCTGCACCATTTTGTAATAAATGTGTTGCAAATGAATGTCTTAATACATGTGGTGTAATATCTTTTGTAATATGTGCTTGTTCTTTATAAAATTTAATGATTTTCCAGAATCCTTGTCTTGTAAGTCTTCCTCCATTTACGTTAACAAATAATGCTTTTTCATCTTCATTTTTTATTAAAATGCCTCTTGCTTCTTCAATATATTCTTTTAAAGCCTTTAATGACATTGATCCTAATGGAATAATTCTTTGTTTATTCCCACTTTTACAAATAACATATGCTTCTTCTAAATTAACATCATCTATATTTAATGAAATAATTTCTGTTACTCTCATTCCTGTAGCATAGGCAAATTCTAACATTGCTTTATCTCTTACACCTTTTAAATCAACAGTATCTGGTTGTTTTAATAATAACTCTACTTCTTTTGCTGACAATACACTTGGTGTTCTTTTTTCTATTTTTGGTGATTGAATATTTGCTATTGGATCTACTTTTATTTTTTTATTTTTTAATATAAATTGATAGAAAGAACGAATTGACGCAATACATCTAGAAATACTTGATGCTTTTTTTCCTTGCTCTTGTAAGCCTTTTATATAATTTTGCATATCTTCTTCTTTTACTCTATTATAGTGGATTCCATTTTCCTCTAAATATTTTCTAAATTGTTTCAAATCTCTTTTGTATGATTGTAATGTATTGTCTGATAATTTCTTATCATTTGCTAAAAAGTTAAAAAAGAATTTAAGTTGTCTTTCCATTTTTTCCCCTACCTCTATATTTTTTAATTGTATTTACATAAACTATATATGTTATATCAAACTATTAAAAAAAAGTAAATACATTTTTTGATATTTTTTTAAAAATATTTGATAACCATTTTTAATATATTGGTCGACATAAATATTTCGATTACAGATGCAATGACTAATATAATTAACATAATTATTGAAAATACAGTATGTCTCAATATCTCTATTTTTACATTTTCTTTTGTCTTATCTTTCACAATAGATTTATATAATTTTATCCCACTTACTGCTAATGCCAAAATGGCAGGAATGAATAAAATATTTTGCAATAATAATGTTACTAATACAAAACTAATTCCTTTCCCTAATCCCATAATAGTAATACATAATGAAATCGTATACCCTAGACAAAATCCTCGATATATGATAATGGCAAATACAACAGGAATGCCAATAACGGTTGTTCCAAAAAACCAAATAATAATTGCTAAACTTATATTTTGTATCATCGAATTTTTTAACAATTCCATACTATTTAGACTTTCTAGACCCTTAAATTTTTCTATAAACTGATTTAAATAATCTGTTATTTCTTTTTTCGGTGTTTCTTGCAAATGATTAATAAAAAAGACACCACTAAATATCCCAATGACAAATATCAAAAAAATAATAATATATTCTTTTTTATTGTTTATCACATGTTCTTTTATTATTTTTAATATTCTAAGTTGTTTCTTTTCCATCACAAAAATCTCCTTATCGTTTATACATAATGTGTATTCGATAAGAAGATTTATAGAACTATTATTTTAATCTTTCATTTCACTATCTTAACGAAGTCATCCTATCTTTAACTATTTCAAACTACACAACTTTTCCGTAGTTTCCGCCTCCACCAGATTGTACTTTACATTCTCCATTCCTTGCTCTTTCAATCGTATCTGCAATTTTTTCTCCCACAACTGCTTCTATATCATCTTTTGACAATTTATGGAGAATATTCATCTCTGTATCAAAGGTATCTAATAATTTTGTAATCGTTTTTCCACCTACTCCTGGAATAAATCCTAAAGGAATTTGATATACATATGGTGGTCTATTTTCTGGACTTTTAGATTCTTGTTTATCACGAATTAATTCAATTCTATCAAAAACACCAAATGTCACGTTTTTTCCACCACAATATGGGCAAACTTCTACAGGCTCCTTAGTTTCTATTGCCTTTTCACAATCATCACAATATGTTCTATGATATTTTCCAAGTTTTGGATCTAATCCATAATTAGCTACTACTTTTCTTCCATCTTCATTTTTTAAAGCTTTTACAATTTCTTTAAATGAAATATCTTCTACTTGCATTTTATTATATTCTCTTGCAATTTTAGGTAAAGAATGTGCATCTGAATTGGTAACAAATGTCTTATTCTCTAATTCAGAAATCATATCTGCTAAATAGGTATCTGAACTTAACCCTAATTCTACTGCAAATATTTTATCATATTTTTCTTTAAATATATATTGTAATCTATCTGTACAATTTCCATAATAGCTTTTATGTGGTGTAAAAATATGTGCGGGTATTAAAATTCCATGATATCTTTCTACCATATCAATTAAATCATATCCTGATAAGTCAGACCTTTGTGTACTTAATGTAATATTTTTCAAATGATGACTTAGTTCATTTGAAAATCCTTTGATATCTGTTAGATGTGGAAAGAAACAGATATTATGTGCAGCACCTTTTTTCCCATTTCTTCCTTCTTCTGAAGTTTCTACTTCACTTCCTAAAAGGATACAAACCTTATCTTTATAGATGATTCCTCCATCTTTTAATTCATAAGCATCTCCTGTTTTTAAGAATTTTTCTATATCTTCTATCACATATGGTGATGCACAATCAATAATTCCTACAACATTGATACCTTTTCTTTCTGCACATTCTTTTGCAATGTTCGCAAAATTCAAAGACCTTGCTGCTGTTATCTTTATTGGTTTTCCATTTTCACTTCTTCCTATGTGTACATGTAAATCTGCAAATATTTCGTACATTTTTAATACCTCTTTCCTAGAAAAATTCCCAAGGTTGCCAAAGGGGACGGGTTAAATTGGCAACTTTGGTTATTTATATAAATAACTATTTTTTTAAATCCAAAAAGTTGCCAATTTAACCCGTCCCCTTTGGCAACCTTTTTTATCTTTAGTTGTTTTTAACATTATATAAAAAGGGAAAAATGAGTCCGTCCCCAAATTCCCTTTTTGCATTTACTTTTGATTTTTTAATTTTTCACTTTGCATATTTTCTTCTGCTATATGTGCTAATATTTTTTTTGTTGTTTCTTCACTAAATAGTGGTCTATTAGCATCTTTAAACATTTCACCTTTTATTCCTTTTCTATATTCCTCTAATGCTTTGTCTATTCTAGGTTCATATTCATAACATACTTTTTTCATAAATGTTTTTATGTTTTCGGATTCATTATGTATTTTTACTAATCTTCTTAATGATTTCATAGAAGTTAAATCATTTAATTCTATTTGTTCCATCATTTGGACAAATTCTCCAAATGTATGTAAAAATCGATTATATTGTCCTTTTAAATTTCTATGCTCCAATAATACCATTGCTTCATCTGGTTGAAATCCAATCCTTTCTGGTCTATCTAATAACATTCCTCCAAATTGATCCACCAACTCTATGACATCACTTTCTCTTTCTCTGGGATTACTATTACTATATCGATTCACTTCTTCACATATTTTACAAAATCTTGTGTCAAATCCTAAGGTTAATAAATAATCTGCTCCTTCCTTAGCATATGAATGAATTTTTTCTATATCTTGTGCATTATCTACTTTTTTACAATTACATAATAGACAAGCAGTTATAATTAAGTTTTTATCAACATCTACTTTCATATAGTCTACAAACATTCTTGCAATTTCTGTTTTAAACACAACAGATTTGTCAAAGAATATTCTAGCCTTTTTTGCTAAATAGTATGTAATTTCCATTTTAGAGGCTAAATCTCGTTCGTCTAAAATGTAATCAGCAAATGTGTCCATATGCTTCCTCCTTCGTTAAATTCTCATACACTTTTATTATATATGAAGGATATACTTTTTTCAACATTTTTTTTGAATGTCATAGAATTGTAATAAAAACACGTTGTATATTTACTATAACTTACTTCTTTTGCTACTATTCAATATCTAATTCCTAGGAAATCTATATAATTATATCAGTTTGTTTCTGTTCAAACTAGTATACAAGGGGAAGTATTTATAAATTATTTATTACTCGGTTCAATACAAATATTAAGAAATTCTAAAATCATTTTATGGCACCCTTTCACTT
>CAWVJG010000033.1:0-11959 GCA_963929465.1 Bacillota bacterium
GGTGCGGATGAAGGGACTCGAACCCCCACGCCGTTGGCACTGGTTCCTAAGACCAGCGCGTCTACCAGTTCCGCCACATCCGCATATATAAGCTAACAATAAATATATTAGCACAAATCTATTTTTATTGTCAATAGTTTTTATAAATTTTACATAGAAAAATAAATAATCAAACCACCTACTATTGCTAATATAAATCCTATCATTTTCAATCCATTTGAGCCTTCATTTTGGTCTCCAAAACCAAAAAATCTTTTTGTAATGATTCTTGCATCATATATTAAAATAACACCTACTAAAACCAAAAGTAAACCAATTAATTTTATAATTAGTTGAAACATATATATCGACATCCTTTTTTATTGTATAAATATATATTAATATGTTTTTTATAAAAAGTCAATAGGCGTTAAGATTACCTTAACACCTATTCCATGACCTACTAATTTTAACCTCGGATTGTTTTCACGTATCTTTCTATGTGTTTTACTTTTCTTCTTTTGTATTCAGATTCTTTCTCATCATTTTCTTTATTTAAATTGATATTGTCAACTTTTATTTGCAAGCTTTCCTCTGAATTAATTAATGCTCTCGGCACATAATATCTTGCCTGCCAAGAATATAATACGGCTTCAATTTCCGTATCATTTAAATTCTCTGTTTTCTTTTTGCCGAGTACAAATTCTTGAATAATGTAAGTTCCTCTTAAGTCTCTACGTAAACCTAACTGTGATACAACTGACCGTGCTTCACTTTCCTCTCTTAGTGCTATTAATTTTGCTTCTTTTGTCATGTGTTTTCCTCCTTAGCTTTGATTGTTTCTAAAGTTTTTCTGCTTCAATATTTTTTTATTTTACAGTATTTTACAATTATTTATCTTTATTTTTTACAAAGTTACATTTTTATTATATATTATATTTACATTTTTTTACATTTTAATTTTGCTTTATACTACTAAATTTATTTTTATTATATGTAGCAAAGAAGAAGGTGCCTTTCAACACCTTCCTCTTCAGAAATGAAACATAAGCTCAGAAAACTAAATTGTCTTTCTCTTTTAATACTTCGTCTACAAAGTCTGAAAGTTTATTAATAGCTGTCTTGATACTTATTTTTTCGGAAACTTTCAGATATTTTGTCAATTTTCCAAGCATGCTATTTATGTCTTCATATTCGTTTCTCCCTGCCGTATGATTTAGCACTTCTTTAAACGTATCTTTCGGTTTGAAGATACGTCTCTTGCACACTGCCGTCATCAATTCTCTCTCTTCTATCGTTGCATCTATCCCTTCTTCTGCTTCCTTTATTTCAAGTGTTGCATTAATTCTAATTTCATTTGCAATACTTGAAATATAACACATAACAATACCTTCCTTTTCGAGTTTTTTGCTTTTACGCGTATAAACACTTTGCAGGGAATCCGCCATTAGTCCATACACTGGCACTCCATTCGGAATCTGCATTGGAGAATTCTCCTCTGCAATCTGCATGAGCCCTTCTTCAGTTAAAGCCGGATTTTCCAAGTAGCTCATAATGGCTACTTCTAGAAGCTGTTCTCCCATGCAGGAGAAGTTTACATTTGTCCGTCGAAGAAGCAGTCGCATTTCTGCATAGCCTCTTCTCTGTTTCATTTCCATTAAAAGATTCTTTTTGCACATAATATGTGCCCTCCTTTTCTTTTATTTAAAACAAGGAAATAAATTCCTGTTAGTAGTTACACATGTCATAAGACATAACCGTATTATATCACAATTTACATAATTCTTCAAATATTATATCTCTATCCTCTTCGTAAATTTATCTCTAATTAATCTTTTCAATCTTCCATTTTCCTCTTTTTCTAATTTCGGATCTTTATCAATAATTTTAATAGCTGCTTCTTGTGCCACTTTTAATATATTCATATCTTCAAATAGATTGGCAATTTTAAATTCTGGAAGTCCATGTTGCATCGTTCCAAAAAAATCTCCAGATCCTCTTAGCTCTAAGTCTTTCTCTGAAATAATAAATCCATCATTGGTATCACACATAACTTTCATTCTTTTTCTAACAGTTTCACCTTTGCCTTCATATTTTAAAATACAATAGGATTTATATTCTCCTCTTCCAACTCTTCCTCTTAATTGATGTAATTGTGCTAGTCCAAATCTTTGTGCATCTTCTATGACCATAATATTGGAATTTGGTACATCTACACCAACTTCAATAACAGTTGTTGAAATTAGTATATCAATTTCTTTATTTTTAAACCTCATCATAATGTCGTCTTTATCTTTTGCTTTCATTTTTCCATGTATGTATTCTACTCTATATTCCGGAAAAATTTCAGTTTTACATTTCTCATATAACTTTTCTACTGATTTTAAATCTAATTCCTCATTTTCCTCCACTAATGGACATACAATATATGCTTGTCTACCTTCTTTTAATTGTACTTTAATAAAGTTATTAATTCTGTCTTCCATTCCTTTGGTTACTGCAAATGTATCAATTTTTTTCCTGTTTGGTGGTAATTCATCAATAATAGATATATCCAAGTCTCCATATAATATTAAAGCTAGTGTTCTAGGAATTGGTGTTGCTGTCATAACCAATACATCTGGATTTTGCCCTTTTTCAACAATGGTTGTTCTTTGTTTTACACCAAAACGATGTTGTTCATCTGTTACGACTAGTCCTAAATTTTTAAATTCTACATTTTCTTGTAATAAAGCATGTGTTCCAATTAAAATATCAATTTCACCATTTTTTAATCTCTCTAACAGTTCTGTTTTTTTCTTTTTCGTCATTGCTGAAATTAATAATTCACATTTAACATCTAATTCGTCCAATATCTTTTTAAAGTTTTCTAAATGTTGTGTTGCAAGAATGGCTGTTGGCGCCATAATGGCTGCTTGATAACCACATTTTACTGCTTTATATGCTGCACACATGGCAATAACGGTTTTTCCTGAACCAACATCTCCTTGTAATAATCGGTTCATTGGTTTTTCAGATTCCATATTATTATCAATTTCTTCTAGGACTCGTCTTTGGGCATTAGTCAAGCGAAATGGTAATTTGTTAATGATATCTGACATATGAACATCTTTACTAAACTGAATTCCTTTTTCTTCATTGATGTAACTATTTTTTAACTCTAATAAAGCTAATTGCATGGTTAATAATTCTTCAAAAGCTAATCGATTTCTTGCAATATTGAAATCTTTAAATTCTTGTGGAAAATGAATACTTTTTGTTGCCTCATTAATGCCTTCTAATTGGTATTCTTTTAATATATATTCTGGCAAAGTTTCTTCTAGATTTCCTTCTACTTCTTTTATTGCATTTTCCATAATCCTTCTAATCGTATTTTGTGATAAACTAAATGTTAGTGGATATATGGGAATAATTTTTCCAGTATTTGATGATTTTCCTTCTTCATCAAAAACAGGTGAATTTATGGTAATTCTTCCAAAGGTATTATTTACTTTTCCATAAAAAGTATATTTCTTTCCTTGTTCAAATTTATTTTTTAAATAGCTTTGATTAAACCAGACTGCTGTTGCTACGCCTGTTTCATCTCTAATTACTAATTTTTGCATGGTTTTTCCTCTAAGTCTTACATCACTTAGTCTTCCACTAGCATATGCATCAATTAATACTTCTTCACCATCTATACATTCTGCAATATTTTTTGGTTTACTTCTATCTTCATAGGTTCTTGGGTAATATGTAATTAAATCTTTTAAAGTAAATATTCCTAATTTGTTTAATAATTTTACTCTATTAGGTCCAACACCTTTTATATATTTTACATCTTTTTCTAAATCTATCATATTAATCTCATTCCCTTCTCAAGGTATACATCTTTTTTTCTTCATTTTAACATACTGCTTATTTGTATTCAAATCCTTTTTATATTTTTATTGACTTTATATGATTTTATCTATATACTTTCTTTATATAAAACTACAGGAGGGTGGTATATTATGGGTAAAAAGAAAAAACGGAAAAAGAATACAAAAACAAAAGTTGTAAGGAAAACTATTGAGCTTAAACAGCCCATAGGAATTCCTGTTTCCGATTCTGAACCTCATCAAACAAAGCAACATTTTAAACTGCTTTCTTTTCCTATGATTTCATTACGCGAGGACTATGATGTCTACCGTATTTTGACAGGAGAAAAAACAGTTATTGGATACTTTGGGGTTTTTAAATCTGGCATTTTTAATTATGTAGTTGTCAGAGAAAAGAACGAAATAGATGAAACACATCTGCTTCGTTTTCTGAAAAATTTTATCAGAGATTCTGGCTTGACTCCAATGCTAAATCCACATATGAAAGAATATCTATAGTTGCATGACCACACAGAAAAGGACAGCGTACTCTAAAAGAGTATTGCCGTCCTGTTCTTTTTATATGAGAAATTTTTATTTACAAAATCTATGTCTTCCAATGGTTACTGTCATTGGTCTTGACCATATCCACTTGTTTGTTGCTGTTGATGGGTTGAAATAATAAATAGCTCCATAACTAGGATCCCAACCATTAATTGCATCTTGTGCTGCTTTTTTAGCAGTTGCATCTGGTGTTAGATTGATTTGCCCATCACTAACGGCATCAAAAGCCCCTGATTGATAAATAACACCTGATATGCTATTGGGAAATGAGCTACTTTTAACTCTGTTCATAACAACTGCACCAACTGCTACTTGTCCTGTATATGGTTCTCCTCTTGCTTCTCCATAAATTAGTCTTGCTAATAAATTAACATTACTACTATTACTAGAAGAAGATGATGAACCTGATGATGAACTTGTTATTCCCATTGCTGCTAATGTCTTAGGGCCAGCAATCCCATCAACTGTTAATCCATTTTTCCTCTGAAAATATCGAACAGCCTCTTGTGTTTGACTACCATAGATTCCGTCTATATTTCCGTTATAATATCCCCATCGTTTCAATTTGGTTTGGATTTGTATAACTTCATCTCCTCTTGAACCATATTTTGATAAAGCTTCTACCTCATTATTTTTAAGAAATATATATGCAATGCTACACATCATCAATACAATCATTATGGATGCAACAAATATTTTCTTTTTATTTTTTTTCAATCTCATCTTGAAATCACCTTTGCTAAAAATTCTTATCCTTATTTTTAGCAATATTGGGATTTATTATACATTATAATTCAATATCTTCTGAATGTTTCTTCATTCTCTCTATCAATTCTTGTTCTTTTTCCTTTATAAATGTCTCTATTGGTACATCTTTATCTCTTTTAAAACTATAATATTGAATTCCTTGTTTTATTAATTCTTCTTTTTCTATTTTTTCATAAATTTGTTTATCTGAGTTATACAAATAATATACATTTTCTTTTTCTTTTTTTATTATTGCTATATTTTTTGCTTTTCGTCTTTTCCTTTCTTCAATAAAGCCAATACATAACTCTATATAATGATTCATTTCTTGTTTGGAAAGAATAGATTCCGAAAGTTTTAAATAATATCTTGTAGCTTCTACATTTCCAAGTTTTCTGTTTTGATTTGCCTTAATAATTCCAATATATTTCATCATAAATTCAAATTTCCTTTGTACTAATTCATCTGGCTTTTTAGTTCCAAAAAAATCTTCCATAAATTCTTTATCAAAGCATTCTGTTCTCAGCATTTTTAATACATCATTTGTATAAAGACCTTTATATGTAAATCCAAATTCATTATCCCATTCTTGAATTGTTTCCCTTGGTATCTCTGTAAAGTTGTTACCTTCTATTTCTTCATTCATTCTTTTTAGTATTTGCTCCGATTTTGCATTTTTATACCTCGTTGCTAATTTCTGTTGTGATATGGCAAAATTTCGTGTTCTCATTCCTGTTTGTATTCTCATTAAATCTGGAACTAAATTAAAAAGATAATATACCCCATTTACTTCAAAGCATCCATCTGCATGATATAATTCTTTTTCCTTTGCTTCAACTGCTAAATATTTAGCAGTTATCCCCATTTCCTTCATAAATTCTACACAAGCCTTATTCATATCTGTGCATAATGCTTCTCCGTTTTCCTTCGTTCCTTCTTGAAATATTGCTACTACTTCCTCATATTCCTTTTTTCCTTTAATATTCCTTATCAATTCATATGCTTCTTTATATAAATAACTTTGTCCCATTCTTCTATAAATATAATATGCTATTTTCTCTTTAGGCATTTTCCCATTTTTTTCTTCATAGGCTCTAATTTCACTTTTTATTTGTTCTACATTTTCTCTTTCATATTGATTCATAATTATCCTCATATTTTAAAATTATAATTTTTTCATCTTAAGAGCAATATCGACAAAGTATAGATTCTAATCCTATTTGTAAATCTACTAATCCAATTTTATAATGGTAATCTAAATCCCTTAAATTTTGCAAGATTGCTTTTAAATCCTTTTCTTGAAAATACTTTGCCTGTGTTTTATATTTGTTTACTAAAAATGTCTGATTTGGTTTTAAGTTTAAAGTTGTTATAATATCTTTGTTATATTTTATAGCCATTTTTGTAAGATACAACTTTTTAAAATGGTTATATAATGTAATTAATATTTTTTGTATTGGTTCTTTGGCATATAATAGATTTTTCAAAACTTGTAAAGCTTTACCTGTTTCCTTTTTTCCTAAACTATCTGTTAAATCAAATATCACACTTTCCAATTTTTTAATACATAAACTATCAATATCTTCTTTTTGAATGGTTCCATTTTCTCCTGCATATTCAATTAATTTTCTGATTTCATTAATTAATTCTTGCATATTGGTACCACAACATTCTATAAAATATCTCAAATTAGCGTCTGATATATTTACCTTATATCCATTGCAAATAGCTTTCATCCTTTTTTCGATTTGGATTGGTTTTTGATATTCAAAATTACAAACTACGCCTGATTTATCAATGGTTTTATATAGTTTTGTCTTATTATCTACATCTTCTTCAACAAATACCAAAATTACACTTTCTGCTATCAATTTGCTGTTTTTTTCTAGATATTCTGCTAATCGATTTCTTATTTTCTCAAGTTCTGCATTTTTTCGTTTTCCTTCTTTTTTTAGTATTCCAGAATTTCTAGCAACAATTAATTTTTTTTCATATCCAAAAGCTGGTGTTTCTATGTCAGAAATAATTCCACTAATATTGGTATCATCGATTGGTATATAGTTGATTCCTTTAATACACTCACCAAATACATTCCTTATTTTCTTCAACACATTTTCTAATAAAAATAGTTCTTCACCATATAAGATATAGATATTTTTTAAATTTCCTTGGTTTAGCTCTTTTTCTAATTCTTCTATTTTTACCATAATCCCTCCACATTTTAAATCCCATTAATATACGCTTTTTTATTGTATAGAAAAAATCTACTTCTATCTTGACCCTATATGGATTTTTTCGTATACAAAAAGGTTAAGTTTATAATTTTTGTGCAAATTTAGATGAATGTGCATGACAAATCGCCATTGCCATACTATCTGTTACATCATCTAGCTTAGGTAATTTTTCTTCATTTAAAATCATTTTTACCATTCGTTGTACTTGAATTTTATCTGCTCTTCCATAACCTGTAACTGCTTGCTTTACTTGTAGTGGTGTATATTCATATATATTTAAATTATTTTGTCTTGCTGTTATCAAAATAACCCCTCTTGCTTGTGCTACATTAATTGCTGTCTTAGCATTATTGTTAAAAAACAACTCTTCAATTGCCATAGCTTCTGGTTTATATGTTTTTATAATATCATCTAAATCTTTATTAATTTTTTCTAATCTTAATGGAAATGATGTATGTGCTTCTGTCAATATTGCTCCAGAAGTTTCTAAATGAAATTTATTTCCTATATAATCTATAATACTATATCCTGTTATTGCAAACCCAGGATCAACTCCTAATATTCTCATGTTTCCTTTCCTTTCTCTAAAGTAATCTTTCTTGATTTTCTTTCGAATTTCTGTTCACATTATATCACAAAATCTTTTAATTTCAACTACATTTTTATAAGAAATATTCCGTTAAAGAATTTTAGGAATAGATTTTTGTCCTTTTGGAGACGTTTCTGTTTGGGACATTTTGAGGGAATTTGGGGACGGACTCATTTTTCCCTTTTTAATTGAGATATTAAAAAATATAGAATATAAAGTCATTACACAATTTTGTATAAGCTAAATTGTTTCATTTTTTTATATTCTATATTTTTTCGTACTTAAATTTCTAAAAAGGGAAAAATGAGTCCGTCCCCAAATTCCCTCAATTGGATTAATCCCTTTTACTCATGATAATTCTAAAGACTTCTGATACACTCCAAGCTTGTGCTATCGCACCTTTTGGTAATTGTGGTTTTACAGAATCATACATCTCTGATATGCTTCCAATACAACCATTTTCATTAATTTCTTTCTTAAATGTTTTATTAGTTTTATCTACAAATTTTTCTATTTTACTTTCTAAAGCTTCTTTTTCTTCATTTTTTGCTTTATCTTTCATATTCACAAGTGCATTATAATATAAACCTAATAACCATGTCCATGTGATTCCTTGATGATAGCTACTGTCTCTTTTGAAACTATCACCTTCATAGACTTCTACATAGTTTTCTTCACCTTTTGCCAATGTCTTTAATCCATATGGATTCAATAGTTTCTTTTCTACAATATTGATTATATTTTTAGCCATTTCTGAATCTACATCTATTACAGGATATGTCAAACTTAAAGCAAATAACTGATTTGGTCTTATTTTACTATCTCCTAATACATCATAAAGACATTTTGTTTTTGAATTATAGAATTTTTCTTCAAATGCTTTTTTACATTTTTTTGCTAAGTCTTTATATTTCTTTATTTGCAATAAATCGCCAATTTTTAAAGTTAAATTTGCCATAATCATATTCGCATTATACCACATGGCATTTATTTCAACTGCTTTTCCATTTCTTGGTGTGACTGCTATATCTCCTATTTTTGCATCCATCCATGTATTTTGTGTATCATCAGTACCTGAAAAAATCAATCCATCATTATCTAAATAAATGTTATTTCCGTCAACATTGTTTCCTTCCACATAGTTTTTTATAATATCTTTCATTTTTGGATATATTTTTTCTTTAACAAATTTATAATCTCTAGTATATTCTAGATACTTTTGAACTTGTTCAAATAACAGTAAAGAAGCATCTACACTATTATATAAAGGTCTACTATCATATCCTGAATAGCCATTTGGTACCAATCCATATTTTACATCTTTTATCATTGTTAATAAGACTTCTCTTGCAATATTGTATCTTTTTGTAACCAACAATAAACCTTCAAAGGCTATTAAAGAATCTCTTCCCCAATCTAAAAACCATGGATATCCAGCAATAATGGTATGTAATCCAAACTTTGGTCTATACACAATAAAATTATCAATTGCTTTTATATATGTTTTTATTAATTCATCTTCATTTAATTCTTTTTTCGTCTTATTTTCTTCCTCTGAAATAAGCCCTGTTCGTCTTATTTCTGTATCGATTCTATATATCTCTTTATCTAATATTTCTTTTACATCTTTTTCTTCTATATTTTCTTCTAAAGAACATACAAATGAAATCTCTTTTTCTTCATTTGCCTTTATTTCGACTTCATAAACACCAGGAACTGCATGATTTTCTTCTGGATAAAATCCTCTTTTTTCCTCCTCAATATAGAACATATGCTCAAAATTATCATTTTCATGAGGAATATAAGTTCCTTCTGACAAATTCATATATATTGGTGTTTGTGATTTATCATCTATTATCACTTTTACTTTTGTACCATTTGCTTGTTGTTTTATATGAAAATGGTGTCCTGTATTCATGGTATGGAAATCCCTAAAATTCATAATTGGAGCTAATGTTAATTTAGCTTTATATCTTCCATTTTTGATTTTATAATATACACCTACTGTATTTTCATTATATTCCATACAAATACTTTTTTCAATTTCTATTCCTTGCACTTTATATTTAAAAGTAGGATAATAGTCTTTTTCAAATTCTTCTTGATATTTATATCCATGAGAAATATATGATTCACATATATTGGTATATAAATCATATTTTTTTCCTCTTACTTCAATAGATTCATCTAATTTTGATAAAATCACATGTCGATTTGCTGGTGGATTTAATGGTGCTATTAACAATCCATGATATTTTCTTGTATTTGCTCCAATAATCGTAGAAGATGCAAATCCTCCAATTCCATTTGTAATTACCCATTCTTTTGTAATTCCTGTTTCTAAATCTAAACTTTCCTTTGTAAATTTCATAATATCCTCCGTATCTTTTATTTTTTTCACATTTGTGCGTCGAAAGCTATGCTTTCGCTAACGCGCGCCTTTCTTATAACTACTTTCATTTAATGTTTTCATCATTTCTTCTCTTAACTCTGCTTTTGTTTTCATTCTTCTGCCCCTTCCTCTTGCACTTTTTGGTTTTGTTTGTTTAATTGATTCTCCATCATTTTTGTCATACATCTTGTTTGCTTTTCTTTTCATATTTTCTTTTTCTGTTTTTATTCTTGCTTTTTCATCTGCTTCTCTTATGGAAGCAATTCTCTCACTATACTTATTGCTAAATTTACTTTTTCCTCTTACATGTTTTTCATGTGACTTTTTGCCATTTTTATTTTTTCTTGCCATTGCTTTTTTCTTTTTATTAATTCGTTTTTCTTCTTGTAATTTTGTATTTAACATTAAATATTGAGGATCATTTTGCTTATCTTGATATTTTAAATCATCACAGATAAGTTCAATAATAGAAGCTGCAACTAAATTTGGATCATGTCTAATAAATTCACCATCTATCATTGATAAATTTCTTTGTAAAAATTTAATACCTTTTACTTTGTCCACGTCTTGCTCTACAATATCTTGTCCTTCTAAATTATATTTTTTAATAAATTCTGGTATAACTTCCCCTGTATCATAAATACAATAATCAAAAATCCCTTGTCCGCAATGTTCTAATATAGCATTGATATGGTCTGCTACACTATAATTGTCTGTTTGTCCTGGTTCTGTCATAATATTACTAATATATACTTTTATTGCTGAACTTTCTTTGATTGCTCTATTAACACCATTTACCAAAAGATTTGGTATAACATTTGTATATAAGCTTCCTGGTCCTATAATGATACAATCTGCAGCTTTTATCACTTCTACAACACCTGGTGCTGGTTTACAATTTGGTGGACTAATCATAATTCTATTGATTTTCGTTAATTTTTCAGAAACAACTTCTGGTATTCTTGATTTTTCTTCTACAATATACCCATTTGCCAATTCTGCAACGATTTTCATTTCATCTAATGTAACTGGTATAACCTTTCCTACCATATTGATAACTTCATTACTTTTTATAATAGAGTCTTCAAAATTCCCATTGATTTCTTTCATTGCAAGAAAATATATATCTGAAAAATCTAGTCCTCTTAATCTTCCACTTTGGAATTCATGATTAAATAATTTTTCTACTTGTTCATCTTTTTTTGATAATGCTACAATACTGTCTTTTATATCATTTAATGGTAATGTTTGTAATTCTTTTCTGGAGTTTGTAATGGCTTCTCCATAATCTGATACAGTTACAATAGCCGTCAAATTGCTTGTATAATTTTTTAATCCTGAAAGAACGGTATTTAATCCTGTTCCTCCTCCAATTACGACAATATTAGGTCCTTTATCATATACTGTCTTATTAAAGATTAGTGAATTAATATTGACATTCTTTTTGTTTTCCATTCTTTCATCTGTTGATTCAATTAATACTTCTAGTGTCCTTTTATTGATATATACCAGTCCTACAACAATTGCAACAAATCCTACAACAAATATGGCAACTACTTTTCCTACTTCTTGAAAAGATATTTCTTTCATAATCAATATTTCAGCTATTCCATAG
>CAWVJG010000034.1:0-2655 GCA_963929465.1 Bacillota bacterium
ACTTATTTTCATTTTGTTCCAATATAATTTTTAATTTTTCTTTTTGCAAATCAGTAGCAAAATAATCTCGAAAAATAGTAACTATAATACTATTAGCTTCAATTGAAATATTTTGCTTTTCTAACTCTATTTGTGGATTTATAACAAACTTATATTTATTATCTTTATTTCTTTCCAAAAATTCAATCTTTTCTTTTGGTATTTTATTATATTCATTTTCTGGTAAGTGTTTTATCATTTCTAATACTTCTGTATATGCTTTAGAATAGTTCTTACTAATCAACTTCTATAACCTCTTTCTTCTTATCTATTTGTGCTATATCACACTTTATTGATAAAAATAATTTATTTTGCACACTTGATTTTTTCTATATTTCCTATCTTGCAATTAAATTTTTATATTTAAAACTATCTGTTTTCCATAAAGCTTTTTTATTATAAAAGATATTTAATTACCTTTAATTAATTCATTTATATATAATCAAATTTTAACATTTTTTCAAATTTAAAAAATTTACTTTTTTTTAGATTTTATAATCACACTGAAATTATATCTCTTTTTCAGTGTTATAGTCAAACAAAATTAAATAATTTAGTTCTGTCAAATTTTCGGCGATACTTTGTCGTTACTTCGACGATACTTTGTCTAAACTTTTATTTTCTTGTCCATATTGGATAACGTGTTGTTCCAATATTTTTTATAATATTTTCTTTTTTTTGTAAATGTTCATTAACTAAATATTTTATCTTTCTTTTCTTTTGCACATCATCCAAACTATTTGGCAATTTTGACATTAATAATTTATCCAAATCAGCTTTTGTAATACTTCCAAAATCATCAATATATTTTAAAACTAAATCTTTATAGTATTTATCGTCAAACCCTGAATTATTAATATATGAGATTTTATCATCTACTATTTCTGATATACTCTTTGAAACATAAATATTTGGATATCTTCCTTCTATTAATTTATTCTTTCTTAGTAAGTCTGACTGTTCTTTAGTTATTGTTATATTCTTTTGAACCCTATCTAATAGCATAACTTCTGTTAATGTTAAATCTGTATTTTCTAATAATAATTTTGAATATTGTTCATCAAGAATTTTACCATAAATAGTAACTTTCACACGATTTTCTTCAGATAAATCATAGTCAGGCATAGGAAAAAATCTTTCTCTTAATTTTTCAAAACTTCTTCTAATTCCCATACCAGCAGTATCAATCATATTTAGATTAACCATAGCTTGCGCTAAAAATGGATTTCTATAATATGGAGGAACATATCCTTCATTTATAATCAATGTGTCTACAGTTTTTGGAATAAAACTTCCCTCATTTATAATCATCACTTTGTCTTTAAATTCCAATATATTAACTCGTCCACCTTTGCGATAATCTTGATGTGCAATAGCATTATTTAATAATTCTCTTAAAATGTTTATATCATATTTATCAACTTCATTAGGAAAAAGTGTTGTTTGACTAGGCATATATCTATATCTTAAATTTCTTATTTTTTCACTTGCTTTTTCCATTGTTATTATAAATGGAATTGTAAAATGTTCGTAATCTATAATATTAGTGCCTTCTTGCAATTTCCAGGTTATAGTAGGAATATAATTTTCGACATAAGTATTAGTATCTTCATTGCCTAGTAATAACCAAGCTGCTCTTGTTACTTTACCATTTAATAGAACTTTTGCCTTATTTAAAAAAGATATATCATCCATTTTATCTATTTCACCAGCAATACTTTTGTTTTCATTTTTCTTTTTAAATTGTTCTCTTGCTTTTAATATAGCATCTTTATCTAAATCACTTACTGTAAGTCCCTCTACAATCTGTCTAGTCCAATCTATATTAACTGTTGATAATATTATATTTCTTTTTGTTTCATTTAATGGAACTAAAGATTCATTGTTTCTATCATAAGCTATTCCCTTCCATGTAGTAGGTATTCCTATAGCAGCAGGAATTTTAAACATTACTACTCTTTTGCCATTTATCTCAAAATCATAAATATCTAAAAATGTCATATTGTCGTTAGTTGATTGTGTAATATCTTTTTTTAGACCATTTAAATTACCATTTCTCCTATAATTAGTATCCACTAATTTATGTGTTTTATCTTCTACGCCAAACACAAGCCAAGCATATTGTTTATTTACTAAATTTGCACCATTACTTAATGCTGAAAAATATTTTCCAAGCTCATTAAAGTCAAAATTATTTTTGGCTTCTTTATATTCTACATATTCATTTTCATTATTTTCTATTAATGATAAAAAAATGTTTTTTATTTCTTCCATTATTAAAACACCTCTTTTATATTATTCCAAAATTATTTTAATTTAAAAGATAGCATAATTCAATAGTTTTAGTAATAATTAGTTTAATTATGTACTATTTTTTATTTTTAACTCTTTCACAAAATATATATCTAGATTATTTATTTTCTTCTATCCAATCACAAAATTCTTCACTAGAGATTTTATTTTCTCTATAAAGTTTTAACTTTTCTCTAGCTTTAGATTTCCAATTTTTAAAATCTTTTTTCATTTTTGGTTTCTTAATAGAATCAGCACGATATACTTGTGTAATTCTTCTTTGATATTCTCTTTTATATGTTAGTTCAGCGATGTCTTCTTCTA
>CAWVJG010000035.1:0-17730 GCA_963929465.1 Bacillota bacterium
CTTATGATTTATAGCAACAATGAGAGAGGCGTATTTTTTTCTTTTAGAATTTCTATGAAAATTTAGCTTATACAAAATTGTGTAATGGTTTTATATTCTATATTTTTTCTATTTCTAAAATTAAAAAAAGGGAAAAATGAGTCCGTCCCCAATTTCCCTTTTTAATTTAAAATATCAGAAATTGTATTTAGTTCTCCTTTTAAAAATATATACATATTTTCTCCAATAGAAGTATCAGATGAATCTTCATAAGAAGAAATGGTTTTATTAATGTCTAATAATTTCATTTTTTTCGTACTTGCTGAAGAATCTTTATACATATATATTGGTATATAATTTACATCATCTATTGTAACAGATTCATCTGTGTGTTTTGTTATTTGTAAATCTAAAACAATAGAAGTTCTCGTATTATCAGCGTTTTGATCACTAATAAAATTTCCCAGAGAATAAATAATAAAACCATCTTGAGTTGTACCATTTTCCAAAGTAACAGTTCGTTTTTCCATCTTTTGTAAAACATGAGGATGTGTTCCTAAAATAATGTTGACACCATTTTTGAAAAGAAAATCAGCTAACTCATTTTGGGTATCATTTGGAACAGTACTATATTCTGTACCCCAATGAACAGAGGCGATAATCATATCTGCTTCTTGTGATTTTGCAGTTTCTATATCATTTTTAATTAATTCTTCATCAATTAAATTAATACAGTATGGTTTATCAGAAGGAATGGCAATTCCATTTGTGCCGTAAGTATAATTTAAAAATGCAATTTTAATATCGTTTACATATTTAAATACAATTGTATCTCGATCTTCTTGTGTTTGATAAGTTCCCATATGAGTAATATCGGCGTTATCTAAAACATCAATAGTTCTTGATAATCCGTTAAAACGATAATCCAAACTATGGTTTCCAGCAGTAGAAACAACATCAACACCTAATGTCTTTAAATTATATGCTAATGCATCAGGAGTATTAAATCTTGGATAGTTGCTATAACCTACATCTTCACCTGCAAATGTCGTTTCTAAGTTAGCAACTGTAATATCAGAATTTTTTATATAATTTTCAATATCTTTAAACACATAAGAAAAATCATATTCACCTGTACTGGCATTATATGCATCCATATATTGTGTATTATGACACATGACATCTCCAATGGCTGTTAGATGAAAAGTGATATCCTCATTTGTATTTTGTGTAACATTATCAAAACTATCTGTGTTTTCTTGTATATTATTTGCTATTTCAATATATTGTTCTGTAATAGAAGCATATTTCATCCAATGATTCACGATATTAAATAGTACAACAACTAGAAATAAGGCAAGTAATATCAATACAATTTTTAATAAAATACTTATAGTTCTTTTTGTATTATCTGGAAGGGGATTTTTACATTTATTATTATTTTTTTTCAAATAATTTTCCTCCTATATATCGAAATTTTTAATTCGTAAGTGCAAGTATTTTACACTTACTTTAAAGGATTATTATATTTGCGAAGTATTGCTTTGCAGTACTTTACATGTATGCATTGAAATCTTTGATTTCGTCAACGCACGCCTTTCTTATAAACTATCATAAAAAAGAAAAATTTTCAATCTTTGTATAAATAAAAGAAAAAAGGTAAAAATAATATAAAAATACAGTAAAAGGAGGAAACAGAATGAAAGTAATAGATAAAATTGCATTAGTTTTAATTATTATTGGTGCTATTAATTGGGGATTAATTGCATTATTTGAATTAGATTTGGTAGCTTTAATATTTGGAGAAATGACAATTTGGTCAAGAATTGTATATGGACTAGTGGGATTATCTGGTTTATGGGGTATCAAATTATTATTTGATGATTAAAGTTTAATCTTTTAATATGATAAAAATAAATTTTAAAAGGGAATCTTGTATTTCCTTTTTTTATGGTATAGGAAAAATGCTAAAAAACTCCACTATTGTTCTATGTAAAATCCTTGAAAAATATGTAAAAATAGTATATAATACCAACGATAAGAAGCTTAACTTTGTTGTATACGGAAATAAGGTAAAGATAAAACCAGATTTTCGGCACAATAAAAATTTAAAAGCATAAAAGAAAGGAATGAAATACATGCTAAGTGCAAATGGAGTAACTGTTAGATTTGGAAAAAGAATCCTTTTTGAAGATGTAAATATAAAGTTTGGAAAAGGAAATTGTTATGGAATTATTGGAGCAAATGGTGCGGGAAAATCTACCTTTTTAAAAGTGTTATCAGGAGAAATAGAACCAAGTAAAGGTGATGTGAGTTTAGATAAAGGAGAAAGATTATCTGTATTAAAACAAGATCACTTTGCTTTTGAGGAATATACGGTAATGGATACTGTCATCATGGGAAACAAAGAACTATATGACATTATGAAAGAAAAAGAAGCAATTTATGCAAAACCAGATTTTTCAGAAGAAGATGGTATGAAAGCTGCAAAATTAGAAGAAAGATTTGCAGAACTAGATGGATGGAATGCAGAATCAGATGCAGCGATTCTATTAAATGATTTAGGGATTATACCAGATAATCACTATAAATACATGAAAGAAATTGAAGCGAAAGAAAAGGTAAAAGTTTTATTAGCACAAAGTTTATTTGGAAATCCAGATGTTTTATTATTGGATGAGCCAACCAATGACTTAGACATGAAGAGTATTAACTGGTTACAAGATTTCTTAATGGATTTTGAAAATACAGTTATTGTTGTATCACATGATAGATATTTCTTAAATAAAGTATGTACTCATATTGCAGATGTTGATTTTGGAAAGATAAAAGTATATCCAGGAAACTATGATTTCTGGTATGAGTCAAGTCAATTAGCATTAAAACAAGCAAGAGAACAAAACAAGAAAAAAGAAGAAAAGATAAAAGAATTACAAGAATTCATTGCTAGGTTTAGTGCCAATGCTTCAAAATCAAAACAAGCAACTTCAAGAAAGAAAACATTAGAGAAGATTGAATTAGAAGAAATTAAACCATCTAATAGAAAATATCCATATGTAGACTTTAAACCAGATAGAGAACCAGGAAGAGAAATTTTACAAGTAAAAAATATATCAAAAACCGTTGATGGTGTAAAATTATTAGACAAAGTTTCATTTGATGTAAAAGAAGGAAATAAAATCGCATTTTTAGCAGATAATGAATTAGCTAAAACAGTTTTATTCCAAATTATAGAAGGAGAAATGGAACCAGATGAAGGCGAATTAGTATGGGGAACAACCATCACAAAATCATATTTCCCTAAGGACAACAATTATTTATTTGAAACAGATGAGAATATAACAGAATGGCTTAGAAAATATTCTAAAGATCCAGATGAAACATATGTCAGAAGCTTTTTAGGAAGAATGTTATTCTCAGGAGATGAGGCATTAAAACAAGTAAATGTATTATCTGGAGGAGAAAAAGTAAGATGTGTGTTATCAAAAATGATGTTATCAGGAGCGAATTTCTTAATATTTGATGAGCCAACAAACCATTTAGATATGGAAAGTATTACATCACTAAATGAAGGAATGAAACGATTTACAGGAAATATTTTATTTACATCACATGACCATGAATTAACACAAACTGTTGCTAATAGAATTATTGATATAAAAGAAAATGGAAAAATTGTTGACAGAGAAGTTACCTATAATGAATATTTAGGAGTAGAGTAAGAATAATCCTTTTGAAAGGAATGTGGTAAAAATGGAAAGAGTAGATAAAGTAAATTACTATTTAGACATTGCAGAAAGTGTAGCAGAAAGAGGGACATGTCTTAGAAATAATTATGGAAGTATTATTGTAAAAAATGATGAAATTATTTCAACAGGATATACAGGTGCTCCAAGAGGAAGAAAAAATTGTATTGATTTAGGATATTGCACAAGACAAAAATGTGAAATGCCAAGTGGAAAAGGTTATGAAAGATGTAGATCAGTACATAGTGAACAAAATGCAATTATTAGTGCGGCAAGAAAGGATATGATAGGTGCTACACTGTATTTAGTAGGAATTAATCAACGAAATGGAGAATATGTAAAAGATAATGAACCATGCTCTTTTTGTAAAAGAATGATTATTAATGCTGGAATTGAAAAAGTAGTTATGAGAGATACAAAAAAGGAATACAGAGTGGAAGAAGTTGAAAATTGGATAAAGAATGATGATACAATTATTAAAGAGGATTGAAAAATAATTACAATTTTAGCTTTGTCAAATTTGATTTAAAACGCAGTTACATACAAAAAGTATGCGCCTTTGCCTTTTAAATCAAATTTTCCTTGATAAAATTTAATTCTTTTCCAATCATTATTTATTATAGAAAAGGAATGTGAAAAAGAATGGATAAAATTATTAATATTATTGCAGAAGAATTGAATATTAAACCAAAACAAGTAGAGGCTACAATTACATTAATTGATGAAGGGAATACCATTCCCTTTATTGCACGTTATAGAAAAGAAGTAACAGGAGGATTAAGTGACGAAATCCTTAGGGATTTAGGAGAAAGATTAAATTATTTAAGAAATTTAGAACAAAGAAAAGAAGAAGTTGTAAAATCAATTGATGAACAAGGAAAATTGACAGATGAAATTTTACAAGCAATTGCTGTTTGTAAAACACTAGCAGAAGTAGAAGATATCTATAGACCATATAAACAAAAGAAAAAAACAAGAGCGACTGTTGCAAAAGCAAAAGGCTTAGAGCCATTGGCAAACATTATTATTGAACAAAAAGAAACAACATCAATTTTAGAAATTGCAAAAGAATATGTTAATATTGATACTTTGTCAGAAGAGGATAAAAATAATAAAGACAAAGTAGTGGCAACTCCAGAAGATGCAGTGCAAGGTGCTTTAGATATTATTGCAGAAGATATTTCTGATAATAGTAAATATAGAAAACAAATCAAAAGAATTTGTTATAGAGAAGCAACCATTCAAACAAAAGCTGCAAACCCAGAAGAAAAATCAAATTATGAAATGTATTATGAATATCAAGAAGCCATAAAATACATACCAAGTCATAGAATATTAGCGATTAATCGTGGAGAAAAAGAGGATTTTCTAAAAGTAAAAATTGAAAAACCAGAAGAAAAAATATTAGACTATATGGAAAGAGATATTATAAAAGGTGAAACACAATTTACCCAAATGCTAAAAGACACGATTTTAGACAGTTTCAAAAGATTAATTGAACCATCAATTGATAGAGAAATTCGTTCAGATTTAACAGAAAAGGCAGAAGACAAAGCAATTAAAGTATTTGGTAAAAATTCAAAACAATTATTGTTAGGAGCACCAATCAAAGGAAAAACAGTTATGGGATTTGACCCAGCATATAGAACAGGTTGTAAAATTGCAGTTATTGATGAAACAGGGAAATTATTAGATTATACGACTGTATATCCAACAGAACCTCAAAATGATGTAGAGGGGGCTAAAAAAGAATTATTAAAATTAATCGAAAAAGATAAAATCGATATGATAGCCATTGGAAATGGAACTGCATCAAGAGAGTCAGAAATGTTTGTAGCAGGCATGATAAAAGAAGCTTCAAGAGATGTGAATTATGTCATTGTCAGTGAAGCAGGAGCATCTGTATATTCTGCATCAAAGTTAGCAACAGAAGAATATCCAGACATCAATGTATCTATCAGAGGGGCAATTTCTATTGCAAGACGTTTGCAAGATCCATTAGCAGAATTGGTTAAAATAGACCCAAAAGCCATTGGTGTTGGACAATATCAACATGATGTTAATCAAAAGAAATTACAAGAAAGTCTAACAGGTGTGGTAGAAGATAGTGTTAACAAAGTAGGTGTTGATGTAAACACAGCAACACCATCATTACTTTCATATGTTTCAGGAATCAATAACACAATTGCTAAAAACATTGTAAAATACAGAGATGAAAATGGAAAATTAAAAAACAGAAAAGAATTACTAAAAGTTCCAAAACTTGGAAAAGTAGCATTTGAACAATGTGCAGGATTTTTAAGAATATTTGATGGAGATAATCCATTAGAAGTGACAGCAGTTCACCCAGAAAGTTATGAACCAACAGAAAAATTATTAAACCAATTAGGATTTGATAAAAATGATTTGAAAGATAAAGAAAAATTAGAAGAATTAAGAACAAAATTAAAAAGTGTTAATGTCCCAGAGATAGCAAAAGAATTAAATATAGGAGAAATGACATTAACAGATATTATTGAAGAATTATCAAAACCAGGAAGAGATCCTCGTGAAGATATGCCTAAACCAATTTTAAGAAATGATGTATTAAAATTAGAAGATTTAAAAGAAGGTATGGTATTAACAGGAACTGTTAGAAATGTAATAGATTTTGGTGCATTTGTAGACATTGGTGTAAAACATGATGGACTTGTTCATATCTCAGAAATGAGTGATAAATTTATCAAAAATCCATCAGATGTAGTATCCGTAGGGGATATTGTAAAAGTAAAAGTTATCAAAATTGATCAAGAAAGACAAAAAGTAGGGCTTTCAATGAAAGTGTAAAATATCCTTTAGAAAACGTTTTGTCCTTTTGGGGACGTTTCTGTTTGGGACATTTTATATTATGGAAATAGAATCAGATTAAAGCAAAAAAAGCACAAGACTTAAATCTTGTGTTTTTATTTTTTATATTCAATGCTAGGTCTGTCCCTTTTGTTCAATTTTTGAACGATTTGACACGTCCCTATTGTTCAGGTTTATATTTTTCTTGTATTTCTTGTATTTCATCATAATGATTTTTTAAAATGTCTAAGAATATATCATCTAATTCTGGGTCAAATTGTGTTCCCCTACATCTTTCAAATTCTGAAATAATCGTGTCTAAATCTAAAGAGTCACGATAAGCTCTTCTAGAAGCCATAGCGTCAAAGCTATCTGCAATGGTTGTGATTCTTGCTAAATATGGAATATCATTTTCTGCAAGTTTTCCTGGATATCCTGTTCCATCATATTTTTCATGATGATGTTCTACAATTGGCAAAATATCATCAAATATAGAAGCATTTGATAAGATATGAACACCAATATTAGGATGCTGTTTAATTTGAGAATATTCTTCATCTGTTAATTTTGATTCTTTTAATAATATACTATCAGGAACACCAATTTTTCCAATGTCATGGAATAATCCACCAATTTCTAATGTGTGTAAATCTTCATCTGATAAGCCTAATTTTTTACCAATTAGTACAGAAATAGCAGCGACTCTATCAGAATGTCCTCTTGTATACACATCTTTGGCTTCAATGGTATAACGTAATGTTTTGATAGAATCTAAATATGCTTGTTCTAATTTTTCGTATGTATCAGACAATTTGGCATTTATCTCTTTAATTTCATTCATTTGTTTAATAGATTTGATACCTGACTCAATTAATAAAAGTAATTGGTCGAATTTATCACTTTTTTCACAATATCCTTGGATATCTAACCTTCTAATAGTTTCTAAAGGTGGAGCTAAATCTTTATGTCCTGTTAGTAATAAAATATATAAATCTTTATTAAATTTTCTGATTTCTTCAACAACTTGGTCTCCATGAAAAGGTGTCATGATAAAGTCTAAAATCATTAAATCAAAATGTTCTTCTTTTACAAGCTGAATAGCTTGTTGCGGGTCTGTAACACCAGTAAAATCATATCCAGAACGTTTTAAAAATATAGATAGAGAATCTACAATGCCTTCTTCATCATCCACAGCAATAATTCGATATGAATTATTTTCTATGTTTTCTGTATTTTCTACGCCATGTAAATGTGTTCTCATAATATCCTCCTTTTAAACTAAACTTTGAATTATTATATTCATAAAAAAAATAAAAATCAAGCTTTTTACACGATTTTATGTGTAAAAAACTCGATTTTTATGACTAGTTAATTTTTATAATTTTTGTAAAATATACAAAAAATCTAATTAAAAATACAATAAAAATAATAGGCAATTATGTGTAAATGTAAAATAATTATTTTGTTTTTTACAGAAAAAACAGCAACTATTCATAGTGTGATTTTACAAAAGATATCATACTGGCAATATGATTGTAAAAGTAGTTCCTTTTCCTTCTTCTGACTCAAAAGTAATATCACCATTGAAGTGAGCTTTAATGGTAGAGTATGACATATATAAACCTAAACCAGTACCATTTTTCCCTTTTGTCGTAATCATTTCCTTAAATAATTTATCTTGAACTTTTTTAGGCATTCCACTTGCATAATCTTTTACATGTATTAGAACATGATTATCTTTTGATTCTAATATCAATTCAATATTTTTATTTTTTTCTCCATTATATGCTTGAATTGCATTAGAAATCATATTATTAATAACTTGAACCAAACTATTAATATCTCCATTAATAACGGTTTGCTCATTGGTTTTCATAGCAATATTTAAATAAATAATGGCATTTTTTAGTTCATGTTTCATTAAAATATCAACACGTTTTACTAATTCATCAAGTGTAAAATGGACAGAAGCCGTTTCAGACAAAGTGACAGCTTGTCCTTTTACGGCGGTGATGATATCTGACATATATTCTGTATGTGTTTTTATCTTATCAATCCAAGAAAACATATCTTTTGCAATATCATGATGGTCTTGATAAGTTACTCTTGGATCTTCGATAGAAGCATCATATTCTGATACTAAATCGTGTAATCCTTCTGCTGCACCAGAAATAGACATAATAGGTGTTTTTAAGTTGTGAGCAATTCCACCAATTAATTGTCCAAGTGAAGCTAAACGTTCTCTTTCCATTAAAGTTTCTTGGTTATCATTAATGATTTTTAAATCGTGAACATGTTGAGAAATATCTTTAAACAAAATGAGTGTACCAAGAATAGAACCATGAGATTCAATTCCAGATATTTCTATATTAAAATATTTATCTACATTTATTACTTCTAATTGTATGGAAAATGTCTTACTAGTTGTTTTAGATTTCTTTATATATTCTTTAAAAAGATCATTATCTATCTTAAAATTGGTATTTTTTCCAAACATAGAGAAAAATTCTTTACCTCTTAATTTCGTATCACTTAGTCTAACCATATTTAGTAAAGTTTTGTTAAAATCGATAATTGTATTGTTTTCATCTAATACAATATATCCATCAGACATTCTATCAACAACTGTTTGTAAAGCAATTGGTGTAACATTTAAAAAGTTAAATTTCAAAATAGCAATTGAAAAGAATAATACAGTGGTTGTGAAAGATATAGGCGTTACATAAATACTCATCTCTACACCAAATAATCCAACAATATTAATTGCTAAAGGAAAGATAACACCTAAAATTAAAAGTACAGATTGTTTTGAGAAGAATCCTGTATTTTTAATAGAGTATCTAATCAAGTAAAATACACCAACAAAGATTAAGGCATAAGTGTACAAAGAATGTATAGGGAAATATGGTCCAAAAACCGTTTCAGAATTTAGGACAGCATATTTTATATAGAACAAATGATGAAAATCATTTGTCCAAAGAATTAACAAGGTCAAAATTGGTATAATAAATAATAGTAAATATTTTTTAGTAAAGGTAATCTTTGTTTTGGCAAATGTTAATCCAAATGCTAGGAAAGCAATCGGCAAAAAACAAGTTCCTATATATACAAAATAATCAAAGTAAATAGGTTCAATATCATAAAACCTAGGAATAATAATGGATAACATTTGTCCAATACAACAAATTAGTAAACAAATAATAATTGCGATAAAGCACCAATGAATTTGTTTTTTCTTTTTTACTTTTACATTGATAAATAATAATGTAAATAACAATAAAGTAGATATTAATAAAGCAACTAAAGCGGCATTACCAACTAATACCATAATATTAACCTCCTATAAGCCCAAGTGTTTTTAAATAATCTAAATATTTAAATAAATATGTTTTATCAATTGAACACCATTTAAAAGACAACTTGGTCAAAAATTCATTTGTAAAATCATTATTTAATATGACATTTGAATCATATATTAATTTTTTATTTGTGTCAAAATCATTAATAATTCCAGATAAATCATTTTCATTATTGGCTAATGTTTGATTTACTTTTTCGATAAATTGATTTTCAGGTAAAACATCAATATCAATTCCATATTGTTTGAAAATAGAAATCATTTTTTCCATAGGAATGTGATTACTATTATATACATGTAATACTGTATATGGATGCTTATATTTTACAATTCTAACAATAGCATCTGCTACATAATCGACAGGTGTAAATTCACAATAACCATCTAATAGATAATCTGGTATAGCACCTAATTTAATAAAGGTGATAATTCTATTTAAAAAGGCATTTTCTGAAATATTAATTTGGAATTTACCATCAGAATAGCGATTAGTGATATTACCTAATCGAATGATTGTACCTTGTAGTTTTTTCTTTTGAATTGCTTCTAAAATACATTTTTCAGCCATGAATTTTGTATATACATATATATTTGAGATATCCTGTTTAATATATAAATTAGATTCTTTAAATGTTGTTTTTTCTTCTACAGAAGAATCAGAAAAACTACCTTCTGAAAAGACATTACCAGAAACACTTAATGTTGATAAGTGATATAGAGGAATCTGTAAATTACTACAAAAATCAATAATATTATTGACACCATTGATATTAATTTTATCAAATTCAGTAGATTTTCCATAATGTTTGACAATGGCTGCACTATTAATGACACAAGAAAGATTTTTGGTTAATTTTTGAAAATCCTCATCAGCAATTCCTAAGTTTTTAAGAGTAATATCTCCACGTACCATTTTAATACGAGAACCAATTAAATTATGATATTTGTTTCCAAAATAGAATTGCATAATTTTATATAATCTATCTATATAAGAAACATTATTTTTATTACGGACTAGGCAATAAATGGTTGCATCTGTCATATTTAGTAGTTTTTCTAAAATATGAATACCAACAAAACCTGTAACACCAGTTAAAAGTACATTTTTGACATTGGTTTCTCTAAAAGTTTTCAAAATAGGTAATGTATTTATTTTTAAAACTTCATCTATTTTAGAATAATCATATGATTTGATAGCTAATTTTGCTTTGTCATCATCACGAACACCGATTTTTTCTGATAATTTCTTTATTGTAGAATGTGAGAAAATATCAGAATAAGAGATATCTAGTCCTTGTTTAAAAGCTTGAATTTGTAGTTTAATCGCAATTAAAGAATCTCCACCCAATTCAAAGAAATCATCATTAATTCCTATTTTATCAATATTTAATAAATCTTTCCATAAGTCAACTAGTTTTTTCTCAAAATCATTTCTAGGTGCTTCATAATTTGTATTTTCTTTAATTTTCATAGATGTCAAATATTTTTTATCAATCTTTCCATTGGCTGTTAAAACAAATTTTTCTAGTTGTATAAAATGATTTGGAATGCTATATAAAGGTAATTTCATAGATAAGAAATTACGCAAGTCATTGATAATAATCTTATTCTCGGCTGTGAAATAAGCAACTAAAGATTTTGTATTTTTTGTTTCCTTTACTAAAACAATACATTTTGTGATAGATGGATAATTTAAAATACAATTTGATATTTCACTTAATTCGATTCTGTGTCCATTTATTTTAATTTGATTATCATCTCTTCCAATAAAAGAGATATTGCCATCAGGTAATCGTTTTACAACATCACCAGTTGCATACATAATCTCATCTTCATAGAATGGAGATGGTATATATTTTTCTTTTGTTAATGTCTTTTTATTTAAATACCCTTTTGAAACATTGTCACCAGCAATATATAAAGTTCCAGGAATACCATTTGGTACTAAATTTAAGTCTTTATCTAATATATATCCATGTAAATTATATAAAGGTTTTCCGATAGGAATAATGTTATATTTTTTACAATTTGATGGTGTAACTTGAAAAGCAGTTGAACAGATAGTCGTTTCTGTTGGACCATATCCATTAACGATTTTCATAGAAGGATTTAACTCAAAATATTTTTGTATAATAGATGTTTTGATTGGTTCAACACCAATTAATATTTTTTCTAAATGTGTCTTTTTAGTACTTTGAGATAAGATAACATATACTTCATTTAAAATATTTGGAGGAAGATATGCCATTGTAATTTTTTCTTCTATTAATGTATTACAAAAATCAAATATATCTTCAATGGTTTCATATTTATATAAATAAAGAGTAGCACCATTTAACAATGTAAAGAAGAATTCCCATATACTAACATCAAAAGCAATACTTGTACTTGCTAAACAAATATCATTTGTACTAACAGAATCACTATATAATTTGTTAAAACTATGGATAAAATTATTCAAGTTTTTATTCATCACAATAACACCCTTAGGATTTCCTGTGGTTCCAGAAGTATAAATACTATAAATAGGATCATCAGGTAGTGTGTGAACAGAAATATCATTAGTACTATATGTATTTAAATCAATGTGATTCATATGTACAGTTTGTATTGGTAAATCTAAAGTATAGGCATCTGTAATTAATAATGTTGCCTTAGAATCTTCTAGGATATAGCAAATTCTATCCTCTGGAAAATTCTTGGAAATTGGTAAGTAAACAGCACCACATTTCATGATAGATAACATGGCAACAATTAAGTTTGTAGAACGATTTAATAAAGTGGCAACATAATCTCCTTTTTGAATACCTTTTTTTATTAAAAAGTTACTAAATTGATATACTTTATCTTTTAATTGTTTATAGGTTAAAGTATTTCCATTATCATTAAGAGCAATAGCATTTGGGTGTTTTCTTTCTTGCTCTTCAAATAATTCTATAATACTTGTATCTTTTGGATATTCTAGTGATTGATTGTAGCAAGTTTTTAATATAGTATCTTTTTCTTCTTCAGATAACATAGATACATCAGAAATTTTCATATCTATATTATCAGTAATACAATCCAATATTTGGATATAATATTTTAAGAAATCTTGCATAAATTTCTCACTATATAATTTTGTTGAATATTCCAAATTTAATCTGTAAAAGTTCTTTTCAGGTGTGATTTCTAACATAAAATCAAATTTTGATGTGTAGGTGTTTGGTGTATAGATATCTGTATGTAATTTTCCAAAATCAAGTTCTATTTTTTCTTCATTTTGAAAAACAAACATAGTATCAAATAATAGATTTCTTGATAAATCCCTAGGGATATCTAATTCTTCCACCAATTTATCAAATGGATATGCTTGATGTTCAAAATCTTCTAAACAGTGTTTGGTTATTTCATCAACAAATTCCTTGAATGTCTTCGTAGAATCTATTGTATTGAATAATGCCAAAGTATTAACAAACATACCAAGCGTATGACTAAATTCCTTAACTGTTCTATTGGCTACAGGTGTTCCTACAATAATTTCATTTTGGTTGGTATATTTATATAAAAGAATATAATATACACATAACATAAATATATATGGAGTCGTATTTAGTTGACTGCATAAAGTAGATATTTTACCAATATCTGAAATATAACTTTGCACACGATTACCTGTATTAGAATAGATAGAAGGTCTTGGATAAGTTGTCGGCATATTAAGAACAGGTATATCAGAAGAAAATTTAGACTTCCAATAGTCTTTATCAGATTGATAAAGTTTGCTATTAAAATAGTTTTCTTCATATACGGTATAGTCTTTATAATCAAAGTTCTCTGTAGAAAGTTCTTTACCATTATATAATTTACAAAGTTCATCTGTAAAAGTGGTAATGGAAATTCCATCACAAATAATATGGTGAAAATCTGTAAATAAGATAGATTTACCATTATCAAATCTTACTAATTGAACTCTAAATAATGGTGCTGTGCGTAAATCAAAAGGTTTTAAAAACTCATTAAATAAAGTATCTAAATGACTATATTCATCATTTAAAACTTCAAGTTTCATTTTATAATTTGGTAATATTTTTTGTTTAACATCATCATCTTCAATAACAAAATAAGTTCTTAAAGCATCATGTAATGTAATTAATTGATTAATAGATGATTCTAATTTCTTTATATTTGGTACAGCATCAAAAAGAATTCCGCCAGGTGTATTATACATAAGAGAAGATGGGGCTTTTTGAACCGTATAAAAGATTCTTTTTTGAGCAGATGTCAAAGGATAAGCGTCAGAAAATTTGGCTTTAGATACAGGAATTACCATATTTTCTGAAGGACGAGCTTCTATATAATGACTAAGAGAAGCAATGGTTGGGTAAGAGAAAATATCCTTTATTCCTAAATTAATATCAAAATCAGAACTTAATTTTGTAATGATTTTGATAGAAATTAAAGAATCTCCACCTAATTCAAAAAAGTTACTGTCAATACTTATTTTTTCAATGCCTAAATATTCTTCATAAACAGATGCTAATGTTTTTTCTAGTTCTGTTTTTGGAGCTGTATAGATATAATCTACTGTGATTTCTGGTAATTTTTTTGTGTCGATTTTGCCATTAACGGTTAATGGTAATGTTTTCATAAATACAATATGACTAGGTATCATATAATGTGGTAAACGTTTAGCAAGTGCATTTTTGACTTGCGTGACATCTTCTATCGAAGAAACAATAAAGCTACAAATGGTATCAATGTTATGAATTTTTCTCACAATCGTAACACTGTTATGAACACCAGATAATGTTTTTATGGCATTATTGATTTCTTCTAATTCAATTCGTAATCCTCTAATTTTAATTTGAAAATCATTTCTACCGATATATTCAATATTACCATTGGTATTCCATTTTGCTAAATCACCAGTTTTATATAAAAGTCCTTTTCCAAAAGGATTTTTTACAAATTTTTTATTCGTTAATTCTGGATTATTAATATATCCTAAAGAAACACCATCACCGGCAATACATAATTCGCCCACAATTCCAATAGGACATAGATTTAAATCTTCATCACAAATATAAATCTGCACATTAGGAAGAGGTTTTCCTAAATTAATATCTTGAGAATCGGTAATATATTTGCAAGTACAACAAGAAGTAGTCTCACTTGGACCATATCCGTTGTATATTTTTGCTTTTGTAAATTGTGAAACTTTATCAAAAAATTTAGGATCTAGAACTTCTCCTCCTAATTGAATCGCTTTTAAATGTTTCAAACAACCAGATGTGGTATTGTTTGCAAGCAATAAATCCATTTTAGAAGAGGTAATTAGCATAAATTCACAGTTTTCTTTGTTAATTAATTTACTCATAGGAATTGGATTTTTAGATTGTTCTTCATTGGCTAATATCAGTTTTTTACCAGATAGTAGAGCAATCCAAACTTCAGCTGCAAACATATCAAATGCAACAGAACAGATGCTTAAAAAATTAGAAAGTGCGTCTGTGTGCATAGAATATTTGTAGCCATTTACGAGATTAATCATACTAAATCTTTTAATTAAAACACCTTTTGGCAATCCAGTTGAACCAGAAGTATATACAACAGATAAAGAATCTGTAGGTTTATCTTGGATTGGGATTTCTTGGCTAGATAGTTCTTCCCAATTCAGTGTATCCAAATATACGGTGTTTGCAAAATCTAAATAATTTACATCATAAGCTGTCAATAATAAAGGAGATTTTGCATTTGTAAGCATATATTGAATTCTATCACTTGGTAAATCCTTTTCAATTAGCATATATGTCATATTGGCTTTTAATATAGCTAACATAGAAATAATCGTGTTGGCAGAACGATTTAGCATAATACCAATCACACTATTTTTAGGTAAGTTTAAAGATAATAGATAATTGGCTAATTTGTTAGACAATACATCTAAAGCTTTGTAAGTATAGGTTTCATCTTCAAAAATCAATGCTAAAGAAGATGCATTTTTTTCTACTTGTTTTCTGAATACCTGTAAAATGCTCTCATTTCTATCATAATCTAAATTTGTATGGTTAAAATCTTTTAAAATCAACTGTTTTTCTTCTTTATCTGTGATTTCTACATTTGATAAAGGAATTTCAGGATTTTGTAAGACGAAATCTACCATAGATAAAATGCGAGAATGCATATGAGAAATATCTTCTTCATTAAATTTATTGATTTGGTAATCATAGAAAATATCTAAAGTTCCTGTATTATCCATATCATAGAAATGAACTTCTAAGGAATCTAAAGTATGACCACTTTCTATCCATTTTGAGTAATAATGCACATCAGAAGATTTTCTTTCATCTCTTGCATTTTGATAAGAAAGTACCAAATCATAAGGACTTTCTGTAAGATTATGTTTTTTCTTAATATATTTTAATAATTTATCATAAGGATATTTTTGGTGTTTAAAGATAGACATTTGCATACTAGCAACTGTTTTTAGAAATTCAGAAAAAGGTTGTGTCTTATCAATGTCTACTTTAAAAGGAATCGTACTAATAAACATACCAGATGTACGTTTTTCTTTTACACCACTTCTATTTAAAACAGGAGTACCGATAATAGGAGAAGTGGCATGATTAATTTTAGATAAATATAGAGAATAAATTGCCATAAAAAATGTATAAATAGAGCAATTTGAAGTCTTACATAAATCTAAAATTTTTGTATATATATCATTAGATAATTTGAAAATTTTTCTTTTTGCTCTTGTATCTAATTCATGTTTATTTTTATTAGAAATATAACAAACATCAAATTCATTATCAAAAAGTGTATGCCAAAATGCTTCATCTTTTTGATAACGAGATGAAGATATATAGTTTTCTTGTGAATGAATATAATCAATGTAAGAAGGGAATTTAGAATCATCTATTTTCTCATTTTTTAGAAGTGAAGAATAAAAGTCCATAACTTCATTGATTAATAGACTCATATTCCATGCATCAGCAATTAGGTGATGTAAAGTGGCATTAAATCCACCTGTGCCATCTGGTAATTGGAACATGGTAAAAGAAAATAGAAAAGAATGAAAAAGAACAAATGGTTTTTCTACAATTTTTTTATTAAATTCAGTTACTTCATCTGAGTTTTTTAAAGAAACCAAATCAATAGATAAATTAGAAAAATCTTCTACATATTGATAAGGTGTACCATTTATCAATTTCAATTTTAAATGTAAAGAATCGTTTTTTTGTGCATATAAATTTAAAGCTTTTTCTAAAAGAGAAAAATTAACTTTATCTTTGATGAATACATAACCACCAATATTGTTAAGATTTGAATTACTGAAAAATAGTTCTGTATCCCAGATATTCTTTTGTGAGCTTGTTAATTCATAAATATTATTTTCTAACATTTTGTCCTCCGCGATTTTAAATACATTCATCATGCTCAATTATATAATTCCATTTTAAAAAAATCAACTAAATATTGTAAAATATTGTCGTCATATTAGATAATTTGTTACAAAGTAAAACGATGAGATAGAAAATAATGTTACCTTTTTAGTTTTGAAATTTTTACAAGCAAGGTGGTATGTATTATTTTTTGAATTATTTCCTCGGCTTGTTACATAATTTATAACTTCTAAGTTTTAAATAAACGAGCCTCTCGCTGCTCGCGCTTCCTCATTTATTTAAAACTAAGAATTTATACAATTATTCCACGGCACATTCGTCAATGAATTCAAAAAATAATACATACCAGTAAAAAAGAATAAAAATTTTTCGCAATAAAAATATAGAAATATAAGGAAAAAACATCGTAAATTTGATAGAATAAAATAAATTT
>CAWVJG010000036.1:0-2968 GCA_963929465.1 Bacillota bacterium
GATGATACAGAAGAATATAGGAAAAGATTATTAGAAGATAAATATATAGATTATTTAGTTTCAGAATATTTTAGGCTTACATTAAAATCGAAAATTATCATGTCAACTAAAGAATTGGATATAGAGAATATATTTAATGTCAAACTAATATATACTAAAATAATAAAATTCACTGATACAGGCATTGAGAATATTCAAAAAATAACAGGTATACAGAATAACATAAAGAAATTTAGAGGTACAAAAAAGATATATATTTATATAATCGAAAATAATGACATAGAGAATGATATAGAAGGGCAGTTGAAAAGGAACGAAAGTATTTTATATTATTTTTCAAAAAAAGAAGAAGTATCGAATATGATATATATGTTATTAAATGAAAATACCATCAGTTTTATCAATTATAGTAAACTTAATGAAGATATTCGATTATATTTAACGCAAATTAAAGAAGAGTTAATAAAAAGACATCTGGATTTAGAGGATGTGGTTATTTGTAAGGATGTGACAGAAAAACTATCGAAACAAGAATTACATAATATTATAAGAACGTTACCAGAAATACAAGAAGAAAGAAAAAAAGTTTCAGAATACATATATAATCCAGATGATTATATGTATTTAGAAGATGTTAAGTTTGATATAACAAAAAAGAAAAAGAAATATAAAAAATATATTTTAGGAAAACATTGTAAACAAATAGCTCATGAAGTGAGAATTTTTATAAGAAATACATATGTAAAAACAAGGAAAAGAATGAAAAAAATAATTAAAGGAAAATAATTGAATGTAAGAGAATCATGGAAATAATTATAAAAAATGTATATAGGAGAGAAAGAAATTGAGTTTAATAAATTTATGTATATATGCATATGTGTTTTTTAAACCATTTTATTTATTTGGCTCAGGTGGAATACAAATTAGTGAAATTTTTATAGTAATAGCATTTCTATTAACATTAGTAGAAAAAGTACCTAAAGATGGTATAACCAAAAAGATGCTAAGAGATTTAAGAATACTATTTATTTTTATTTTATGTGTTATTATCATTAATTTTATATATTATGGTATCTACCAAAATACTGAGTTTTTAATGTCAACAATACAATATATACTGATTTTTATGGGAATATATGTATTTGCTAATAAATTGTCAGATAAAAATGTTTTAAAAAACATATATAAAACAACCCAAATAAATCTTGTTATTCAGTTATTAATCTATGTAACTGGAATTGGAAGATATTACGATGCTTTTCGATATATGGGAACTTTTAATGATCCAAATCAGTTTGGATACTTCATTGTATTGTCAGCAGCATATATGTACGTCATAGAAGACATTTTGAAAATAAGAAAAAGAGCAATTGTAATGTATTTTATTAGTTTAATTCTTATTATTGCATCTGCATCAACAGGAATGCTAATGGCAATGACCATTTTGTTGGTTCTACATATAGTTAGAGAAATTAAACCAATTATTGGTTGGATATCTAAGAATTCAGGAAAATTTTTAATAGGTATGATATGTGTTGTGACGATTATACTTGGATTGATTTCAAATGTAGATATCAGAAATACAATGATAACAACATTAGAGCAAACGATTCAAAATAGTTCTATTGCAGATAGATTAATGGGCAAAATAAATAAAGCTGAAAGTTCAGATAGTTCATTAATTGAAGAAAGAGGAATTGATAAATTAATCAAATATCCACAATATTTAATTTATGGATCAGGACAAGGATATTTTGAAAGATTTACAGAGGCAGCTCACCAATTAGAAGTACATTCAACATTACCAGGAATATGGTTGTATTATGGAATTGTACCTTTAATCATTTTATTAATATGGATTTACAAATCAATAAAAAAAGTAAAGTTAAAATATATGATACCATATATAGCGCTTTTTGTTGAAAGTTTTACACTTTATAATCAGAGACAATTATTATTATGGATTATCATTATTATGGCAAATTTATTAAGAGAAGAAAAAGAGGAGGAAAAAGAAGAAATGAAAGAATTTGGAATAAAATCATTAATGCAAATGTATTGGAGTAATAAGATAATAGTAATTGTTGTATGTATTGTTTCTATTATTTTAGGTTGTGTTTACTCAAAAAGTATAAAGAAACCAGAATATGAATCAACAACACAAATTTTGTTTGCAAAAACAATTGAAGAAGTAGTAGAAGAAACAGATACACAAAATATTCAAAATACAACAAATACAAGTAGAAGAAATAACACGACGGCAGTAGATGAAAATACAACAAATAATGTAACAGATGAGAAAAACAATAGTAGAGAGGACATAGAATTTTCAGGAATATTAATAGATACATATATAGATTTTATAAAAAGTGATGTAGTTATTGATAAAGCTATAGAAAGAATTGGAACTGAAAATGTAGAAAGTAAAGATGAAATTATAAATAGTATAGATGTAAGTAGAACTTCTGATTTAGCTAATATGTTAGAGATTAAAGTTGTTAATCAATCTCCAACGATGGCTCAAAGTATTGCAAAAAATGTTGCAGATGTATTTTTAGAAACAATAAAAGAATATTATGAAATGGACAATGCTTACATTGTAACAGAAGCAAAAGAACCTAGTGAACCTTATAATATGAATTTTACACTAGATGTATTAGTATTTTTTGTAGTAGGTTTTGCATTAGCAACAATAATCATTGTATTAAAATCAATGTATCAAAATGAAAAATAAAGATGAAAAGTGAGAGTATTAAATGAAAAGAAAAAATAAAATAATAATAAGCAGTATTTCCATAATCATTGGAATAGCAATTATCATTTTAATAGGAAAAATTTTATTAGACAATCAAGAAAAAAGTGAAGAAAAAGACATTGTAAAAAATGAAGAAAAAGCAGAAGTCGTAGAAGAAATAGACACAGAAACATTAGTCAATGAAATAAAAACAGAAATTCAATCACAAGATAA
>CAWVJG010000037.1:0-3911 GCA_963929465.1 Bacillota bacterium
TTAAGGCAAAATTTGCAATATAATTTCTAGTAAACTAGATATGATTGGTATAGACATAGAAATGATGATAATTTTACTTCCTAATTCTATTTTACTAGCAATTGCTCCTTCGCCAGAATCTTTACATAGACTAACAGCAAATTCTGAAAGGAACGCAATTCCCGTTATCTTTATTAGTAAAGATAAAAATTGACTATTCACATTGGCTTTTCCTGCTATTGATTGTACTAAATTTACAATTCCAGATAATTGGTCTGTTAATAGAAGTAATATAAGCGCTCCTGTTAATAAACTGATATATATTGCAAATTCTGGTTTATATTGTTTTAACAGTATGATGATAATCAATGCAATTAATCCAATCCCTATAATTCTAATAATCTCCATAAATATATCCTTTTACAAATCAAATATAGTTCTTACTGTATCAAATAAATCACTAATTTCTCTGATTACCATTGTCAGAACAATAATTAATCCTGCTAAAGTAGTCATCATTGCTTGATCTTCTCTTCCTGCTCTTACCAGTACTTGATGCAATACAGCAACTAATATTCCAATTGCCGCTATTCTAAATAACAAATTGATATCCATATTTATTTCATTCCTTTCTTTTGTAGTATCAACTTAATTGGAAAAGAATTCATATTTTTAAACCAAAATAATAACAATCGCTAGCCCTATTGTTGTTCCAAGCTTACAATATAATTTATCATTTCTATTTTTTTCTTGCTGAGCTTCTTTGATTTGTTTTTCTAAAAAGTTTTCTGTAATTTCTATCTGGCTAATTTGTCCTTCAACATCTGTTTGTCCTAACATTTTAGAAAGCATTAATAATACATGTAAATCTTCCTTTGTTAAATTTGTTTCACTTGTTTGTACTGCTTTCTCCCAGGCTTCTCCTGCACTCAAATTTTGCATATTGTTTCTAGCTTCTTCAAAAATTTGTCCTATATTTTGTTTTGCATGACTAACAATTTCTCCGAATATTTCTGGAATGGGCTCATATGTAAATCTAATTTTCGACTTAAAAACATTCAAGATGTTTTTCATTTCTTCTAATTCTTCTAATCGATAAGAATATTTTTTGGCTATACATCTTCCTATAAAACTTGATCCAATAAATACGAATAACAACATAAAACCTTTAATTACTTGCATATCATACACCTTGTCCTTTACATTTATCTTATATAATATATTCACCTCTTCATTTTTTAGAACTAGATAAAAATGATTTTCTCAATAATTTTTTCATCTATTAATTTTTTTATGTATTGATTGCTATGCACATCTTCTATACTTTTTCCATGCATGGTAAATATCCCTTTTACACCAGATAACATAGCTTCCTTTATTGCCTGTATGTCGTCATTACCTCCAATTTCATCACAAGCAATAATTTCTGGTGCCATTGTTCTAATTAAGATTTTGATTCCTTTTGCCTTTGATACATTATCTATAATATCTGTTCTAATACCAACATCATTTTGTGGAATCCCTCTATACATAGCAGCGATTTCTCCTCTTTCATCAACCACTCCACAAGTTTTTCCTTTAAAATTCATCCCACTAACGCCATTACTCAAATTTCTGATTAAATCTCGCAAAATCGTTGTTTTTCCTTTTCCTGGTGGTGAAACAATTAATGTATTAAAAATACTTTGATTCTTAATATCGACAACTTGTCCAATAATTCGGTTACTACAGTTTAATACTTCTCTTGCAATTCTAAAATTTAAACTAGTAATATACTTGATATTTATGATTTCTCCATTTTCTACAACGGCTGTTCCTGTTATTCCTACTCGATGGCCTCCTCTTATCGTGATATATCCTTCACATAATTGCTTTTTATATGCATAAATGGAATTTTCACATAATCTCTCCACAATTTGTAATATTTCATTTTGTGTGATTTTATATTCTACTATTAATTCTTTATCTCTAAGCTTCAAAATTAATGGTCTATCAATTCTAATTCTGATTTCTTGTAATTCATCTTTTATTTGATTATTCGAAATAATGGTATTGTATAAAATATTGGATAAATTCATTGGAAAAAACTTAACAATTTCTAAAAGCTTTTCCATTTTTTCTTCTTCCTCTCCTCGTATAATTAGAAATATCTTTTCTATTTTATACATTTCTTTATATATTTTTTTACACTATTATATATATTCTATTAGAATAAATTTATTACTATTTTTGCTATTTAAATTGAAGCAATTTTCTTGAACTTTTTTCGATATTTTCTCTATTCAATAACAATAGCTGGCTTTCTTTAATCATTCCCCTATACAAGAAAAAAACTGAGGCAGAAAACTTTTAAATTTTCCACTTCAGCTTTTTTTCTTGTATAGGAAAAATGACTTTTATCTTGACACCTATGTGAATTTTTCCATATATAACAAGTTTAGGCTTCTTATATTTTACCATCATTTTATTAAGATTCTTTTTCATCTTTGTTAGCAGTTTCTTCTTGATTTTCATCTTCTGTTTCTGATTGTTTATCTTGTTCTCTCAAAATAACATCATATTCAAATACATGAAAAGTCTTTACATTTACTTTAGAAAAATCATCTTTTTCATCTTCTATTTCTGTCATTTTAAAAGATGTTCTATTGATTAATTTTAAATCTACTTTTGATAAATCTACCAATATTTTACTAGATATATCTTGTCCAATTGGTAATGTTTTATTTTGATTGTCATAAAAAATAATATTGGTATAACTAATGCCATTTATTCCTCTTTTTATATTCACTTTATACAAATTAAATTTGTTTACATTTTGTTTTATATGTTCATTAATTTCATTTTCAGGATTGATATTAAATATATTAATATTTTTAGGATCTATCTTTTCATTATCTAATATTTTATATACTGGCAAATCATCAATAATAACTACTTTATCTAATGCCTTTTTTATATTATCAACAACAGTTTCTAATGCCAATTTATATCCTATCTGTTTTGTATTTTTATTGATTTCTAAAATATTAAACTTATCTTTTGCAATTTCTCTGTGATTTTTATTTGCTATTTTTGAAATCTTTCTTGCATCTTGTGACATTCCTCCAAATATATCAAATTCTTCAATTTCATGTAATGCATTTTCTTCTTGTGCTTCTTTTTTCAATTCTTTTAAATTGTTTTCAATCTCTTTTGGTAATACTTCATTATTTTTTACTTTATTTAGCAATGGTAATATATCTGTAGTTGTTAAATAAATACTATCTGTTTCACTTTTTGATAAAGCCTTTCTTTCTACTTGATCCATCGTTTTTCCAAATTCTTCTAAATCTTGATGGTAATCAAATACTTTTGTTACTTTTTTTATAATATTAACTTCTTCCGCTTCACCTTCTGCTAATGATGCTACCTCATCTTTATTACTGTATTTCCAGAATTCAAATATACTTCTTTTATGATTATCAATTTCTTGTATAAAATTTGCTGCATTTTCTATTTTCTTTTGCATATTTTTATTTTTTAATTTTAAAGCATTGACATCCATCAATATATTTTTTAATTCTGTTTCATCTAATTCATATGCTTTATATAATTCTATTAATTCTTCGATTGTGTAATTTTCCTTCTTGTTTGCAAAATTTTTCTTTTTTGTTTTTTCTTGTTTATCCTTATCTTCAACTTTATTAACGACCTCTTCTTTTTCTTCTATCATATTTTCCTTAATCGTATTTTTCTTATTCTTCTTACTATATTTAAAGTAATATTTAAATTTACCAAAAAAGGTTTTTTTACATTCTAAAAAGGTCGATATTTGTTTTTCTTTTGCTAAATATTCTATTTCTTGTGAAGCTGCAATCACTTTTAAATTATCTAATTTCTTTTTGTTTTCTGTTAATAATTCACCAATTAATTCTTGTTTTTCTATTCCTACT
>CAWVJG010000038.1:0-5625 GCA_963929465.1 Bacillota bacterium
AAAGATTTTTATAAAAATAAAATATTGTGAATTTTGTAGAACTTTTTGTAGAACTACAAAATTTTTAAAATTAAAACACCAAGTTTCAATCTTCCGAAACACTTGGTGTTCTAATGGTGCAGATGAGCAAATTATTTTTGCCATCTTTCCTTTTAATAGCAAGCATATTCAAATTTCATATCTCTGTCCCGACATTGTCGGGAATATATTTTTCTATCAAATTATTTATTATTATCTTATTCTTTTATCTTACTATTTTCAAGTATTTTTTCATACTTTTCATTCATCTTGTCCATATATTCTGTGTACTTATGCATTTGATTCTTCTGATGATAATCAAATATATCTCCGTAAATATTTATTGTAGTTTGAATATTAGCATGTCCTAAAACTTTTTGCAAAGTTGCCAAATCCATACCAGCCTCAATACATCTAGTTGCAAAAGTATGTCGAAGCAAATCCAAACGTTTGGATTTGCTTCGTTATCCAAACTTTTATAAAATCCAAACCTTTTTGATAAAAGCCTTATAAATAAAGTTTTTTTAATTAAAAAAGTTTGGATTTTGTTTTATTATTTATTTGCATAAATCTGATAATTTTTTTATATCTTTTTTCCATTTCTTTGGTATATTATTTATGTCATTTAATTTTTCTAATGCTTGGGCTTTTTGAGCAGTTGTTATTTCTAGGTAAATCATCGTTGTTTGTAAACGTTCGTGACCTAAAAGATAGGAAATTTGTACAACATTCATTCCGTCTTCCAGCCAATGACTTGCTGCTGCATGGCGTAACATATGTGGATGTAAATTTAATGGTATTTCCTTACTTTTTTCATGTGCTATTTTAGCCCATTTTTTTAATTGTTTTTCTACTGCTGGTTGAGTCATTTTTACTTGTTTTCCTTTAATTTTTGAATAAAACAAATAATCATTTTCATTATAGTCCACATTATGATTTTCTAATATGTATTTTCGTAGATATTTTACAGTTTTAGGTAATAAATATAGACTTCTTAATTTATTTCCTTTTCCAACTATAACAATATATGGTTTTTGAGTTTCAAGATGTATATCTTTTAATTTTAGTGATAATATTTCATTTATTCTAGCAGCTGTATTATACATTAGTACAAACATTGTAATATCTCGTCTACCAGTTAGTGTAGATTGATTCATTACATTAAACAATATTTTTATGCCTTCTTTACTTATTCCCTTAACTTTTACTTTAGGCGTTTTTTTTCTAGATATTTCTGAGGCTTCGGTGTATATATGTAGCAAAGACAGATTCTTTTTTCCAAGATATTTAAGAAAAACTCTTAATGCTGCAAGTCTATTATTCACAGATTGAGGCTTACTCTTTCTCATATTTATTAGCCATTCCATCCATTTTTCAATGTTTGAAACACTAAAGCATTCATAATTAATATTCAATGTGTTTATACCATTTTTTTCAAGAAATTCTAGATACAATTGAAGAGCTATTCTATAAGATTTTAGTGTGTGCGAACTTTCTGTTTGTGTATATATATAATTAATTATAAAATCGGAAATATATTTAGTTATTTCCTTTGCTTCATTTTTTACTTTATTCATCTTCATTCACCTCTGGGACTAAAGTATTAAAATCTCTATTTACTTGATTTTTAAATATATCGGCTATTACTGGAACTAGCGAATAATAATATTTTGTACTTTCTATTGTTGTATGTCCCATACTTTTGCTTAAATAGTATAGCTGTGCTGTAAAGTTAATATCTGTATTTACCCAATTATTAATATTAGTAATTGCATAATTATGTCTTAAGTCATATGGAACAGCATAAGATTTATTATATTTATTCCATAATTTTTTGAAATTTATATTTATCCAATCTTTTCTATGATAACTATCTTTTTTATTTGGAAAGAAATATATTCTATTAGGATATATTTTAGATATTTCACTTTCATAATTAATTAATACTTTTTTCATTGATTCATGTAAAGCTATATAATGTTGATTATATCCCTTTGAATTTTCTATACTAATTATTCCGTTTTTTAAATCAACGTTTTCCTTCTTCAATAATCTTGCTTCTATAGTTCGCATTCCAGTACTATAAAGTAGTTTAAACAAAACAGGTATCATAATTTGGTTTGCTATTACGTCTTTTCTTTTTATCTTTATTTCAATATTATCACAGGCATAAAAAAAGTTTTTTAATTCTTCTTTGGTAAATGCATGTGGAATATATGTTATCTTTTCTGCTTTAGGAAATTCAGGAACAGTTAAGTTAGTCAATCCTCTTGAATTAGTATACTTTAGAAATAATACGACAACTTTAATTCTTGTTATATATGATTTATTCAGTTCCGTATCTCTTTGAGTGCACCAAGAATTTACCATTTCTTGGGTTAGCTTATTTTGATTTGGAAAATTTTTCAAACAGTGATTTTCAAAAGTTTTTAGATTTCGTCCAAAAGGATTTTCACTCCAACATTGAGAAGCAGTTTGATATTTAATAAAATCATCAATCATGGGTTTCATAAATGATGTATATCTAATCATTTCTTTCACCTCCAATTGAAGAAAATTGTTCAACACTTAATCCACATTGTCTTAAATGAACAATGTCAGCTTTAAGGTATGATTCTAACGATTCTGGAGACGTATGTCCCAAAGTTTGACTAATAACTGGTTGAGGTATATTTTTTTCAAGCAATGTTGTTGCTAAATTATATCTAAAAATATGTGTTCCTCGACGTTCTCCTTTTTTCATTCTTATATTTGCTTCGTCCATTACTTTTGAAACAGAAATTCTTACAGTGCTTCTAGTGATAGGCAAGTTACAATCTAATCTAAGAAAAAGATAAGGACTTTTAGTTAAAGGTCGTTCATTTATAATATATGCATATATAACATTTCCAACAATTGTTAGTAATGGTAACTCTAATTCTATATTTGTTTTTACCTGAACTATCTTTATAACTTCATTGTCCCAATCTATATCTTGTAATTTTAAATTTGCTATATCACAACTTCTCAAACCAGTATATAAAAGAAGAGAAACTATAGCTTTATGTCTTAAACTAATATTTGATTTTTCATTATTTAAAACTTTTTTTATTGCTAAAATTTCGTCTTTATTAAGAAATTGAATATTTTTATGGTTTTCTTTCATAACAGGAAAATATTCTACAATACGTTCACATTCTTTTATATATGGTATACAAGTTTTAAAGACAATTCTTATATTCTTTTTATATGAGTGGCTATATTTAATTTCATACTTATCATTTACAAAAAAGTTTAATATATTGTCTTCTTTTATATCTTTAATTTTAGTTATTCCTATATTTTGTAAGTACATTAAAAAAACTGCTGCATTTCTAGCTTCGTTTACAATTGTTGTGCCTTTTTTATTCTTAATTTTTGAAATTTCAATGTATTTATCAATAACTTCTTTAAATTCATCATTGAGTTTAGCATAATTCGAGTTATCAATAACTTTGTGTTTACACTTGTGCCTACATGGTAATGTCTCATATTGATCAAAATTCATAATTACATTAAGTGAATCTAATCTATGTTGTCTTTTAGTTTGTATTGAATTCTTTCTTAGGTAATTTTGATAATAATCCAAATATGAACTATAAGAAGACCCATTATCTAAAATTGTTTCTATCTCTTTTTTTATTTTGCTTATGTATCTTTGTGAATATTTATTATTTATCATATGTGATATTAAAATATTACTCTTGTTTTTTAGATTATTTAAATCCATGATATAACCTCCTTTACATAATTATATCATAGAAATAAAATCCAAACTTTTCTAATTAAAAAACCTTTATTTATAAGGCTTTTATCAAAAAGGTTTGGATTTTATAAAAGTTTGGATAACTTAACATATGAACATGCACATCACTTGTCTTTTCATTTACATAGTGAACTCCTTTTGATTTAGAAACTTTCTTGTGTTTAGTCATAATTACTTTTATTCCTGCATTTTTACAAATTCTCTTAAAGGCACTATTTATTTGGCTATCCTCATAAATTTTGCCATCTTTTCTAAGGAATAACAGATTTCTTTTATTTGGTGTCATCTCTTTAATTGCTTTTTCTACAACTTCTTTTGATTTTTTATCTAAATGCAAATTTCTTTTACCATTTTTGGTTTTAGTAACATTTCCAACAACTCTTTTTCCACTCTTATTTTTAGTGATTGTTTTATTTACTCTGATTGTTCCATAATCTTCATCAAAATTAAAATCTTCAGTGGTTAATGCCAATACTTCTCCAATTCTCATTCCTGTATATAATGCAAGCAGTAGCATATTATTATATTGTGAGGAATGAGATTCAATATATTGAATTAACATATATTCTTCTTTTATGGTAAAAGCTACAACATCTTTATCTTCTTTATGACTTTTGGGCTTTTCTACTGGATCAATATTAAAATCAAATGCCATCTCTTTATCTATAAGATGTTTTTTATAGGCTGAATTAAACGCATTTTTTATAATGCTATATTCTTTTGATATAGTAGAATTAGATTTATGCCTTTCTGCTTGTAAAAACCTTTCAATTTCATTTCTAGTTACATTCTGTATAGGTTTAAACATAAAGTTATATGCACTACAAGCCTTTATAGTTTGCATATTTCTGTTGTAACCAGAACCATGTGTTTTTGCATTTTTATATTTTATTTCTTCAATTTCTTTAGCTAGTTCAATAATTGAAACTTCATTTGGTGTATAAACAGTTTCTTTTATTCCTTCTTCTTTATTTTTTATATATTGATTTTTTAATTTTTCCAAAACAATTTCTTTAGTTTTACCAGAAAAAGATTGTCTAATAGCTTTTCCTGTATTTGCATTTATACCAAGTTTTAATAATCTTCCTTCATATTCATTATAAAAATGAAATTTATCGCATAAATCATTATCAGTACAATTCTTGCATTTATTACATCTTTCCATAGTTTCTTTATTTCTACGGTTTAAACACAAATTTTTATGATTACAGTTTTCACATATGGGACAAATATTTTTCTTTGGATTTTTTATAAATTTCTTTCGTTTTCTTATAGTAATTACATAGTCGATACCTTCGATAAATTCTTTCTTCTTGCTCATTTTTGCTCCCTTCCAAAAATTTCAAAGGGAATGTCTTGCAAGTAAATACATACTTGTGCTATAATAAGTTTGTAAGTAAACATAGGAAGACATTCCCGTGTACTTTGTAGAGGTTTAGAAGTGCCATTTCTAAATCTCTTCTGTTTTTTACGAGATAATATGTCTAGAACTTAAATAATTAGTTAAAGCTGTTGCTTCAATTCCAAAGCCTCTACCATATTTCTGTGCTGGAAAATCAGCTCTGTGGAATAGTTCTAAACATTTTACTCTACCAATATGAAACATTTTGCAAACATCTTTTGTAGTATAAATAACTGGCATTGGCTTTTCTTTAATTGTTGCTTCTTTCATTGGCATTCCTCCTTTCGGTTAATTTTATTTTGCAAAGTTACCATCTATTGACATTATTTATCAAAAATTATATAATATAGATATAGTTCAAATACATAAAATATATTTTGATGAAATAGTTTAGCAACTTATCAATTACAATATTATAATA
>CAWVJG010000039.1:0-3404 GCA_963929465.1 Bacillota bacterium
AGAAAACATACAAATTCAAGGAGAAGAAACGGATAATCAGTTAGCAAACCAAGAAATAGAAAAAATGAGTAATGGAATTGTGATAGGGTGTTCTGTTATCTTATTAGTGGTAATATGTTTAGTAGGTGTAAAAGTGATTAAATATAGAAAAAAATAATTAAGAAAATGGAATATAATTTAGAAAAAGATTAACGAAAGTTAGTCTTTTTTCTTGAATAGGCAAAACTTGATTTTTTATAATAAATATAAAGTAAAAAAATTGTAACGAATTGCAAAGTGAAAAGTATTATAGATGAACGAAGAGAAAGGAATAAAGAGTGAAAGTGGATTTTGAAGAAGTATATAGCAAATATTATTGTAGTGTTTATAGATATCTGATTACAATAACGAAAGATAGAAATATTGCAGATGAAATGGCTCAAGAAACATTTTATAAAGCATTAAAAAATATACATACATTTAATCCAGAACTAAAAATGTTAACATGGCTATGTCAGATTGCGAAAAATACATATTATAGTTATTGTAAAAAAAATAAAAAACTATGTGAATTGGATGAAAACATGATTGACAATGAAGAAGATATCATCGAAAAAGTAATAAATAGTGAACAGTTATTACCATTATATATTGAGGAAGTAGTATCAAAAGAATCAAATGATTTTATAGAAAAACATTTACAAGAATGTAAACAATGTAAAGAAATGTTAAATCTCTTAAAACAAGAAGAACAAGTATCAAACATAGATGAAAAAGAGGCAATACGAAAATTTCATAAAAAACTAAGGTATAAAAATTTAAAGACTTTAATAATCACATTATTATGTATTATAATCATTTTATATATAGGTTGGCAACTATTATATGTTAATGAATATATGGTGCCATATGCTGAGAATTTAGCAAATGTTGAGATACCAGAAGATGGAGGAATCGATATAAAAATAAACACAAAAAATTATAAAAATGGTTATGCTATATTAGTTAAGACAGGAGAAAACATTTATGATGTATATGTAAATATAACACAAAATATCATTACAAAATTGTTTAAAGATAATGATCAATCCAATAATTTAATAAGGATAGGAAACAATATTTGTATAGATTTCCAAAGTGAAAAAATCAGATTTTTCGAACCTGAAAATGCAAAAATACAAAATATTTATTATATTAATGAGAATTATAAAGATATTGTATTTTTAACAGATGAAGAGCTAGTAAAATTAGAAGATAAAATATTATTATGGTCAAATAATACATAAAAATACTATGTAAGAAAAAAATTCCATTTTGGTGCAACAAAAAAGTAAAGTAAATTAATCTAATAAGTGTCAGATATGTACATATAAGATAAAAATTGGAGGATAAAAAGTGGAGGAATTAGTAAAAAGAGCAAAAAATAAGGATGAGAAAGCATTTGATGAATTAATTTTGTTGATAGAAAAAGAAATGTATTTAATAGCTAAAACAAGACTTCAAAATGATGAGGATATAGCAGATGCCATACAAGAAACAATACTGTTATGTTTTAGAAATATTCATAAACTAAGAGATAATACATTATTTAAGACCTGGACAATTCGAATCCTTATAAATGAATGTAATAAAATACATAGAAAAAAGCGTAAACATACGATATCCTTTGAAGGTAATGAAATGGAAAAATATATTGAAACAGAAGAAAATTATGAAGAAAACATAGGATTTGATATGTTAATTAGAAGTTTGGAAACAGATGAAAAATTGATATTAACATTATATTATTGTTCAGGTTATACCACAAAGGAAATCAGCAGAATTTTAAAGAAAAAGGAAGGGACTATTAGGAGTAAAATCTCCAGAAGTAAACAGAAGTTAAAAGAACAATTTGAAAAAGGAGGGATTGAAAAATGAGAGATATTGAAGAATTATTAGAGTTATCCAGTAAGCAAGATGTAAAAATTCCTCTAAAAATAGAATATAGAATACAAAATACATTAAAGCATAAACATAAAAAACAATGGAAGAATTATATAAAAAAATTTGTAACTATCATGGCTTCAATTATGGTTGTGTTTGTAGGAAGTATATCAGTTTATGCGGCTTTTGGAGGGACAATAGGAGGAAAACCAGTTTTAGAATGGATAGGTATTCGATTTTCTGATGAGTATGAAAATTATAAAGTAAATGTTGAAGGACAAGAAGTGGCTTATAATGAAACAAAAATTGATTTAGTCTCAACAGTATGTGATGAAGGATTTACTGTTTTAGAATTTGATGTGAAACTAAGTAAACAAGACAAAGAATACTTACGATTAGGAGAAAGTATTATAACAGAAGAAGACATACAACAAGCAAAAGAAATAGATGAAGAACAATTTAATGAAACAGGTAAAACACCAGCATATAATCATTTAATGGAAGCAAAAGATACGATGAATACAGTTGCATTAATATTTTTTGGACAAGAACAAGAAGAATATGGTAAAACCGTATACAATCCAGAACGTACATATAATGTTATAATAGATGGTGAAAAAATGTGGACTAAAACAACACAAACAGTAACAAAGATTTCAGATTATGAATATAAAGTATATCAATTATTTTTATTAACAGAAGATGAATTAGAAGGAAAAGAGAATTTTAAAATATCATTAAATCGTGTTGTACTTGGCAATACAGGGGAAAAAAAGAAAACAGAAAGTGGAATGCAGACAATTAATACGGCCAATAATGCTAGATATATCAATATTGGTGGGGAGTTTGAAGTAGAAGTATCAAAAGAAAAAGCACTTCAAAACACAAATGTAATTTACCCAGAAAATGCGGAAGTAACTTATAAAAAGATGACCAAAAAGATAGAAGAAGTAAAAGTAACACCATTACAAATAATAGCGAAAGTATCTACAACAATTAATGATGTGAGTTTGCAAAGTTTATCTAGTAGTTGGAATGAAGATCATATTGGATTAATAGATTTCAAAGTTTATGATAATAACAATCAGGAACTTAGTTCTTGCCAATATGAAACTAAAAGAGTCATTACCTATGAAAATGGGAAAACAGAAGAATGGGCAACAGGAGACATTGGAACATTTAAAGATTTTGAAAATGCTACGATGTATTTAACAGAGTATGTTATTATAGAAAAGAAAGAAAATATGGATAGCATAAAAGTTGTACCAGTGGAAAGAAAGATTACAACAGATCATGGAGAAGAAAAAAATACACTAGGAGAAATGCAGGTAGACATACATTAGAGAAGAAAAATGTGTATATAAAGCAAGCATTTTCAAAATATTAGAAAAAAATATAGTAAACAAGTTAAAATTAGTAAAAGAAAATTATTTTATTACAGGTATGTATGGAATAATTTTCTTTTTTGTAGTATGATAATAGAAAAAAGTTTTGAAATTAAA
>CAWVJG010000040.1:0-4415 GCA_963929465.1 Bacillota bacterium
TATGGATATTTTTGCAAAGAAAACAAATATAGAAATTAAAAATAGATTTATATCATTTGATATTTCAGATTTACCTCGTAGCATACAAACTACGGGGTATTTAGTTGTTTTAGAGCACATTATGAATAGATTAAAACGTAATAAAAATTTAGGAAAACACACATGGATTTTTATAGACGAATTTCATATTTTACTTGCTAATCAATATAGTGCTGATTATATTGCAAAAATATATAAAACAGGTAGAAAAGAAAATGCTATTCCTACAATAATAACTCAAAATATACGGAGATGTAATCAAAAATGAGCAGGGTTGTAAAATATTATCTAACTCTGAATTTGCAATGATTTTAAAACAAAAACCATTAGATTTACCAGCGATTTGTAAGATATTTGATATAAGTGATGAAGAAGCTAAGTATGTAATTGATAGTCCAGCAGGGCAAGGAATAATCGTATATGGAGAAGATAAAGTAGCTTTTAGAAATCAAATTGCTAAAGAGTTTTACATATATCAAATAAATCAAACTTCTAATATGCAAATTAGTAGGAGTTAAAAATGCCAAAAGAAAATGGAAAAGATGTTGCAAATTCATTAAGTGAATATTCAAATACAATAAACAAAGGTACAAATATTGCTTTAGATAGTGTTAACCAAATTAATAAATGGTATGAAAAACAAGTAGAAAAAATTATAGAGGGAAATACACAAAATTCAAGACTTGAAACAAATATAGATAATAACATTGTAGAAGAAACAGAAGAAAAAATAAATAAATTACAAACCAAAGTAGAAGGTTATACTGAAATTCAAACTAACAACAAAAAGAGTAATGTTACTAATCAAAATATAAGTAGATTAAAAACTCAAAAAGAAGATGAAACACTAGAAGATACTATAAAAAATGAAGAAGAAGTGAAAGAATTAGGAAATAAAAAAGGAAAAATAAATAGCAAAATTAGTACAGCTATAAAAGGTATGAAATTTATAAATAATACTGCAAATAAATTTATAAAAACAGGTAAGACATTAAATACTGCAACAAATGAGGGTGGACTAAAAAGTTTTGAAAAAAGTTCAAGCAGAATAATGACAAAACCAGCAAAGAAAGTAGCAGAAAAAGTAACATCAAAATTAGGAAAAGAAACTAAAAAGGTTGTAAAAAAGCAAGGGAAAAAACTTGTTAAGAAAACAGTAAATGTAGTAGAAAAGGCAACAAAAATTGTTGCAAAATTAGTGGCAGAAAGTATGAAAATGATATTATCAATGCTACCGTCTATTGCACCAATTATAATAATTATTTTAATTATTGCAGCAATAGGAAACTTTTTTAATTTTAAAACATCTGATGAAGCAGACAATATAAATTTTGATGAAATTTCAAGTTATATGATACAAATTGATGATCCGAATCTTCAAGCAATATATAATGAGCTTTTAAAAAATATGGGTAAGCCATACCTTATGGATCATAGTAATCTATCTTACGATACTTGTATGGATACCTATGATTGTTCTAGTTTTGTAATTCATTGTTTGGCACATACAGGAATAAAAACTATTCCAAATACTGGTGCTAGTGGATTATATTCTGATTATTGTAATCCAGTAGAAGTAAATAATAGACAAGCAGGAGATTTGATTTTTTTGAAAGATACTTATGATACAGGAACGCCTGGAGGTATTTCTCATGTTGGTATTTATATGGGAACATTAACAATAAAAGGAGAAACAGCAGAATGGATAATAGATACTGGTGGAAATCCAGAAGGAGTAAAAATTAGTAAATATAATAATGGTTGGTGGAATGGTAGCAATTTTTATGGATTTGGTAGATTAAAGTAATTAGATGGGAGGTTATAATATTTGAAAATAAAAATGATAAAAATGGGTATGGATATAGATGAAACAAGAAATCACAGAATAAGGGGAATTGTGCCTACAAGCGATGGTAAATATCTATTTATAGAAATAATGCAAGGAAGTAGACCAGATAGAAGATATACTTCTTGTTCTCAAAAAGAATATGAGAAAAAATATCCAAACCCAGAATATATTTTTTTAGATAGTTGTTTTAGAGTAGATATACCAGAAGATTATTTTAAAAATTATACAAAAGAGTTTTCTGCTTATAATAGAGTAGGATTATATGAGTATGCACATACAAAAGAAAATATAGTAAAAGTATTACAAAAGTTTAATAAAGATATAGAGGATATTGAATTAACAGACGAACGCTATATTGAAGAATTTTGTGAAGAAAATGGATTTTTTAGATTATATGATAGCAGATTAAAACACGAATATAAACCTATAAAAATTGAATGGACAGATTTAGATAAAAATGGTTATACTCGTGTTAAATTTTTATATACTTGTTATTCCGCAGATGGATTAAAATATCAAGAAGAACAGCAAACTGAAAGGAAAACACAAGATTTAATTAATGAATATGGAAAAGATTTAATATCAAATTTAATGACAAAGTATGTTGAAGAAAAGTGTAAAAATATAGATAATCAAAAAATTATAGAAAATTTTATTGAAGATAAAAATAAACTTTTTGAAGAAAATAAAAATATGGATTTAGCTGATGAGGTAGATATAGATTATTAAGTGAAAAAGCTAATCTTTTTTATAATGAAAATTATATTTATTACACTTGTTTTACTAATAGCAATATGCTTTGGAAATATGACTATTAGAATGAGTATATTAGTTTTAATGTATTCATTCATTATTTTTAGAATACTAAAGAAATGGAGGAATTAATTGGTAGTAGATATATATAATACAAATAAAAAATATAACATAATTTATGCGGATCCGCCCTGGCATTATACAGGTTGGAGAAAAGGTCCTAGAAGTGTTGAAAGACATTATCCAACAATGAAAGTAGATAAGATAATTGATATGAAGGATACAATTAAGTCAATATCAGATGAAAATTGTATTCTTTTCTTGTGGGTAACGTTCCCTTGTTTAATAGAAGGATTAAAAGTAATGAAAGAATGGGGGTTCAAATATAAAACTTGTGGCTTTACATGGGTAAAAAGAAATAAAATTGCTGATACATGGTTCTTTGGATTAGGAGCATGGACGAGAGCAAATGCAGAACTTTGCTTATTAGGAACAAAGGGAAAAATACCTAGAGTTTCTAAAAAGGTTTCACAAGTAGTTGACACTCATATTGAAGAACATAGTAAAAAACCAGCAATAGTAAGAGAAAGAATTGTTGAACTGGTTGGAGATTTGCCACGAATTGAATTGTTTGCAAGGCAAACAGTAGACGGCTGGGACTGTTGGGGGAACGAGGTATAAAAGGAGGAAAAACATTGAATATAAATGTACCGATATTAGAAAAAACACAAAGAAATATCACAGAAGAAATAAAAGTTTTAAGTAGTACAGATGTTGTTAATTTAGAACAAGTACAAGCGATTAGAAATGCAGTAAAAGAACATTTATTATTTATTGGAGTAGATAGAGGTAACAATATAAGAAATATAAGTATTTTAGGGATAGGATCTAATTGTGAAGTATTAATTGATAGTAAAGATATTATTAGAACAGCTTTATTATCTTGTAGTGAAAAAGTAATTTTAGTACATAATCATCCTTCAAATAAGTTAGAACCTAGTTCTGCCGATATACATATAACAAATGTAACAAATAATCTTTTAAAAACTTTTAATATTGAATTATTAGATCATATTATTGTTACAGAAAAAGAATATATAAGTATGGAAAAAATAAAAAAATTTAACAAAGAATTTACTAATGATTCAATAGAAAAAATGACGAAAAGTTTTCTATTAGAAGAAAATAAAAAACTAAAACAAGAAAATGAATATTTGAAAAATAACAAAGAAGAAATAGAAAATACTTCACAAGAAGATATTGATTATGATTATTAATAAAAGGAGGAAAATTATTTTGACAATTGATGAATTTTTAACAAGCAATAAAAACAGTTGTGAGTTAGATAGAGATTATATTTTAAAAGTTAAATATAATGATAATATTGATTATATTTTTAAAACTGACTATGGAAAATTAGATTTCGACAAAAATTTAAAATGTGTAGGATTGTTTAATAAGAGTAATAAAAAGTTATATGGATCTAGTTTTGATTTTAATAATTCTTATAACAAAGAAAGTATGAGCAACTTTTATAATGGCACAATAGGACAGATTAAAATAGATTTATATAAAGGAGCAGATAAATTATTAAATAATTATATAAAAGATAATCTAAAAACACTAAAAGAAATGGCAAAAGATTCTTTTGATAAATTCATATCTTCAAAAGAAGATTATGAAAGTATAAAAAAGGAAGCAGTTAATAAGTATATATATCATTCAGATAATAATCAAATAGAATTTAATATAAGTAGTTCTAAATATGAACGAA
>CAWVJG010000041.1:0-7072 GCA_963929465.1 Bacillota bacterium
ATGATTTTAAAAGCGATTTTTTCACAAACTTATTGTATATTAGTTGAAGAAATTTGTAAATAAAAAAGTAGATAAAATTCAAAAAAATTTTAAAAAAGTATTGACAAGGAAAAGAAAAAACATTATAATTTATAAATGTCAAGAGTCATGCAGGTGTAGTTCAATGGTAGAACCTCAGCCTTCCAAGCTGATGACGTGGGTTCGATTCCCACTACCTGCTCCAAATTTGTCAATGGGGACGGAGATTTTGACAACTTTTTTAATAAAAAAAATTAAATAATTACAAGTTTCGACAAAAAATACAAAAATAGTATGATATAATATTTTTTATTATATCATACTATTTTTTTTTCTAAGGAGGAATTTAATGCCAAGACTTCCGCGAAACTACATGAAAACTTCTTTCTTTCACGTAATTACCCAAGGAATTGATAAAAGATTTATATTTGAAAAACCAGAAGATATAAAATATTATATAAAAATAATGTATAAAATAAAAGAAGAACATAACATCAACATAATTGCATATTGTATAATGAATAATCATACACATATGCTAATAGAAACTCAATTAATAGAACAATTGAGCAAATATATGCAAAGAATTAATACTAAATATGGAAAATATTATAATAAGAAATATAATAGAGTTGGATATGTTTTTAGAGATAGATATAAAGCAGAAGGAATATATAGTGAAAAACATTTATATAACTGTATAAAATATATCTACAATAATCCAGTAAAAGCTGGAATTTGTAACAAGGCTGAAGAGTATCCATATTCAAATTATAAAATAATGAAAACAAAATTTAAAGAGCGATATAGTTGGATAGCTAACAGTGAGTGCAATAATGAGGAATATGTATTTATTGATGTGGATGAAAAGAATGAGATGACATGTAGTAAAATTATTGAAGCATATCTAAAAGAAAATATGATAGACCTAAAATCTATAAGACTAAGTAAAGATAAGTTAAAGGAACTCATTGTATTTTTAAAAGATGAAAATAAAATTTCATTGAGGAAAATAGCAGAAGAAATAGAAATAAGTAGAGAGACGGTTAGAAAACTTTATAATCAATAACGAAATTGAAATTATAAATGAAAGTTGTCAAAATCTCCGTCCCCAATTGACAAAGGTAATGGAAATCAATGAAAAAGAAATTTAAACTTTGTGTCTGAAATAATGTATAGTAGTACGACAGAAAACTAGCATTAAAGTTGACTTTTAAAGAAAAATATATTATATTAATTATGTAACTAAACAGAAAGCGTCTTTCTTAGGTATACCCGAGAGAGAACCCTCTTGTACAAAAAGTATTTATAATGCAAGAAAGAGAGGTAAACATTATGAAGCAGGAAAAAATTATGAAGCCAGATCTTAACACAACTTCAGAATCTGAAGACACTCTGAAACCAAGGTTTCGTGTCGAAGACTTAATGGAGGATTATGAGGTGCCATATGTGTTAGAACAGAAAGGTACTCTTATTATTCGCGCTGTCAATTCCTATAATGCGGAAAGACAGGCGGAACATCAGCTAAAAGCTATTTCAGCGAAAGGTGGTAAGGTAACCACCACGTGCATGATTGGATCACCAAGGCCAATCCGACCTGCATCAAAATCAAAAGATGAATAACAAAGTGCAAGAGTGTATCCAGATAGGGCAAGTCATAATTGGCTTGCTCTTTTCCGTGTGCGACAGGCATAGTATTCTCTACTCGATTGCAAAATATAGTAATAAAATTATAATTTGATATATACAAGTTATAAAATATATGTTATACTAATTTCAACAGTTGATTAATCAAATACTTTTTTAGCAAAATGTGGGATGAACACTATTAAAAATAGGCAAATTTTTCACAAATAACCTCCTAAATCGCTCCAAATTGAAACAACTTACGAACTATAAAGTTTGTAGGTTGTTTTTTTCTTTTTAATTACCAGAAAAGGATGAGAAAAAATTTTATTTTACTATCAATGGAAAAAGAATCAGACTTCCAAAAAAGTGATTATAACAAGAAGAAAGAGTTTGGCATTTTATTAGAGTATGATATAATACTTACATAATTAAATTAACTTGCAAGTCGCAAGTTTTATGAACTATTAACAATAAGTACTGTAATAGGAGGGATATTAAGAATGCAAATTTACTAAGAACTCGTAAACAGAATTGTTAAGGAGGAAAAGAAAAATGGCTGAATGGGAAAGTAGTTATGGAGGAATGTTTCTTCATAATGCAAGGATACTTACAAGTGATGAGATTGCACAAAGATATCCACTTGCAAGTAATTCGCGTATGGCTCGATTGACTCGAGAAGCTGTAGAGAAAGGATGGGATATCCTCTATGGGGAGAATCCTAATCTTAACTAGGATAATTGCATTGGCTATAATTGGTCGAAAGATGTTACTGTAACAGCTGCATATCTTTATAAAACGCAACCAGATAGAATTATCATAGGAAATTATACGGATATGTCAGAAGTGAATGCAATTTATGCAGCAGTAAAAGTAAGGTAATTATCCGAGAATTTCAAAAAAAGTAAGATGGTGCCCTAAAATAGGACACCATTTTACTTTTTTTAATAATAGTATCTTCGTCTATTACGGCTCTTATTAGGATCATCCCATGGGTGAGGAAAATCAAAATATTGACCTCTTCCATCTACCATAAAACGAACCCGATAGGCTTTTTTAGAAGTACCAAGAATACGACAAGTAAATCGATATTCAAATTTTTTCCAGGTACAATTTTTAAGCCAATCAACAGTTGCATTTTCCACAACAGGACGCCATTGATTATAGCGACTAGTGCGTGGAGCTTCATTCATTCCGATAGAAATAGCTGTAACTGAAGAATTGCAGTTTTTTTGGTCGACTAAAGCTCTTCGAATAGCTTCCAAGACCTCAACACACTTATTTTCACACTCCATGATGTCAGCAAATAATTCTCCTTGGTCAAACAAATTTAGAATCACAATAGCGATTTGTTTGTTTGCACAATCTAGAATTTCTATTGCATGACAATTGGCTGATAAGAATACATTTTCTGCTTCTACACTATAATAGTAATTAGATTTGGTTGAAGGAGCTTTGACTTTCAAAGCATCTTTGAACATAAGATAAGATTCCAATTTTTCTAAATCCAAAAAGCGGTAATGTATAGTAGCATGTGTATCCATATCAATTGTTTTTAAAATATGCTTATCTGGATATCTTTTCTGCATTTTATACAGGCGAAGAATGTAGTCTGCTATTCTCTTATAAATATTCTGCTCAACTGTAAAAAGTTGTTTTACGAAATCAGTGTTTTCAACCTTTTCATAGAATATATATTGAGGAGCAGTTGCTATAATAAATTCAGGAGAAAGTTTTATACCTGCTTTTTTAGCTTCTGCATAAAACAAAGGAAAACCTTCTAAAAATGCAAAAACATATGGCAAAAATTCCTGGTTATGCAGATTTTCTTGAACCAAATCAACAGCTGATTTCGAAACATAAAACATAGGGTCTTCATTTTCAAATTTTTCATTAGGAAATCGTTCCAGTCTTGAGCGATACATAGTGCGTACATCAAGCTGTGAAATAAGTTCTTCGGCCTGTTTATAGCATACATCTCCATTAAGAGCACCAAGTGCAAGGTATAAACGAAGCACTCTTGGCTTTAAACTTTCTTCAGCCGTTGTATATGTATGATAAAAATTAGGCTTTTCCAAAGCAAGCCATTTTTGTATGGATTCCTCGGAAGTTGGAAAGTTTTGCATAAATTCTGGTTTAGGTAGTTTTTTTGCTACTTGTGCCCATGTATGAATTTGTAGTTGATACCCTTTCCATTTAGAGTAAGGACTCCATAACGGACTGATTTCTTGTAATTCATCTTGGCTATTCACACCAGATAATCGAAATAGCTTTTTATCATCATAAACATAAATGTGCTGCTCATCAATCAGTGCAAAAGTCCTTCTAGAATAGTTGCTATATATGCAAACATACTTGCCTTTTAGAGTAAGTGTATCTGCGTCAATTTTTGTAACACTGACTGTTTGAGATGTTTCACCATTATTGCCATAAGTAAAAATGAGTCTTTTCAAAGAGCTTGATGATGGTAATCTAATTCTGTTAAAAGAATCAATCAAGTGTGCAGGGATTGATATTGTCTGAATATTATCCAACCAATAAAATGCACCATCTTCAATGCCATTTACATATGGTGGAACAATAAATGTTCCTTTATAATGTGCAAAAATTTCTGAAAAACCTTTAAAAATTGTTTTTCCTTCTAGTGTCTTATGATAGGTACATTTTTTCTTCCAGAATTCTTCACGAAGTTCTTGTAAATTCATGTTCAGAATGTTTTTACAGTTTATAACACGATTTTTGCATTCTTCTATGGAAACTTCTTCTTCCCAATAAGAAGTTTCAGGAATCGTAATGGTTCCGATTTCAATATTTCGTGAAGTTGCAGTTTCTTGAATCCACTGTATATCTTCTAAAATTTTGGAAACTAACCGGTTTTGTGACTTAATCGTTGATTGTAATTGATGATCATTCCGAAATTCCCAAGTCTTATCTAACAGATTAAACTCTGTTACACTTTTCACTCTATCACCAAGATTGTTCATGAAAGTATGAATTTTTTCAGTTAATCTCTTGGTTTCTTCTTTATAATGAGCTTGAGCTAAAGACTTAGGTGTCTCGGCTTCTTTGGCAACCAATTCATCAATTACTGATTGTGCTTTCATAAAAACAGCTTCAAGTCCTTTGAGTTTCTTTTTCTTTGCCACCTCTATAATTTTTTGAATCTTCGAAATACAATCTTTTTGTTCTTCCAATATCAAGCAAAGTGTATCAAAATAATCTTCCTCTGTAAAATCATTTTGCAGTGCACCAGTAGCAAGTTCTTGAAACATCTCCAATATCTCATTTTTATGCGCATATTCTACATTTAAAAATTGCAAAATAGATTGACGCATCTTTTCTTGTTCAATATCAGAAGAAGATTCATCTTTGTGCATAGTACTTTGAGATTTTTTAGCATAATAGGAATAAATATTGACAGGATGTTCTTTATCATATTTAGCTCGCTTTTCTGGATCTTTTAAGATATCAAAAGCTTCATTTATTTCTTGCATTTTCTTTTTAGCATGTTGCATAGCTTCTTCATCTTTTAGTGAATCTGGATGCCATTTCCGTGCAAGTTCTCTGTATGCAGCCTTAATAGTTTTTTCATTAGCATCTCTTTCAACACATAAAACCTCGTAAGGATTCATTCATATCCCTCCAGTTCCTAATAATTTTTAGAGCACTACTAAGATATCTGTATTCTTGTGTAGTGCTCTAGTTGTCTTGTTATTCAAGATACTTAGTTTCTCTTGCTTTAACCCCTAATGGGTTAGTATTATGGGCGATGATTGCTTTAGCCCAATCTTTTGGAACAGTACCAGTGGAACGAAGTCCATCCAACAAATTTTCAATTGCTTGAAAAATGATTTTGATACCATCGCCAGTGCGATTGAAATTTACAGCATTATTAACCGGAATTCCAAGTTCTTCAGCATATGTTTTAGAAGTTTCTTGCGAATTATCATATTCATTATTGTACAATAAGAATATATGCTCACCATTCTGAATTCTTTGCTGAATCAAAGCCCGAACTTCTTCCAATGAATGGTTACTGTGAATGTTTTTCCCATCGGTTATTATCAAATGCAATTTATGATATGCATCTGTTTTTTGTACTGCAGTAATAGCAGCTATTACTGCATCAAAAATATTGGTATCATTGTAGCATTCCCAAGGGAAAATTCTGAATTGTTTACAGGTTACGTTTTGAAAGAGTGAGGTAACCTCACTATTGAACATTGTAATAGAAAGCTTTGTTTCATAAAGCTTTCCAGCTTGTCTCATAGCAAATTCGTTTAGTTCCCGTGCAATTGCATAGGGAGTTCCGCTCATTGAATAGCTACGATCAATAATCAAATTAACTAAAGCAGAATTTTGTGCAATATCTGCCATTAGTTTTTGAGTATCAATTGACATAGCAAATCCGTCAATTGCTTTTTCAATGTCCACATTTTCATTTGTTTTTTGGATACTTCTCTTCTGACGTAATAATGCCAACTTAGATGTTACATTCGAGTTATTACTCATAAAAAATCCTCCTTAAATAGTTAGATATTGAGGCATTTGCCTCTTCAAAATTGTGACAAAGTCATTATAGCATAGTCAACATAAAAAAACAAGTTGCTAATGTGCTAAAGACGAGACTTTAACAGGATTAGTAGCTTTTATTTTATTAGAACTTTTTCATATTTAATCAGTTAAAAAATGTAAAACTTAATTTATAATTTTCTCAATCTGGCCACAAAAAAACCTTCAAACAAATCAGATGGACAAATACACAAAGAGCCTTCAATAGAAGTTGGTAACAATATACCGTTTCATAACCAGGTTTTAATAAAAGTAATGGCTTTTTTTTACAAATCATGTTGCACTTTTGAAGAGTAAAAAAGCTCATATAAGGTATGTAAAATGATTGAAATTTAGCCATTTTCGTGCTATAATAGATGCATAGGAGTTTTCCTATTGTAATTGTAACTTCCACACAGCTATTTGTCAGAAGTGTGGTGTGACCCTTCAAGAATAAGGAGGTAATTAGGATGACAGAAAGAGAAAGACTTAATGAAAAAGCTAAAAAGGCGCGGATGCGCTACGAGAACGGAACAGATTGGCCAATAATCAAAGTTTGGTTAAAGGTAATTCTGCTACGTTATAAGGCTTGGAAGGCAGCTAGACATGGACTAAATAAAGTAACTGTTAGTTGCTCTATAAGAAATAGAGCAGCAAACAAAAAAGTAGAAGAAATTTTAATCCATAAGTATGGATATGAAATTGAATGGTCAGGATATGTTTTCAATGATGAAGATTTAACCCTGAACCTCTACTTTTAAGTAATTATCCCCCAGCTTAGCTGGGGGATAATTACTCGTGATGCCTAAACTTTTCATATTCTTACTTATAGAATAAATGGCACAAAACTTCCTGCAAATCTGAAATATTTCTCAAA
>CAWVJG010000042.1:0-29723 GCA_963929465.1 Bacillota bacterium
AATAGTTTTAGTATATCTCTTACAGAAAAAACAAGAGAATTAGGGATGATAGCAAGTGTAGGAGCAACAGCAAAACAAATTAGAAAAAGTATCTTTTTTGAAGGTGCTGTATTAGGACTGATTTCTATACCACTAGGAATTGTGATAGGTATTGTAGCAATTGGAATTGTACTAGCTATTGTCAATGGAATTATTAATTCTGGAAGTAGTCCATTAATTGATAATTTTGAGTTACAGTTAACCATATCATGGGGAGCAATTATTGTTGCAATCATTGTATCTATTGTTATGATTATCATTTCACTAATTAGACCAAGTTATCGAGCAGGAAAAATATCACCAATTGATGCTATAAGAGAAAGTTCAGATGTAAAAATAAAAAAGAATAGAAAGAGAAAAAATAAAGAATATAAACTAACAAAAAAACTATTTGGAATAGAAGGCGTGATTGCCAGAAAGAATTTCAGGAGAAGTAGAAAAAGATATAGAACAACTATATTTTCTATATTTTTAAGTATTGTCTTGTTTATCTCAATGAATGCTTTTGCAGAAAGTGTATTTGGATTATCTTCTTTAGAGTATCAAGAATCTAGGATTAATTTAACAGTATATAGTAGCAATCAAACAGAAGAAGAAAAAGAAGCCTATTTTAATAAAATTAAAGAATTAGATGGAATCAAAGAATATATGATTTTAAAAAATGCATATGTACATATGGATAATCCTGATATATATACAGAGGAAGCGTTAGAATATTATTCAGAAGAAGTGAATACCATACTTATTATTTATTCACTTGGTGATGAAGCTTATAGAAATTATGTAGCAGAATTAGGATTAAATTATGATGAAGTAAAAGATGAAGCAATTCTTTCTGATACAAGAATATTATATGAATATGAAGAGGGAAGAGATGGTGTCAAACGAGTAGAAACAAATCTAACGAATTTAAATGCAGGAGATACATTAGAATATTATAAGATGCAAGATGAAGAAGAAAATTTAACAGAAAAAGGAAGTATTAAAATTGCTAAAAGAGCAGATAAATATCCATTAGGATTATCTTTTCAACAAGACACACATCCTGTTATTATTATCTCAGATGAAATGATGGAAAACTTTGAACATGATTTGGTTTCTATGCCTATTAATGCAGAAGACCCATATAAATTACAAGAAGAAATTGTAGAAATTGATAAAACTAATCAAAGTAATATTTATAATGCAGAAGAGGATGTAAGAGCAGCAAGAAATATGAATCTAATTGTATCAATATTTGTATATGGATTTATAGCTGTGATTAGCATTATTGGTGTAACGAACATATTTAATACCATAACTACCAATATGGCGCTTAGAAATAGAGAATTTGCGATATTAAAATCTATAGGAATGACCAATAAAGAATTTAAAAGGATGATTCATTATGAAAGCTTTATATATGGATTAAAAGCACTTATATTTGGATTACCAGTGGGAATTGCATTATCTTATCTAATTTATACAGTTACGGCAGATGTGTATACAACAAGTTATGAACTTCCTATAATACCAATTTTGATTTCTATTATATTTGTATTTGCCATTATCTTTATGACGATGCGATATGCTGTTAAGAAAACTAAAAATCAGAATATTATTGAAACCATTAGAAAAGAAAATATTTAAAAGTTGCCAAAGGGGACGTGCCTCTTTGGCAACTTTTAAAAAATACATGTCAAATAATCAATTTTTATTGAAGAAAAAATCGTTTTATGATAGGATTATATTAATGAAATGAAAAGTTAAAGAGGGGAAATATGAGTACAAAAGAAATTGTGAAAAATAAAAAAAATGTAGAAGAAAAACAATTAATAAAAAGTGAAGTAGAAGATTATGCGAAATTTGACATATTAAGATATGCACAGGTTTGGGAAGATGCAGATATCTTACTACAAGCATTAGATATACATGAGGATGATAACATATTGTCTATTGCATCAGCAGGAGAAAATGCAATTAGTATGTTAGTTAAAAATCCGGATAAAGTTTTTGCAATTGACTTAAATGAAAATCAAATTGCTTGTACAGAATTAAAAATCATAGGGTATAAATATTTAGATTATCAAGAATGTATGGAATTCATTGGTGTTTTTGATTGTGAAGATAGAATTAAAATCTACCAAAAAATTGCAGATAAACTATCTAAACATACAAGAGCATATTTAGATAGCAATTTGGAAATGGTAGAAAAAGGAATTATCCATACAGGAAAATTCGAAAAATATTTTCATCTATTTGGTAAAAAAATCTTACCATTTATTCATAAAAAATCAGTAAGAGAAGAATTATTACAAAAGAAAACAAGAGAAGAGAGAATTCAATTCTATGATCAAAAATGGAATAATATGAGATGGCAAATGCTTTTTAGATTATTCTTTTCTAAAACCGTCATGGGAAAATTAGGAAGAGATAAGGCATTTTTTCGCTATGTCAATGTAAATGTGGCTGAGCATATTTTAGAAAGAACGAAATATGCCATCACAGAATTAGATACATCAGAAAATTCCTATTTACAGTATATTATTCATGGAAAATATAATGAAACTGCCTTACCAGTAGCATATAGAAAAGAAAATTTTGAAATGATTAAGAAAAATATAGATAAAATATACTTGTTAAAGGATTCTGTTGAAGATTTTATCCAAAAAGAAGAGATAGATTATATTAGTAAATATAATTTAAGCGATATCTTTGAATATATGAGTGATGAGCAAATGTGTAAAATTTTTGAAAAGATATTTACCAAATCACCATCTGGAACAAGAATTGCTTATTGGAATATGCTGGCCGATAAAAGGGCATCAAAGTATTTTGATAATTTAGTATATAAAGAAAAAGAATCAAAAGAATTGTTTAAACAAGATAAAGCCTTTTTCTATAGTAAATTTATTATAGAGGAGGTTATATAAATGAATATAGAGTGGTTAAGCATTGGATTTGTTTTATGTATGCTTTTGATAGCCATGTGTATGATAAAGATAATCGAAAAAAAGACCCAAATACATGCAGAATTGAAACGAAAACTATTACATATGACAATGGGATTGATTATGCTAACATTTCCTTACGTATTTCATAATGTGCTTTCTGTAGGAATATTAGCGGTTATTGCCTTAACAATATTAGTTTTGTTAAAGCATACAAAATTAAAAGAAGGATTAGGAACGGTATTATATAGTGTTGATAGAGAATCTTTAGGTGAAATCTTTTTTGTGATATCTGTATTTCTGATTTTTTGTTTATCAAAAGGAGATAAAGTTTTATACAGTATTCCCATATTAATTTTAACTTTTGCAGACAGTGCAGCAGCATTAATTGGAAAGAATTATGGAAAGAAAAATTTAGCAGAGCTAAATGAAGATGCTAAAAGTATTGAAGGAAGTTTTATCTTTTTTATGGTAGCTTTTGTAGCAACATTGGTACCTTTATTACTATTTACACAAGTAGGAAGAGAAGAAACATTGATTATTGCTACTATTGTAGGATTTAATGTGGCTCTAGTTGAGATGATTTCACATAGTGGAAATGATAATCTATTGATTCCATTAACAACATATGCTTTTTTGGCAACACATATGGGTTTAGGTGTAGAACAATTAAGAATCAATTTGATTATATTAGGTGTGATATTTATACTAGTAACTATTGCTAACAGAGTAAAGGCATGGAGTAAATTGGCATTAGTTGAAACACTAGTAGTAGGGTATTTAACAATTACATTATATGGAATATATGCTATTATACCACCATTGATTTTGTTTTTAACGGTTATGAGATTTCCAAAAGTGACAGAAAAGGAACAACATAATCTATATGATGCTAGGATTATTGAAACCAATGTGATTTTAGGAATAGCTATTTGCGGAATTGTAGCAATTACTGGTTGGAAAGCAGAATTTTTTATGATATATAGTTTAGCATATAGCATGCATTTAGCTATTAATACATTTGTAAGATTAAAATATTATTTTAATTTATCAGAAATAGATAGTATGATCCTGTCTTTTGCTAAAGGATTATGTTTTATCTTTTTACCAAGTTTAGTCATTCAAAATCTGGTATTTCATAAATTGCCTAGTTTACCAATGATTGTCCTTATGGTTATATGCTTGTTCATAAGTTGTTTTATGATATATATACAAAAGAGAAAGGTAGAAAAAGAAGAAATTTCAATAAAAAATGGATATATGCATACAGAAATTGTGCTAGTATTAACAGCTATCATTTGTTTTATCCAATACTTTAAAATTGTATAGGAGGAAAATGATTTAAATCTGATAATATATATTTTATTAAATAAAATATTAAGCAAACAGAGTTAAATCATGAAAAAAGAAGATGAATTTTGAAATTGTAGAGAATCAAAAAAATGTAATAGTAACAGTTTTAGAAAATGGAGAAGAAAAAGCAAAAGCTACTTGCTATTTTCAAAAAACACCAACAGTAGGTGACGAAAAAATTGGAACAATTGGAGAAATGGAAATCTTAGATAAACAATATGGAGCATTATTATTAGAAAAATGTGAAGAAATTTTACAAGAAAAAGGATTGCATTATATAGTTGCACCAATGAATGAAAATACATGGGGAAAATATAGAACAATGAAACAGTCAAATGGGGAACCTATATTTTTATTAGAGAATGTTAATCCTATGAGTGATAATGAGATACTATTAAAAGCAGGTTATCAAGAGATATATACATATACTTCAACCAAAGGAAAGTTGGAAAATGCTTACCAATCTCAAAGTATAGAAATCATGAGACAAAAAATACAAGAAGAGGGTATTACCATTAGAAAATTTAATAAAGAAAATTATATGGAAGATCTAAAGAAAATATATCATATTTCATTAAAAAGCTTTGGAAGAAATCCGCTATATACACCAATTAATGAAGAATCTTTTCTAAAACAATATATACCTTATGTTCATTTAGTAGATGAGGACATTATCTTATTAGCAGAAAAAGATGGAAAAGAAATTGGCTTTATATTCTGTATACCAGATTTTGAAGAAGCAAAAAGAGGCCAAAAAATCAGTACAATTATTGTAAAAACGGTTGCAGTGATACCAAAATTTCAAAAGTTGGCCATTGGAAATGTATTAATGAGTGATATTGCAAAAATTGCTAAACAGAAAGAATTTGAAAATTGGATATGTGCTTTTATGTATGCCAATAATACTTCACAAAAAATGGCAAAACGAAACCAAACAGAAGTTATAAGAGAGTATGCCTTGTATGGAAAGAAAATATAAATTTTTCCAACTTTTAATAAAAAAGGGGATGAAATACAAAAGATGAGGAATTTAGCCTATCAACTAATCAAAAATTATGAAAAGATGCCAGACAAAATATGTTTAGTCGAAAAAAATACACAAGTTACTTATGCAGAGCTGTATAACTTAGTAGCAAATTTTAAAGACAATTTAAAAAGTAAGGGAATCAAAAAAGGAGATAAAGTGTTAGTATTAGTTCCTATGTCAATCAATTTATATGTAACTTTACTCTCTATTTGGTCACTAGGAGCGATTCCTTGTTTTATGGATGCAGGCTTTATAAAAAGTGGATTAAAGAAAAATGGATTTGATGATATTAATGCTATTGTTGGAACGACTAAATATATTGTATATAGCCAAGTCAATGAAAATTTAAAAAAGTTAAAAATAAAGATAGATGTCAAACAAATTAGAAAAACACCGTTTAGTAGAAAGTTAGTAGTAGAAGAAGTAGAAAAAGATTTTCCAGGTATTTTGACATATACGAGTGGAACAACAGGTGTTCCTAAGATAGCAGCAAGGACACATGAATTTTTAGAAAATCAAGGAAATATATTAAAACAAATAGCCAATTATGAAGAAAAAGATAGGGAACTTTCTACTATTCCTATATTTACATTATCTAATATTTATGTTGGAATTACAACTATCATAGCAAATGGAAATTTCACCAATTTAGGAAAATCGAATCCTAGAAGATTGGTAAAACAGATAAGAGATAAAAACATTAATAGAATCATGGCTTCACCTGGACTATTACAAGTTATTGCAAATTATTGTATTGATAAGGATATAAAATTAGAAGGCGTGAAAAAAATCTATACAGGTGGAGGAGCTGTATTTTTAGATTTAATCAAAAAATTACAACAGGTTTTTGAAAATGCAACCATACATACAATCTATGGATCAACAGAAGCAGAACCAATTGCTATATTACATATAGAGGATATGACGAAACAAGACATAAAAGACACGGAAAATGGAAAAGGCATTTTGGCTGGAGAGATTGTTGGCGTAAAAGAATGTAAAATTATAAAACCACAAAAAGAACCAATCGGAACTATCACAAAGGACAAATTTTTAAATTTACAAACAAATGAAGTGGGAGAGATTGTTGTAACAGGAACAAATGTGCTAAAAGGATATGTTGGTGGCATAGGTGATAAAGAAAACAAATTTACAGTAGAAGATACTATATATCACAGAACAGGAGATATGGGGCAAATTGATGAAAAAGGAAGGTTATGGTTAAGAGGAAGAGTAAAAGAACCATATTTTCATATTGAAGCAGCTTTACATGCAAAATTTGCAATTGGAAAAACAGCAGTCTTTGAAAATGATTCAAAATTGATTCTGGTATTGGAAAATCATGAAAAAACACCAATAGAAGAAATCAAAAAAGCGATTCCTTTTGAAAAGATTGATGAAATCAAATATGTTCCGAAGATACCAGTAGATAAAAGACATAGCACAAAGGTAGATTATAATGAATTAAGAAAAATATTACATATATAAAGGGGTTAAAATATGAATCAAATAAAAAAATGGTATACATACCAAAAAGAGAGATTTCCAGTACTTGTATATGGACTATATGTGTTTTGTATTGTATTTGCTATTTTTTGTTTCTTTAATTATTATGGAGAAATGTATTATTATGAATGGATGAACAATTTTAGTGATGTTGCATATACGGATTTGATGCGGAAGACCACCAGAATATCAAATACAATGGATAAAATTAATTCCCATGTTTATTGTAACATTTTTGCAATTTCTAATGGTAAGAATTGTAGATGAATTTAAAGATTATGAAGAAGATTGTAAATATAGACCTTATAGACCAGTACCAAGAGGTCTGATAAAATTAAAAGAATTAAAAATATTATTTATTATCTGTATAATCCTTCAACTAATTTTAACAATTACATGTTCACAAAATGGAATTTTATATTTAATCATATTGTGGGTGTTTTTTGCACTTATGAGTAAAGGATTTTTTATAAAAAAGATATTAGATAAACATTTATTATTAGAAGTCACCTTAGATGAATTGATACTTCCCATAATGGTTCTATATTTAGCAAATTTTATCCCACAAATTTATCTTAATTATAATTCATCAGCAGATTTTACCATAACGAATTCTATTATATTTGTAGACTCAAATGTTTGGAAAATATTAGTGATGGCATATATCATATCTTGGATAGTAGAAGTTGCTAGAAAGATTAGGTGTAAAGAAGATGAAGAAGAGGGAGTTAAAACCTATACAGCTATTTTAGGTATTGGTAAAGCAATGGGACTAATATTTGCATTAGAAACCTTATTAATGGTTGTACAAGGTACAATCCTAGGACAGAAAAATTATATCTGGATACTTGCTTTATACATATTAGCCAATATTCCCAATATTTTATTTGTCAAAAAGAAAACAAAAAAGATGGCAAAATTAGCAGAACTTTCAGCAAATATTTATATAGCCATTGTATATTGTAGTTTAGTAATATTAATGTTATAGGAGAACAGATGATGAAATATGTATTAGAACAAAATAGTAAGAAATATGAATTCATGGGAGGAAAAGCAACTGCTTTGGCAAAAATGGGACAGGCAATTGATAATATTCCAAAGTGGTTTGTTGTATCTCATGAAGGTTTTGATAAAAAGGAAAAAAACATAAAAGAAGAAGCAATAAAAGAAGTAGAAGAATTTTTAAAAATGTTTCCAGATGATACTTATTTTGCCATTCGTTCATCAGCAGGAAACGAGGATTCCAAAGAAACATCTTTTGCAGGACAATTCGATACTTTTTTATATATTCCTAAAGAAGAGGTTATCGAAAAAATAAAAGAAGTATATCTATCTGCTTTTTCAGAAAGAATTGAAACATATCGAAAAGAAAATCATATAGAAGAGGTAATGGTGCCATCTGTTATTGTACAAAAAATGGTGAAATCAGAAAAAGCAGGTGTGGCATTTGGAGCAAATCCAATTACTTCTAATATAAAAGAGATTGTCATTAATGCTGTATATGGATTAGGAAGTAGTTTAGTAGATGGTATTGCAACAGCAGATACTTATACCATTTTAAATGATAAAATTACCAAAACAATAGCAAAAAAAGATTATTGTCATATTTATGTAGATGGTGAAATTAAGCAAGAAACAGTAGATGAAAAAGAAAAGGATAAAGCAGTTTTAACAGACAATCAGATATTAGAAGTTAAAGAACTAGTAGAAAAAGCAAATGTGTTTTTTGGAAGATTTCAAGATATTGAATGGGCTTATGAAGAGGGAAAACTATATCTACTACAATCTAGACCAATTACAACATTAGGAACAGTAAAAAATAAAGAAGAAAAGTTAAATGTATTTGACAATAGTAATATTGTAGAAAGTTATGGAGGAATTACAACCCCCTTAACATTCTCTTTTATTAGAACTGTCTATGAAAACGTATATTTAGAATTGTGTAAAATATTTCATGTAAAAGCAGAAAAAATAGAAATGAATGCACAGATGTTTAAAAATATGTTAGCCTTGATTGATGGTCGTGTATACTATAACTTATATGGTTGGTATGGATTACTTTCCATGTTTCCAGGATTGGGAAAAAACAAGAAATTCATGGAACAAATGATGGGAGTAAAAGAATCTTTGCCAGATGACTTATTTCCAGTACCACAAGCTACATTTTCTGATAGAATTGGATTGATTTCAACAGGATATGGATTATTAAAAGGATTTATGAAGATAAGAAAAATGACAGATAAATTCTATGTAAGATTGAACGAAGCATTAGAGGATAAAGACATCCAGCATATGGATCTATATGAACTACATGATTATTACTATGAATTGGAAGGAAAATTGTTACATAAATGGGATGCACCATTAGTTAATGACTTTTTGGCGATGATTTTTTATGGACAATTAAAACAACAATGTGAAAAATTATTTAAAGAAGATGGAAACTTGATACATAATGATTTATTATGTGATGAGGGAAATATCATTAGTGCAGAGCCAGCAAAAAGAATTCGAGAAATGGCAGAGATAGCAAAAGATGATGAAGAACTTTTAAAGCTATTAGAAAATGAGGATATGCTATATATCCAAAAAGAACTTCCTAAATATCCAGAGTTTTATGAAAAAATACAAGCATATTTAAATAAATTTTCAGATAGATGTTTGCAAGAATTAAAACTAGAAACATTAACATTAAAAGACAATCCTATTAGCTTATATCATTCTATACTTACATTTGCAAAAAGAATGCAAAAAACAAAAGTAAATGTATTAGATTCTGTAGAAGCTAGAAAACAGGCAGAAAGAAAAGTAAAACAGGCTTTAAAATTCAAACCATTGGAAAAAGCTAAATTTAACTTTTTATTGAAACAAGCAAGATTTACAGTAAAAAATAGAGAAAATCTTAGATTTGAAAGAACAAGACTTTTTGGAAGAGTAAGAGAAATCTTTTTAAGAATAGGATATATATTGACCTCTTTGAATGTGATAGAGGAGAAGAGAGATATATTCTATTTAGAAGTAGATGAAATTTTATACTATATTGATGGTAAATCAACAACCAACAATTTAAAAGATTTAATTGCTATACGAAAGAGAGAGTATGAAACATATAAAGAAACTACCCCAGATGAAAGATTTTATACTTATGGAGCTGTAAATATAGGAAATAACTTTAAAAAAGAAATAGAAATTCATACAAACAAAACAAATGGAGATGAAGACAAAACAAATAGGGATGAGGTACATGGAAATAAAGAGAATGATGAACATAAAAACCAAGTACCTGTGAATAAATCAGAAGAAAAACAATTAAAAGGAATTCGGAGCATCACCAGGAAAGGTTACTGGAAGAGTAAAAGTGATAGATAATCCGGCAAATGCAAAATTAGAACAAGGAGAAATCTTAATTGCTGAATATACAGATCCAGGTTGGATTATGCTATTTCCAGCTGCTAGTGGAATTTTAGTAGAAAGAGGAAGTTTATTATCCCACTCAGCAATTGTTTCAAGAGAACTTGGTATACCTGCAGTAGTTGGCATTACAGGATTGCTAGACAATATAAAAACTGGCGATATGGTTGAATTAGATGGAACAACAGGTGTTGTAAGAAAAATATCAAATTAGGGATGTTTCTGTCCCAAACAGAAACGTCCCCAAAAGGACATTATGGTTCTTCAATCAGATCTTGCCAATACTTTTTAGGCATAAACTGCATTTGACATCTAGCATTTTTTCTTTCTTGTATTGCAATGGTTTTGAAAAATAATTTCCAAAGTTCTTGATATTTTTGTTCTTCTTCAGTAATATCTGGTATTGTTAAATTGGTACTATCAATGATTCTGTATTCTTGTGTATTATATAAAAAACAAATATTTCTGTTTTTATCATGGATAATAAAGTTTTGCGTAGGTAGTCTTTTAATAAAGTGATGTCCTAAAGGTTCTATGATATTATTATCTGGATGAATAGAAGCATAATATAAATTTTCTCCAATTTCCATAAAGCGAAGTAATCCTTTTAACTTATGACATTCTGATAAAGCTCTTTTTCTCATATTGATAACAGAGAAAACATAAGAAATGGTAAGCATAGTATTGATTTTAGGACCGATGTCAAATCCATCACATAAATATTTTAAAATTTTCATTTCTTTTTCTTTCCCATCAGACAAAAAAGCATAAAAACTATTATATAAAGCTTCATAGCAAATATTTTTATTAATTCCTTCAAAAACACGTTTTGCTTTTTCGTGATTAGTATCTATATATTGTGTTTTATCTAAAAAGTTTTGCGCATATTCTTCTTCTGAAACAATTTTTTGTGGTAATGTTTTATGAGAATAACTATCAAATACAATTGTTAGTAATCCATCAAATGTACCATCATATAAATAGGTTGTATTTACAAGCTTCCAGTTAGACATTTTATTTTATCCTCCTTTGTAGGTAACAATGTATCAAACATAGATAATTGTTCAAATTTCTTTTGTGGAATGGTGTTTCTTTCAGTATATAATAAATTGGTTTCAATAAAATTTTTATTAAATTTATTGACTTCATAAAAATATTTTCCTTTGCAGGTTATAAAATATTGTGCTCTTTTTAAGATAACGCCTAATTTTTTTAGACTTTCAAAATCTAATAAAAATTCTCTTCTAGCAGTAATAATTTTCTTGGCACTAATCACACCAATACCAGGAATCCTAAGTAAAGTATGATAATTGGCTGTATTAATTTCTATTGGAAATTTATCTAGATTTCTTAAAGCCCAATCACATTTAGGGTCTAATAAAGTGTTAAAATTTGGATGTTCTTCATTTAATAATTCATCTGCTTGAAATCCATAAAAGCGAAGTAACCAATCTGCTTGATAAAGTCTATTTTCTCTTAAAAGGGGAGGCTTTTCTAAAGTAGGTAAGTTTTTATCATTATTAATAGAAACATAAGCAGAATAATAAACTCTTTTTAGTTTTAAAGATTTATACATTCCTTCAGAAAGCTTTAATATTTTTAAATCTGTTTCTGGTGTAGCGCCAACCATTAATTGTGTAGTTTGACCTGCTGGAACAAATTTCTTTTTATATTTTGATTTATCCATTTTATTTATTTTTAATGTATTGGAAATATAAGTCATTGGTTTTAAAATTCCATCTTTTTCTTTTTGTGGTGCTAATAATTTCAAGCTAGCATTTGAAGGAAGTTCGATATTAATACTCATTCTATCTACCAAAATACCTAATTTATCTATTAATTCTTGACTACAACCAGGAATCGTTTTGCAGTGAATATATCCATTAAAATGATATTCATTTCTTAAAATAGAGGCTGTTTCAACTAATCTTTCCATTGTATAGTCAGGAGATTTGATAACCGCAGAACTTAAAAATAGACCTTCTATGTAATTTCTCTTATAAAAATGAATGGTTAAATCTGCAACTTCACGAGGTGTAAAGGTAGCTCTAGGTACAGAATTTGAAGAACGGTTAATACAATATTTACAATCATACATACAGGCATTTGTAAATAAAATTTTTAAAAGAGAAATACATCTACCATCTGCACCCCAACTATGACAAATACCAGAAACATGACCATTTCCAATTCCATTGCTTATATTTTTTCGATTACTGCCACTAGAACTGCAAGAAGCATCATATTTAGCAGAATCAGCAAGTATTTTTAATTTATCAAAAATTTCCATAGCGCACCTCCAAACACATGTACGATTATATCATTCAAAAAATAAAAATGCAACATTTTTAGAACAAATTTTCGTAAAACTATTTGAAAAATATAGTTTGCATGATATAATAATTCTATTGAGAAAGGACGTTGATAATGAATAGAGAAATAGGAAAGATAACTAAAAAAGTAATAAGAATTTTAAAATTAGATTATGATAAAGAACAACCTATTTTTATTGGTGATGCTAATATTAAACATATGCAAGAAAGACATCCGCTAGATTTTGAAAAATATGGTGAAAAAATGGAAGATATTATAAAAAATCCGACATATTTAGCAAGAAATCAAAAAAAGAAATCAATTGAATTTATAAAGGAATATAAGACGAAAAGTGATGAATATGTATTAATAGCAGTAAGAGTAAGTAATAATGGTGTACATTTTGCAAGAACTATGTACATAATGGCTGATGAAAAAGTGGAAAAATATTTGAAACATGATTATTTTTATAAATTCTAACTTGCAAAAAATAAAAATGTATGATATTATAATGATAGCATATAATAAATGTAGGAAAAGTTTCAGAGGACGGAACTGGTAGCCGTAGCCCATCTAAGAGATGTAGGAGATGTGGGAGTACCACCCCACCTAACTTTTCCAAACTAGGAAGTAGGAGTGCTAGAAATAGCACTCTTTATTTTTACATTATAGGAAATAGCATTTCCTATAATGCAAAAAACATAATTGATAATTGTTATTTAACGATGAAGTCTAAAAAAGTATAGATTAGTATTGAAAATTTTAAAAGATAACTATATAATACTAAGCGATACATACAAAAGTAAATTAGAAAAGGAAGGTTGTAAAAATGATACAAATAGAAAACAAATATGGAAACAATTATGGAAATATATATGGAGAAATAAAAACATCAATTCCAAAAATAAAAGTTATTGGAATTGGTGGTGGAGGCAATAATGCTGTCAGACAAATGGTGGAAGATAAAGTAAAAGATGTTGAATTTTATTTTATCAATACAGAGCTTGCCATGTTAAATAAAACAAAAATGGAAAATGTATTACAAATTGGAAAAGAAACCACAAAAGGATTAGGAGCAGGAGCTAATCCAGATATGGGAGAAAAAGCGGCTATTGAAAGTAAAGAAGATATCAAGAAATTATTAGAAGGAGCACAATTGTTATTCTTAACTGCTGGAATGGGCGGAGGAACTGGAACAGGAGCAATTCCAGTGATTGCAGAAATTGCACAAGAAATGGGAATTCAAACAATTGCCATTGTGACAAAACCATTTCTTTTTGAAGGTAGATTGAGATCAAGTAGAGCAGATGCAGGAATTGAAAAATTAAAACAACATGTTAATAGCTTAATTCTAATTTCAAATGATAAATTATTGAAAATTGCTGGAACTCAAAAGATGAGTGTCATTAATGCGTTTAAAATGGCAGATAATGTATTAGAACAAGGAATCAAAAGTATTACAGATTTAATTACATCAGTAGGAGATATTAATGTTGATTTTGCAGATATCACGACTATGCTAACATACAAAGGAATGGCATATATGGGAATCGGAGAGGCAGAAGGAGAAGGTAGAATGGTAGATGCTGTAAATCAAGCTATTGATAATGCGCTTACAGAAAATAAAATTAATAATGCAAAAGGTGTTATATTTAATGTTAGAGGAAATTCAGAATTGGCATTAAGTGAAATTAATGACGGTATTGGGAAGATTAATGATTTAATTAGTGAAGATGCCAATGTTGTATTTGGAACCATTACAGATGACTCTTTAGATGATAAAATTGTGGTTACAGTTATTGCTACAGGTGTAGAATAGAATTGAAATTTTATGTAAAATATGGTATAATAAAAGGTACATGTGGCAATGTCCATGTGTAGCAAACCTCGTGTTTGCATAGTAACTCGTTGACCAGGAAGAAAAAATTTTGGAGGTAAGATGATGAATTATTACTTAGAGGAAATGAAAAGTAATCTGCGGAGATTAATGTATGAAGAGCAGGAGATGACCCGGCGGGATTACGAGGCGGTCGAAGAAATGAGGGGAGCTGTCAAGGCGATTCTTGAGAATGTAGAAGGTGAAGTCAGTAAAATGACGAGAATGTCATATACAATGCAGGAAAATAGAATCTTTTACCGTTCAGCTGAACCGTTACAGGCCGCAATCTCTGAAAAGAGAAGAGAGCTGGAAGAATGGGAGGAGATTTGCTCTATTCTCAACAATTTGCTAAGATAAGTTCATTGTCACAAGTTCAGGCAGAGATTTTGAATCTCTGCCTGAACGCATTTTATTAAAAAATTTAAATTTAATGAAATTCTTTTATTTTCATATAAACACGTTTTTTATCAAATACAATCATAAAAATCAAATAAAATAAGATAAATAAAGCAATTTGCATAATGGTATTTAATGAAAAATTTGAAAAAGCGATAGGTAATAGTTTAATCAGTAAATAAGACACTAGACAAGCAAAAATAGGTCTTATAATAAATTTTTTAAAATTCACAGAATAATTAATTTTTTTCTTTAGTTGAATACTACTAATCGTAAAATTTAAAAGTTCACTTACAAAAATACTTAAAATATATCCATACATTCCCATAATAGGAACAATAAAAAAGATAATTGAAATGGTAACTAATAAATCAATGATGTTACAAACCATGACACTTACTTGCTCATTAATACCTTTTAACATATTATCAATAATATTATCTATATACATAAAAAAGATAAGAGGAGCTAATATTTTTATCCATTTACCAGCTTCTATGGATTGATACACCATAAGACTAATTTCATTAGCAAATATAATAAAAACACCTGTCACACAAATAGAAAAAATAAATGTAACTTTAAAAATCGTATCACAAACCGTTTTTAGTCTATTATAATTTCCACCAGCAAGCAATCGCGAAAATTCTGGAACCAATAAGCCACTAAAGGAACCAATTAAAACATTTGCAAACATAATGACAGGCATAACCATTCCGACTAATTAAACCATAGTTAGAAACAGCTAAAGAATAAGAAATGCCAGATAATTCTAATCGGATTGGAATTAGAAATTGTTTTAAAGAAGAAAGCCCAGAACGAATACAAGAAGTTACACTAATCGGAAAAGCAATGGTAAAAATCTTTTTCTTCATCTGTACTGATAAACTTCTTTTAGATATGTATTTTCTTCTATCAATTAGATAAAAGATAATGTTTAAACTAAAGGAGAATACTTCTGAAATGACATCAGCTAAGATAAGAAAAATACAAATGGATTCTACATCTTTTGAAGGATTGAAATATAATAAACAAATAGTAGAAATGATTTTTACACCGGTTTCTAAAATTTGTGAAATTGCACTTTTATAAGGTTTTTCAACAGAAGAAAAATATCCACCAATCACAGAAGACACAGAAATCAATGGTAGTCCTAGTGAAATTAGGTAAAGAGGAATTTCAGAAACCATGTTTTTTAGCCAGATAGTAGAAATGATAGGGGCAAATAGAATCACAAGACCAGAAGAAAGAACCCCTAACAATACAGCAAATATAATAGAGGTTTTTACAGCTTTTATGCCATTTATATAATTTCCTTTTGCAAATTCCTCAGAGACAATGCAAGTACAAGCAATACCAATTCCAGAAGTAGCAACAGTGATTGCAAAATTATAAACAGACATAATTAAACTAAAGATACCAATAGCTTCAGATCCTACTTTATTAGCCACATATATATTAAAAATTAATCCAATACCACGCATGCTAAGTGCGGTTATGGTTAAAATAATACCATTAATAAAAAATAGTTTTGTCTTTCTCAAAAAATATCACCTTTTTAAATGATATTAAGAAAAACAAAAATTATGTCCTTTTGGGGACGTTTCTGTTTGGGACATTTTTTAAAAATAGTATCTTAAGTATATAAAAAAACAGATGTCATTAAAATTTTATTTATTACTCGGTTAGCATTGCAGAATAAATAAATTCTAAAAATGCCAAGCAGGCACCTCTCAAAGCAAGTTTGAGATTCTCCTACTTGGTATTTTAAGAATTTATAATATTCTTCCATTTACATTCGTAATTTCATAAAATTTTAATGACATCTATTTTTATTTTTTTACTTTTGTCTGTCTTCAAAAAATGTCCCAAACAGAAACGTCCCCAAAAGGACAAAATGTTCGCAAAAGAAAAAAGGAAAATTTGAGTCCGTCCCCAAAATCCCTTATTGTGTTTTTAAACTCATTAATGTAACATTTACCAAACCTTCTGTAACAGAAGATAAGATTTTTATATCATTTCCTGTATCATTTCGAAATTTAAAATCATAACTACCAGAAGCAACAGCAGCGTCTTTACCATCGGCTACATATGGGACATGATTACTATGTGGATGTCTTTCAATAACAGTCAAACTAGAAACAGCTAATACAGCATTATATAAGGTACTGCTAACTTGGCAATTACCACCACCGTAACCTTTTTTCTTGTTCCCGTCATGATCATAGATATCAGCTTCTAAATAACCTTTACTGCTTGTGGCAGGACCGACCGTATTACAGAAAGAAAATGTTTCACCATTTTTTACAATAGTTCCATTTAATGTGGAAGTTGTAATTTCCATATTTTTTGTTCTATTTGTATCATTGGAATAGATTTTTGTGGAAAAAGCAGAGAGTTGTTCTTCGATTGTTTTTGTTACATTTTCTGTACTTGAAGTGTTTTCAGAGGTTACATTTGTAGTTTCTGATGTATTATCTGAAGTATTTGAATTGGTAGTAGATTCATTATTAGATGTATTTTCTGTATTATCTGTATTTTCTTCACTAGATGCATTGTTTTCTGTTGAGGTTTTATCAGCTTCATAATTGCTTTGTTCATTATTTTTATTAGTGTTTTGTATATAAACATAAACACCAATTCCAATTAATGCAACTAGTCCAATGATGATAAAGATTTTTAACTTTTTATTCATTTAAATCACCAATTTTATTGTAACCAAAACTTAAAAAAATATTGACAATTCACGAAAAAATATATATAATTATATATGGATATTTATGAAAGGAAGAAAAACATATGCTTGCTAAATATTGGAAAAAAATTGGAATGCTTATTTTAATTATAGCTTGTGTGTTTAATATCATGAATAAATTAGTACACAAACTTTCACTAAACAGTGAAATGTTGTCTTCTGCGCAATATATATATGACCAACAACAAAATGAAACAAATAATAATGAAAATAACACAAATTAGGTCTTGAAAAATATAAAAAAATATGTTATGATGAAAAACAGTCATATTATTTCAATTTAAGAAAGAGGTGAACAATCAATGAAAGAAGGAATACATCCAAATTACAACCAAACTACAATCACATGTGCATGTGGAAATGTTTTAGAAGTTGGTTCAACAAAAAAAGATATCAAAGTAGATATATGCTCTAAATGTCATCCATTCTGGACAGGAAACTTAAGACAAGAGACAGCTGGTGGTAGAGCAGATAGATTTAAGAAAAAATATGGACTTGCATAGGAAAAGTTATAAAAATGGAAGTAGAAAATCTCTACTTTTATTTTTTTTAAAATAAAAAAATATCTGTAAGGAAGGTATTTCTAAAAAAGAAACCACCTCCATTTTCGAGAAGTGGTTTCATATTTATTTATATAATCTTGAAATTTCTTCAGAAGTTAAAATATCTTGAATTTTTAATTTTGTCATTTTACCAGATAAAGGAGACAGAATCGTTCCTTTTGGAGTTAAATAAACCAAATAATTATATGCAGATAGGAACAGTTCTACATTTCCATTATCATTTGTATCATATCCATATCCAAATTCAATAAATTGGTTATCTTGATTTAGTGTTAAAAATGTTACATACGGTCTAAAATAATTATCTTTATCTGCAATTTCGTAAGTTACTAAAAATACTTCATTAAATGAAACCCCCTCTAATTCAAAACCTTTAATATATTTAATATCTAGTAAATTTAAAAGTCTTGATTCATCAGAAAGATATGTATATTCTGGTAAATCCTTTATAGGAAGTAAGTCTTTTGTGTTCAAAAAATATGGATTTATTGTATTACCAAATATAGCATCTATATAGGATTTCATATCAAGCATTCCCCATAAAGCAAGTAAAGTGGAATTTATTTTTTTTCTTGTATTATTCTTTTGCAAATATTCAATATTTAAAGTTTGTAATTCTGTAAGTGTAATACTTCTATTCGTTTTTTTGGCTTGTCTATATAGTTCAATTACATTAGAAGTTCCAGCTCTTTTAGACATTTTTGTTTTTTGTAAAGAATCAAAATCTCCCATATTCCTAAAATCCTCCTTCGTACATCTTTTAATATATTATACCATTAAAAACAAGTTAAAAAAAGATTTTACTGACAAATTTCTTGCAAAAATCGCCAAAATATAATAAAATATGCAGATGATGGAGGTATAAGCGTGAATACAATAAAAGAAGTAAAAAAACAAGAAGAATATATAGAAAAAGTGAAAGAATTAAATCAAGGAAAAACGTTAAAATATCATATTTTGACAATGGGATGTCAATTAAATGAAAATGATTCAGAAAAACTTTGTGGTATGTTGGAAAAAATGGGATATATTAGAACTGATGACTTTCAAGATGCTGATTTAAACTTATTTAATACCTGTTGTGTAAGAGAAAATGCAGAAGATAAGCTATTTGGAAAATTGGGAGAATTAAAACGCGTAAAAGAGGAAAAAGGGACCATTATTGCGATTGGCGGTTGTATGATGCAAGAAAAACATATAACAGATAAAATCAAAGAAAGCTATCCTTTTGTCGATATCTTATTTGGTACACATACATTATATCGTTTCCCAGAAGACTTATACAAGGCATTAATGGAAAAGAAAAAGCAAGAAGATATTTTAGACATTGATGGAGAAATATATGAAGGCTTACCAATTAAAAGAGATAGCAATATAAAAGCATCTGTTACCATTATGAATGGTTGTAACAATTTTTGCACCTATTGTATTGTCCCTTATGTAAGGGGAAGAGAAAGAAGTAGAGAACCTAGAGAGATTATTAAAGAAGTAGAAGAATTAGCAAAACAAGGATATAAAGAAATTACCTTATTAGGACAAAATGTCAATTCTTATTTACGAGTAGAAAAAGAAAAAGGAAAACCATTTGAAGAATATGATGGTGTTAATTCTTTTGCCACATTATTAAAAGCAATTAATAAAATAGAAGGAATTGAAAGAATTCGATTTGTTTCACCACATCCAAAAGATTTTACAGATGATGTAATTGAAGCAATTGCCGTCTGTGATAAAGTATGTAAATTAATACATTTACCATTACAATCTGGAAATACAAAAGTATTAAAAGAAATGAATCGAAGATATACAAAAGAACAATATTTACATTTGGTAGAGAAAATGAAAGCAAAAATACCAAATTTAACATTGTCAACAGATATTATTGTTGGATTTCCAGGAGAGACAGAGGAAGAATTTGAAGATACATTAGATGTTGTAAGAAAAGTAAGGTTTGAACAAGTATATATGTTTATCTATTCAAGAAGAGTAGGAACACCAGGAGATAAAATGGAAAATCAAATTTCAGAAGAAATCAAACACAAACGTTTTGATAGATTAAAAGCATTGGTAGAAAGCCAAATCGAAGAGAATAACCAAAAATATGTAGGAACGATTCAAAAAGTATTGGTTGAAGGAACAAGTAAGAACAATGAAAACATGTTAACAGGAAGAACAGATAGTAATAAAGTGGTTATATTTGAAGGAGATAAAGGCTTAATTAATAAGATGATTGATTTAAAGATTGTATCAGAACATATGTGGTATTTAAAAGGAAGTGTATGTAATGGAGGAAAAAAATAAAAAAAATAATAAGCAAGGTAGAATAAAACCAAAGCAATACACACACATAGATTATGAAGCATTATTGATACAAGCTATGAAAGAAAGATGCTCAATTGAAGAATGTTTAGCAAGAAATGAACTAAAAATTGCAAGATCTACAGTAATTAGAAATATTAGAAAAATAAAAGAAAGTGGAGGAGATTTATCTATCATAGATTTGTATGAAAAACAGTATGTACCGAATATACAAAAAGAGGAATTACCTGAGAAATTGCAGCAGAAGATAGAGGATTTACCTAGTAGACCTGTTGTTACAAAACCAGAATTAGAAGACTTGCTAAGAAAGCTAAGTATTATGGAGAAAATTGTAGAACAGGCTAATGGAAGTTATGCTGAAGCAGCTAGAATTATTAGCTCAGGAACGACTTTACTGGGAAATGTAACGATTTCACATACTGGAGTAGAAAAAAATATGAAACATTACCAAGAAATAAAAAGAGAATTAGCCAGAGAAAAAAAGCAAAGAGAAAAAGAAGAAAAAGGAGAAGAAATATAAATGTCAGAAAATAAAAACAAAGAATTTTCACCTATGATGCAGAGATATCTTGAAACCAAAGAACAATACAAAGATTGCATCTTGTTTTATAGATTAGGTGACTTTTACGAAATGTTTTTTGATGATGCCATTACTGCAGCAAGAGAACTAGAAATTACATTAACAGGAAAAGATTGTGGACAAGAAGAAAGAGCACCAATGGCGGGAGTACCACATCATGCTGCTGAAATGTATATTTCCAGATTAATTGCAAAAGGATACAAAGTTGCTATATGTGAACAATTAGAAGATCCTAAAAATGCAAAAGGAATTGTCAAAAGAGGGGTTATTAGAGTTGTTACACCAGGTACCATTGTAGAAAGTAATATGCTTGAAGAAAGAAAAAATAACTATATCATGTCTATTTTTAAATCTGGAATCTATTTTGGTATTAGTGTATGTGATATATCAACAGGAGAATTTTATGCAGCAGAAATTAAAGACAATAATAATTTTCCACAATTATTAGATGAGATTGCAAGATATTCACCATCAGAGTTAGTAATCAACTCTAATTTAGCAGATTGCACAGAAGAAATGAGTAAAATTAGAGAACGTTTTAGTACATATATTACAAGATTTCAAGATAAATTTTTTGATAGTAAACCAGATATTATTAAATTAAGATTTAATTTAGTAGATACCAATCAAAAACCAATTGAAAATATAGAAGAAAGAAGTTTTGCAGTAGCAAGTATCAATGCATTAATTGAATACATAGAACAAACGCAAATGACGAGTTTAGACCATATTAATAAAATTACGGTTTATCAAATATCAAAATATATGTCATTAGATATTAATGCTAGAAGAAATCTAGAAATCACAGAAAAGATGAGAGATAAATCTAAAAAAGGAACTTTATTATGGGTGTTAGATAAAACATCAACTTCTATGGGAGGAAGACACTTAAGAAGATGGTTAAATGATCCATTAATTGATACTTTAGAGATTAATAGAAGATTAGAAGCTGTCAAAGAATTAAAAGAAAATGTCATGCTAAGAGGAGATGTTGTAGATAATCTAAAAAAAGTTTATGATATTGAAAGATTAGCAGGTAAAATGGCTTATGGTAATGCCAATGCAAGAGATATGATTACATTAAAAAATTCTTTAGCAAGATTACCAGAAGTAAAAAGTGTTTTGCAAACCACGGAATCTCCAATGTTAAAAGATATATATGAGAATCTAGATGAATTACAAGATATTTATGAATTGATTGAAAAATCCATTATAGATGATCCACCAATGACTGTAAAAGATGGTGGAATCATTAAAATGGGATATAATGAAGAGGTTGATAAATTAAAAACAGCAACAACAGAAGGAAAAAATTGGATTATTCAATTAGAAGCTGATGAAAAAGAAAAAACAGGAATTAAAAATTTAAAAGTAGGATTTAATAAAGTATTTGGATATTTCATAGAAGTTACCAAATCAAACTTAGATCAAGTTCCTGAAAGATATATCAGAAAACAAACCTTAACAAATGCAGAAAGATATATTACAGAAGAACTAAAAAACTTAGAAAACCAAATTTTAGGAGCAGAAGAAAAAGTTGTTAGCCTAGAATATGATTTATTTACGAAAATAAGGGAAGAAATTGCTAAAAATGTTATCAGATTGCAAAAAACAGCAACAATGGTATCTACTTTAGATGTGCTAGCATCATTTGCACAGGTAGCAGAAGATATGAATTACTGTATGCCACAAGTAGATAATTCAGGTATTATTGATATCAAGGGAGGAAGGCACCCTGTTATCGAAAAAATGCTAGGTGCAGGAGAATTTGTTGAAAATGATACCTATTTAGATAAAAATGAAAATAGATTATCTATCATAACAGGACCTAACATGGCTGGTAAATCAACATATATGAGACAAGTGGCATTGATTACCTTAATGGCACAAGTCGGAAGTTTTGTACCAGCAGAAGAAGCAAAAATTGGGGTAGTAGATAAAATTTTTACAAGAGTAGGGGCATCTGATGATTTAAGTATGGGACAAAGTACTTTTATGGTAGAAATGATGGAAGTAGCAACGATTTTAAAAGAAGCAACACCAAACAGTTTAGTTATTTTAGATGAAATTGGAAGAGGAACATCTACCTATGATGGATTATCAATTGCTTGGGCAGTAGCAGAATATATTGCCAACAAAGAAAAATGCGGAGCAAAAACTTTATTTGCAACACACTATCATGAATTAACTGAACTAGAAGAAAAAATAGAAGGTGTAAAAAACTATTCTATTGCCGTTAAAGAAAAAGGAGAAGATATTATCTTTTTAAGAAAGATTGTTAGAGGCGGAACAGATGAAAGTTATGGTATTCATGTAGCAAGATTAGCGGGTGTTCCAAAATTAGTAACAGAAGAGGCAAATAAAATCTTAAAATCTTTAGAAAGAAAAAATATCTTAACAGGAAAAAAAGAAGAAAAGAAAGATAAGAAGCAAGTAGAAGGCCAATTTGATATGTATAATTTCAAATTAGCAGAAATTGCTCATGAAATTGATAAAATTAATTTAAATGAATTAACACCAATTGATGCATTAAATACATTGGTAAGAATAAAAGAAAAGATGAAGTAATTTGATAATACCTATCCAAGTGCGGATAGGTATTACTTATATGGCTACAAATTGACATAATGTTCATAAAAGTGATACAATAATATACGGAAAATTTTGATTAGAGGAGAAAATTTTGAAAGATAAGTTAGAAAAATGTAAAAGATTAATAATATACACACTAAAACTGCGCAAAAACGATAGCATATATTATCAAGAATTTCTTGAAATTTATAAAAAATCACAAGAAATATTAGGGCAAGAAGGGATTTTTTTAAATGAGAAAGAATTTGCAGAAAAAATATTAGAGATTACTTTACTATCCTTAAAAGCCATGAAATATGCAAAGGGTTCGGCAAAAATATTGAAAAACTATCAAGTCGATTCTCAAGGAATAAAAAATATAAGAGAAAAACTGATTTGTCAAGAAAGATTACATAAAGACCAACAACTAACTTATAATAAAATAAGACAGTTTTTTGAAAATGAGCAATATTTCTTACCTTTAGAAGAAAAGGAATATTTTGAAAAAATGCTAGATATTACAAATTTTAGACTTAGAAATATAAAAGCCAAACCAGATAAAGCAAAGACATCAATATTGGAAAATGAGGAAGTTAGTGATGAAGAAATTAGAAGTTTTAAAGAAAAACTTTTAAAAGAAGAAAAACTGCATTCAGGTGATACATTAACATATGAACAATGTAGAAATTTATTTGAAAAACATCATATCAGAATATCAGAAATAGATTTTATGGATAAAATATTAGATATAACAAATAAGGCCTACACAGAAATTAGGTATAATCCACAAAAAAGAGTAAGGATTTTAAAGAAAACAACTTTAAATAAAGAATTAATTTTGAAAATAAGAAGATATATCATTTGGAAAGAAAAGCTTTATAAAAAGCAGGAAAAGATTTATGATGAAATTAAAGCAATTTTTGATAAATATTATACTGTTCTATCAGAAATAGAATTTGCTGAAAAAATGTTAGATATAACTGAGGCAAGTCTTAGAACGGTCAAAAGTAATGGAAATAAAGCAGTTATATTAAAAAACTTAGAAATAGATGAGAATACAGTATCTAATTTTAGAAAAAAACTTATCCAAAAAGAAAATTTACATATAGGAGAGATGATAAGTTATGAACAATTTAAAAGGATATATAATGAGAATTATTTCCCATTAAATGAAAAAGAATTTGCAGAGAAAATATTAGATATTAAACAAGAAGTATTTTATAGTTTGAAATTTACTAATAACGCAAAAAAGAAAGTGATTATACTACAAAATGAAAAAATTTCTCCAGATGAAATTAAAGCTTTACAACAAGGAATATTAAAGGAATTACAAATAGGTGAATGGATAGATATAGATTGTTTGAGAGAAATATATATAAAATATCCTATTAGATTATTAGAAAGGGATTATGCAGAACAAATATTAGAAATTCCTAAAAGTAAATTGCATGATATGAGAGGAAAAAGAAAAATCAAAGCAAGAATTTTTTTAGGACTGCTAGAAAAATATGGTACAGAGATATCTAAATCTCTTGATAGTAATGGTTATTATTTAGGATATAGGATAGACTTAGAAGAATTTGAAAAAATTCATGAAAAATTTGGTAAACAAGGAACTAAAAGAACTTTTGCTGAAGTAATCGGTGTTGATATACGGAATTTTACGAAAAGGCTTAAAACAACCAATTTTAAACAAAAGAATAAAAAAAGCAAAAGATAATTTTAAAAATAGTATAAAAAATACAAATGTAGAATTTCATTCAAAACAAGAAATAAAAACATTTGCAGAGGAAAATGATATTACATTTGAAGAGTGCTTAAAATATATATTGACAATATTTATTTATGATGTAAAGGAAATTAAAGAAATATTAGAAAAACAAAATGGATGTTGGTATGGCAAGAAAAAAATAGGGTGTTCAACAGAATTTATACAGAAATATGTAAATAGAATTACAAATATTTCTAGAGCTATAGCAGTAAAATTGTGCAACAATTATAAAATTGCTTCAAAGATAGATGATTATGCATCAGATACATTTCTATATATTATAGAAAAATGTGGTGATTTAGAAAAAAATCATGAAGATGATGAAGACGCACTTTTTAGAAAAATAACACTGAGAGCCAAATTGGCAATGAAAGGCAAAATAATATTGGATAATTTTGTAATAAGAGAAACTAGAACATGTTACAATACAGATAAGTATGGAAATCTTGAAGTAAAAGATGATAAATCAGATGTAGAAAATGAAGCTTTAAATAGAGTATATGATGAAGATAAAGATATAGCACAAATAAAAACGGAAATTCTTAAGAGAATTGATATGGGAGAAGATGTCGATGATGTGTTAGAAGATTTATCAGATAAACTAGGATGTGATAAAAATGAGCTAATAATGAAAATTAGAGAATATTATATTGAAAATATAAATGAAGATATTTCACATTAAAGAAACAAAACGAGGTAACTTAATCTAAGAAATCAAATGATTGATCTACTTCTTTGTTATTTTAAGGAAAATAATTGCTAAAAAAATGAATGACTGATATAATTAAAGAAAAAATAAAGGAAGATAAACAAATAGAAGAAAGGATAAAAAAATTATAGGAGGAATTATAAATGAAAAAAATATCTATTTTTGGTTCAACAGGTTCCATTGGAACAACAACATTAAGAATTGTGGAGGAAAATCCTGATTTGTTTCAAGCAATTACATTAGTTGCTGGAAGAAATATTGAAAGATTGATTGAGCAAATTCATAAATTTCAACCAAAACATGTGTATATTACAGCAAAAGAAAATGCAGACAGATTAAAAAAAGAATTTCCTAATTTAGATATTTATTATGGGGAAGACGGATTAAGAGAAATTTCTAAATTAGAAGATGCAGATATTGCTGTATCAGCTTTAGTTGGGATTTCAGGATTAGAACCAACTTACAACATGATAAAACACACCAAACAAGTTGCCTTAGCCAATAAAGAAGTATTGGTAGCAGGTGGTTCTTTGATTATGAATTTAGCAAAAGAATATAAAACAGAGTTACTTACAGTAGATAGTGAACATAGTGCTATTATGCAATGTTTAAGAGGAGAAGAAACCAATCCTATTGACAAGATATTATTAACTGCATCAGGAGGACCTTTTTTTGATAAACCAATTACAGATGATATCACCCCAGAACAAGCTCTAAACCATCCAACATGGAAAATGGGACCAAAAGTTACCATTGACTCATCTACAATGATGAATAAAGGATTTGAAGTCATAGAGGCTAGATGGTTATTTGATGTAGATCCATCAAATATTCAAGTAGTTGTGCATAGACAAAGTTTAGTACATTCTATGGTACAATTTAAAGATGGAACCATTATGGCCAATATTGGACCAAAAGATATGCAAATTCCAATCGCATATGCATTAAATTATCCAACGAGATTAGAAAACAGAATTGAAAAATTAGATTTATTTGAAGTGCAAACACTAAAATTTGAAAAGCCAGATTTAGAAAAATTTAAATGTTTAAAATTAGCTTTTAGAGCAATAGAAATGGGACATAGTGCACAAGTTGTTTTAAATGCTGCAAATGAAGTGGCAGTAAAGAAATTTTTAGATAAAGAAATTACTTATACAGAGATACCAAGAATGATTGAAAAAGCTTTAGACAATCATAAAGTAATGCCATTAACATCTGTGGAAGAAATTTTAGCATTAGATAAAAAAGTGAGAGATGAACTTATGGAAGAATATAAATAATATATAGAAAAAATATGTATAGAGGTCACAGTTTGTGGCCTCTAAAATATTGGTCTAAAGTTCGCCAATAATTTCCATAGGAAAAAGTGAAAAGACATGCTAAGATAATATTAGAGGTGAAAAATATATGAGATTACTAAAGAAATATGGAGACACATTATTATTAAAAGAGTTGAAAGCAAGTTATCATTTCTTCATAAAAGAAGCAAATGTAGACTCAAAAAGTAGAGGATATGGCTTAATAAAAGATAAGGACATGTATGCAGATGAAATTGCAAGTATTGCATCTGTTGGGTATGGATTAGCAGCTTTAGTGATTGGAGCTAATAGAAATTGGATTTCTTATTCAGAAGCTTATAAAAGAGCAAGTAAAACTCTAGATACTTTTTTAAACTATGTAGAAGGAAAAAACGGATTTTATTATCATTTTGTAAATATACATACAGGAAAGAGAGAATGGAATTGTGAAATATCAATCATTGACACAGCTATTTTTATATGTGGAGCCATATTAGTCGGCGAATATTTTCAAGGACAAGTAAAACAAAAAGCAGAAGAACTATATAAAAGAGTGGATTGGGAATGGTATCGAAATAAAGAAAGTAATTATTTTTATATGGGATATAAACCAGAAATGGGATTTTGGGGACATTGGGATATGTATGCTGAGCAGCTGATGCTATATGTTTTAGGTGTAGCTTCTCCAACATATCCAATTCAAAAAACAATGTATGATGATATAAAAAAAGAAAAATGCACATATGAAGGAATAAAAGATATTATTTATACATATTGTGGAACATTATTTACTTACCAATTTTCTCATGCATGGATAGATTTTAGAGATAGAAAAGATGAAAATGGAATTGACTGGTTTGAAAACTCAAAAAAAGCAACCATAGCAAATAGGACATATTGCATGAAAAATAAAGATAGATTTAAAACATTTGGTGAAGATTCATGGGGACTGACACCATGTTTAGGACCTAAGGGATATTCTGGAGAATATGGAGCAATGCCAGCTTTAGCAGATGTGGATAAACAAAATGATGGAACAGTTAGTCCTTGTGGTGCAGCAGGTTCGATTGTATTTACACCAGAATTAAGTATAAAGGCATTAGAAAATTTTTACAATCATTATCCCAAATTATGGGGAAAATATGGTTTTATCGATGGATATAATTTAGAAAATGGAGAATGGTATTCAAAAGAAGTGATTGGAATAGATAAAGGCATATCTATGATGATGATAGAAAACTATTTATCTCAATTACTATGGAAGCATTTTATGAAAAATGAATATATACAAAAAGGATTAGAAATCTTAAATATTAAAAAGAAATCCTATATAGAGAGTCAAATTGCTTGAATGGAGGTTGGCATGAAGCATAAGGAAATAGTAGAATTATTAAACGAAATGACAATAGAAGAAAAAATAGGCCAAATGGTACAAATTACAGGAGATGTATTCCTATCAGAAGATACAAACAGTGTATTAACAGGCCCATTAAAGGATTTACATCTATCTAAGGAAAAAATATATCATGTAGGTTCTGTCTTAAATATTATAGGAACAGAAAAAGTAAAAAAGGTACAAGATGAATATTTATCTAAAAGCAGATTAAAAATACCTCTTCTATTTATGGATGATATTATTAATGGATATAAGATTGCATTTCCCATACCAATTGCACAAGGCTGTTCATGGAATACGAAAGCGATAAAAGAGATGACAGAAATATCTAGCATGGAATCTAGCATAGCAGGTGCTAATGTTAATTTTTCACCAATGGTAGACTTATCAAGAGATGCTAGATGGGGAAGAGTCATGGAATCCATAGGAGGAGAAGATCCTCTTCTAGGAGAAATTTATGCGAGAACAATGGTGAAAGCATATCAAGGAAAAAATCTTTCAGAGGTAGGAAAAATGGCATCCTGTGTGAAGCATATAGCAGCATATGGAGCAGTAGAAGCTGGAAGAGACTACAACACAGTAGATATGTCAAAAAGAGAATTTAGACAATATTATTTACCAGCATATAAAGCAGCAATAGAAGCAGGAGCAGAAGTGTTAATGACATCATTTAATATATTAAATGGAATTCCTTCTACAGTAAATAAATGGCTAATTCAAGAGGTAATCAGAAAAGAATTAGGATTTAAAGGAATTATTATTTCAGACTATGGGGCTGTTGAAGAAACTATAACACATGGGTATTCTGCAAATGAAACAGAAGCAGCAAGAAATGCTATTAATGCAGGTGTTGATATTGATATGATGTCTAGCATATATGCAAATCATTTAAAAGACTTGTGCTTAGAAA
>CAWVJG010000043.1:0-23951 GCA_963929465.1 Bacillota bacterium
AAGTGAAAGGGTGCCATAAAATGATTTTAGAATTTCTTAATATTTGTATTGAACCGAGTAATAAATAATTTATAAATACTTCCCCTTTGTATACTACTCTGAACAGAAACCCTCTTAGAGAGTAGGAGGTCTGAACTGTAACAAGCATTGATTTTTACACCTATATAGTATATACTTATTATATCATTTTTAGAGGAGAATCTATGAAACTAAAATATTGTATAAATGACTATGATAAAAATAAATATGAAAATATCCATTCACTTTTGAAAAATGAACTACACATTTCTAATCGTTTATTAACGAAATTAATTGAAGGAAATTATATCCTACTGAATGGTTCTATTTGTGATACCAGAAATTCTTTTGAAGTAAATGATGTTCTAACAATCCATTTTGATTATTCTGAAAATAATGATAATGTCGTTTCTACAAAAATGGATTTAGACATCATTTATGAAGATGAATGGTTATTAATTGTCAATAAACCTACTGGTATGGCTATTCATCCTTCTATTTTACACTATGCTGATTCATTATCCAATGGCATAAAGTTTCATTTTGATTCCATTGGCTTACACAAAAAGATTAGACCTGTTAATCGATTAGATTTTAATACCTCTCGGTTTGGTTATTTTTGCAAAATGTGCTTATATCCAAGAATCACTTAGTCAACAAATGACAGAAAATACTTTTAAAAAAGAGTATCTTTGTATTGTTGAAGGAATTTTAGATAAAAAAACTGGAATAATTGATTTACCAATTGCTAGGAAGCCTGGTAGTATTATTGAAAGATATGTAAATTCTACTGGACAACCTTCTAAAACGATTTATGAAGTTGTAAAAGAATTTCAAATTCATTCTCAAAATGATATAAAATCACTTTCGTTAGTGAAATGCCAATTAGAAACTGGTAGAACACATCAGATACGTGTGCATTTTAGTCATATTGGTCATCCATTACTTGGCGATACTTTATATGGAAGTCCTTCGCCTTTTATTTCTAGACAAGCATTACATAGTTATATGGTATCTTTTATTCATCCAGTCACAAAAAAAGAACAATGTTTTACTTGTCCTTTGCCAGATGATATGAAAAGCATGTTCTGTGTAATGTGATTTTTTATTGAATTAAATAAAAAAAGAGTAAATCTGTAAGCCGGGTTCTGTCGTTTAAAATAGTCATTTATCTAGGATATATATCACTATATATCTCAAGCCACGCAAGTTGAGAAGGCGCCAGAGCTGGCTTAATCTTCTCTTTAAGGTGTTGCTCCTGATGGGGTTTACACAAACACAATATGTCACCATATTGCTGGTGAGCTCTTACCTCACCTTTTCACCCTTACCAAAAATTGGCGGTTATTTTCTGTTGCACTTTCCTTAGGGTCGCCCCCACTAGACGTTATCTAGCATCATTGCTCTTATGGAGCCCGGACTTTCCTCTCGTAATTCCTTTCGGAGATTTACCAGCGACTATTCAATTTACTCTATCTGTTATTATATCATAAATGATTGATTTCTTCTAGTAAATTTTTATATTTTATCAAAAATACAGATGTATTTTGTGTATCTACTGCATTTTTTAATTCATTTAACATGACATATCCTTTATTAATACTTGTTTGCTTATTTGCATCTATTTGGGTATTGGTTAATAATGTTGAATATACATTAATCGCATCTGTCATGTTTGTACTAATTCCTGCCCAATCTCCACTATCTAGTTTTGCATATCCTCTAAAAACATTTAATTTCGTTTCTAATACTGTTTTATATAATGTGTCATCTACAATGGTTTGTGCAAACTTTGGTATATATTCATATACCTTTACTAAATTATCTAAGGCTCCTTGTTTATTTTCTTCTTCTAAACTTACAGTTAAACTGTCAATATTCTTATTAAAATTTAATATATTCTCTTGTGATGCATTTAAGCGATATAAATCTAATGTAATTGTTGAAATAGAGGTATAAATCAATTCTGCTTCATTTTTACAAGTGTTCCAATCTATATCTCTATTGGTTGTTAAAATTCCTGCTGCCTGCATTTCGTAATTTTCTCCTGTATTCTCTGTTTGGGTTTGATCACTATTACTTTCTGTAGAAGAACTATCTGAGCCAGACCCAGAGTCAGAATCAGAATTAGAATTAGAGCTAGAATCAGATCCAGAATTTTTTCCCGAAGTGCCTCCCCCAGAATTTTGGGCTGACCTAGATTCTTCTATTTTAGTTGTATATATCTGATAATTTCTTGTTTCTATGTGATTCATATGATTAAATAATTCTACTAATTTTGTGTCCAAATATCGAATTTCTGAAGTTACCTTTTCATTTTCATCTTGTTCATCATTTTGTGTCGCACTTGTATAAACTGTTAATGCTAACACAACCAATACAATTAGTAATATAATATAGGAAATAATTTTAAATTTTTTCAAAAAAATCCCTCCATAATTTTTTGTATTACATATAAAAATAAACTTTCTTTTTACATGAAGATTTTTCATCTATCTTTTTCTTAGTATTTACATTTTTTGACTCGTTTATTCTTGTATAAAAATGAAATTATTTTTTCATAATACATAATATAAACATTATTTATGGAGAAAATTATGTATGTGACTGTTAATTTATATAGTGAAAAAAAAGGAGAATTAAATAAATTTTTAAGTAAGTTTTATAATACAAATCTTGAAATCTATCAAGATTTTACTTGGGAGAAACAATATGTAAATCCGATTGAATTGGCTGAAATTGTTGGGGTGTTTTTAGATAATATGGAAGATTATTGTATTTACATGTGGATTTGTCTTGATAAACATGTTTATATCAATATTAATCAACAAAACGGTAATGAAATTATAAAATACTTATATGAACGATTTCCCTACTAATTACCAATTAAAGCTTGAAATACCTTTTAAGAGGGGAGCTTGTGTTATCCTAGATTGAATAAATTTTGAATGTGATTGGAGATAATTTAGAATTTGTTAATCATCTATTGAGGGATGTTCACGGTACTCACGTAGTGAGGGCCTGAGTGAAAGAGGCGCAATAGATGATGTTACAAATTCTTAATTATCGTATTGAGCCGAAAAATTTATGAAATATAGGATAACACAAGCTCCCCTCTTAAAAGGTATTTCAAGCTTTAATTCGTAACTTTTGAATTCTTATAAAAATTTTTCTCTATTTTTCTATAATAATGGTTACTGGTCCATCATTGATTAAACTTACTTTCATATCTGCCCCAAAGACACCTTTTTCTACTTTTATATCATTTTTGGCACATTCTGCGCAAAAATATTCATATAATTCTTCTGCCTTATCAGGTTTAGCAGCTTCTATAAAAGAAGGTCTATTTCCTTGTGAACAATCTGCATATAATGTAAATTGTGATACAATTAACAATTCACCATTGACATCTTTTAATGCTAAGTTCATTTTATCATTTTCATCTTTGAAAACTCTTAATTTACATAGTTTTTTTACTAAGTAATCTGCATTTTCTTTTGTATCTTCATGTGTAACACCTAATAATACTAAAAAACCTTTTCCAATTTTTCCCACAACATTTCCATCTACTTTTACTTCTGCTTCTTTGACTCTTTGTACAACGATTTTCATTTCTATCACCTACTTTTGTTCTACAATTTTTTCTATGTAATTTTGCTTCTGAAAATACAGTTTTCTTAAAATCAAATTCTGCCAAACGCCTTAGTATATTCGTATTGAATCGAGAAATTTATCAAAATGAATATACCCAGGAATTTGACAGAATTTATTTATTTTACTGTCCTATATTTTTCATTTCATCTTCTGATATATTTTGTGGGTCAGGATTAATTTCTACTTCTGTTGTTTTTTCTAGATTTGTTTGGACTTCTGGTGTTTCTTCCTTCTCTTCTTCATTATGTTCTTGTTGACTTTCTGTGTATTCTGAAGTTTCAGAAACAGATTTGTTTTCATCTTCTGTTTTTTCTAAAACTTCTACTTCTTTTGCCTCTTCCTCTTCTTGTTTTGCACCACATTCTGGACAGAACTTCATATTTTTATCAATTTCTTTGAAACATTTTTGACATATTTTTTTATCTTTTAAGTCCAAACATTCTTGTCTTATTCTTTCAATTTCATTACTGATTGCATCAATTTGTTTACATTCTTCTAGTAAATCATTTGTTGAAATTTCTTCTTTTTGTACATGTTTTTCATATACTTTTTTTCCTATTTCTTCGTAAATGTCTTCAATTTTTGATTTTAATTCGCTCATCTTGAATTTTAGTTTTGTTTCTTTTGCAAGTTTCCCTGTTTTATCTGCTGTAACTTTACATGCTTTTGTTGCCTTCTTTCCTAATTTATCAAAAAAATCCATTTACAACATTCCTTTCAATATACCATCTTACATCTTATTATTTCCTTTATCTTACTATATTATTCACTTTTTTTCTCTCTTGTCATTAAATTATTAACTGCTTCTTTTGGATCAAGTTTGTCATAAATGACTTGATATACCGTTTCCACAATCGGCATATATACATTATGTATTTTTCCTAATTCATAGGCTACTTCTATATTGTCTATACTTTCAATAACCATTCCGACTTCTTTTTTTGCTTCTTCCAATGTCTTTCCTTGTCCTATCAATTTTCCTGCTTTACGATTTCTACTATGTTCACTTAAACAGGTAACAATTAAGTCTCCTAAACCACTTAATCCATAAAAAGTATCTTTTTCTCCTCCTAATACAACACCTAATCTTGTTAATTCCCCTAATCCTCTTGTGATTAAGGCTGCAAATGTGTTATCTCCAAGTCCAATTCCACTTGCCACACCTGCACAAAATGCAATGATATTTTTTAATGCTCCTCCCAATTCGACACCTTTTACATCATTTGATGTATAGATTCTCATTTCTGGACACATAAATGTATCTTGTATCATATTTAATATTTCTTGATCTTTAGAGGCAATAACCAATACTGTTGGAATTGCAATTGATACTTCTTCTGCATGACTAGGTCCAGATAGTACACCTATTCGAACATCTGGTAATTCCTCTTCTAATACTTCATCTAATGTTTTTAAAGAATCTTTTTCAAATCCCTTTGAACATATAATAACTGGTTTTTTACCAACATATTGTTTGTATTGTTTAAATACATCTCTTGTGAATTTTGATGGTGTTACATGTAAAATAAATTCTGAATCATTGATTACTTCTTCAAAATTTGTAAAACATTCTATATTTTCTGGCAATTCTACTTTTGGTAAGAATTTACATCTTTTTTCTTTATTTATCATTTCTTTCTCTTCTTCTGAAAAAGACCATATTTTTATTTTATTTCCACATCTTGCAAGATGTGTTGCTAATGCTACTCCCCAACTTCCACTTCCTATGATTGCTATATTTTTCACTTTGTTTCATTCCTTCCTTTTCTATGTATTTTATTCTTTTGTTTTATGACAAATTTATATTCCATTTGACATACATCATTTCTAAATTAAAATTACATTATATATATCATCCTTGATTGATTATATGTGCTTTTGCTATTTTTTAAAACTAATTTTATTTTCTTTTCCAGTCATAATTCTTTTTATATTACTTCTATGATTAAATAATACAATCACAGCTAATATAATACTATAAATTAAATATCCACTTCCTTGTGAGACAATATAATTGTCTGTTATAAATAAGGTTAACACTGGAAATAAAACGGCTGCTGCACATGAACCCACAGATACCATTCTAGTTAATGCAATTAATAATACACCAAATACTAAACAAATTAATCCAATTTGCCAGTTACTCATAATTAAAATTCCTAATGAAGTGGCAACACCTTTTCCTCCTTTGAAACCAAAAAATATTGGAAATGTGTGTCCAAGTACAACTGCGATTCCTGCTATTTGAACTAATAATGATTGATTTTCTACCTTAAAAGCCCAACCAATAAACATCGCAATTAAAATAGCTACAACACCTTTTAAAATATCACAAATTAAAGTGAGTGCTGCTGCTTTCTTTCCAACAGAACGAAGCATATTGGTTGTTCCTGCATTTCCACTTCCTTTTTCTCTTACATCAAATCCTGCCATTTTTTTACTTAAGATAACTGAAAAGTTAATACTTCCGATTAAATAAGCAATAATTCCTGTTATTACATTAAATACCATATTTTACCTCCTTTATATTATCCATCTTTTATTTTGTTCACATTCTTTTCTTTAAATACGAATCTGGTTGGAAAAGAATTCAATTTTATTTTTCAACCTTTTCTCTTACAATAATTCTAACTGGAGTTCCCTCTAGTCCAAATTCTTTTCTAAATTGATTAACCAAATATCTTTCATAAGAGAAATGGAACAATTCTTTATCATTCACAAATATGACAAATGTTGGTGGTTTCGTTGTTGCTTGCGTTCCATACAATATTTTTAGTCTTTTTCCTTTATCTGTTGGTGGTTGTACAATAGCAATTGCTTCATTGATTACTTGATTTAAAACAGAAGTGGATACTCTCAAACTATTTTGCTCATTAACATGATTAATCATGTCAAATAGTTTATTAACCCTTTGTCCTGTTTTTGCAGATATGAATATGATTGGTGCATAAGACAAATAGGATAATTTGTTATAAATTTCTTTTTTATATTTTTCTAATGTACCTGTTTCTTTTTCATATTCATCCCATTTATTAACAACAATGATAATTCCTTTTCCTGCTTCATGTGCTTCTCCTGCAATTTTGGCATCTTGGTCTGTAACTCCTTCTAAAGCATCAATCATCATTAAGCAGACATCTGCTCTTTCAATTGCTAATAGTGTTCGCATAATACTAAATTTTTCTATGGATTCTTTTACCTTACTCTTTTTTCGAATTCCAGCTGTATCGATTAAAATATATTTTCCTTTTTCATTTTCAAACCTAGAATCAATAGCGTCTCTTGTTGTACCTGCTATATCACTGACGATTGTTCTATTTTCTCCTAATATTTTATTAATCAAAGATGATTTTCCTACATTAGGTTTTCCAATAACCGCTACTTTTATAATATCTTCTTCATCTTCATCTTGTGTTTTTTCTGGAAAACTTTCATAAATTTTATCTAGTACATCTCCGATACCTATAGCATTACTTGCAGATATTGGATAAGGATCTCCTAATCCTAAATTATAAAATTCGTAAATTTCTTCTCTATCTTTTTCAAAATTATCTGCCTTATTACATACTAACACAATTGGTTTTCCAGATTTTTTTAACATAACTGCAATTTCTTGGTCTGCTGCTGTTATTCCTTGTTTGATATCTGTCAAAAAGATAATGACATCTGCCATTGTAATTGCTAAATTCGCTTGTTCTCTCATTTGCGACAAAATAATATCTTCTGATTCTGGTTCAATTCCCGCAGTATCTATTAATGTGAAATTTCTTCCTCTCCAATTGGTATCTGCATAAATCCTATCTCTTGTAACACCTGGTGTGTCTTGTACAATAGATACTCTACTTCCTACTAGATAATTAAAAAAAGTTGATTTTCCCACATTAGGCTTTCCTATAATTGCTACAATTGGTTTTGACATCTTCTAATCTCCATTTCTAAAATATATGTTATAGTATATCATACTTTCCACAAAAATAACAAGAAAAATAAAAAAGAAAACCATTTTATATTTCGTTACAATTGATTATCAATAGATTTTATCATAAATCTAGATTTGTTCATAAAAATATGGTATGATATATGACAAATGCAAATAAAGGAGTGACAAAATATGGCATTTGATGGAATTGTTACAAAAGCAATTACCTCTGAATTACAACAATTAATAGGTGGTCGAATTGATAAAATATATGAGCCAAATAAAAATGATATTATTCTAGGATTTTATTTAAATGGTGTCAATTACGCATTAAATATTTGTACAAATGCACAAAACTATCGATTACATTTAACAACTCATGCAAAACCAAATCCTAAAACCGCATTGAATTTTTGTATGTTGTTAAGAAAATATTTAATTGGATTGCGTATAAAAAATATTATCTCAGTAAATTTAGAAAGAGTCATTACCATTGAATTTGAAGGTTTTGATGACATAGATGATATTATTACCAAAAAATTAATTATAGAATTAATGGGTAGACATTGTAATGTCATTTTAGTTGATGAAAATAATATGATTATAGATAGCTTAAGACATATTTCTTCTGATAATGAATTAACCAGAGAAATTGTCCCACATGTAAAATATGTGTATCCTTCTACAAATAAATTGAATTTTTTAGAGGTACATAGTTTTCAAGCTTTCAAGTTAAAATTAAATTTAGATTTTGAAAAAATGCATATTTCTGATCTACCTTCACAAATTTCTAATGTATTTAATGGAATTAGTAAAAACTTTGTCAATCACATCATAGAAACACTATCCTTAGATACTTCTTTAAAAATAAAAGATAACAGCTTAGAATCAATTTATACAAATATAAAAAATATCATTGATGCAACAGATTCTTTACAATTAGGATTTGATACAATAAAAGATGTTAAAGGAAATGTAAAAGATTATGTTTTATGCAAAAGAGATTCATCTTCAGATTCTTTTTCTCTTAACTTTTTTATTGATGATTATTATTTTCATAAAGAAACATCTGAAGAATTTAAGGTATATAGAAATAGTGTTTCAAAATTGATATTAGATACACTAAAAAAATATAATAAAAGATTATATAACATTAATGAAAAATTAAAAGAATGTGACCATATGGACACTTACAAATTATATGGTGAACTTATTACAGCAAACTTGTATAGAATAAAAAATGAAAACACAGATACTGTATCTTTGGAAAATTACTATGACAATAATAAAATAATTACTATTCCTTTAGATAAACGCTATTCTCCTAGTCATAATGCCAAACTATTTTTCAAAAAATATAATAAATTAAAAAATGCTTTATTGATAGTTGGCGAACAAAAAGAAGAAACTATGAAAGATTTAGACTATATAGAAAGTGTTATTTATGAACTAGAAGCTTGTTCAACCATAGAAGATATTAGTAGTGTATTTGAGGAAATTTCAGAAAGCTCTGTCTTTAAAGAAAGAACAGAAAAATATAAAGAAAAGAAAAATCCAAAAGTAAAAAAATCAAAATTAACAAAAAATAAATATGTACATTTCAATCCAATCAAATATAAAATTGAAGACTATACCCTTTTAGTTGGTAGAAACAATATGGAAAATGATTATCTCACGTTAAAATATGCCAAAAAGACAGATTTATGGTTTCATACCAAAGACATTCATGGAAGCCATTGCATTTTAGTTTTAAATGGCACTCCTGTTCCTGAAAACGATATTTTATTAAAATGTGCAGAAATTGCTGCTTATCACAGCAAAGCTAAAAATTCTTCTAATGTGCCTGTGGATATTTGCGAAGTAAAATATGTAAAAAAACCAAATGGTGCAAAACCTGGTATGGTGATTTATAAAAATAACAAAACCCTTCATGTAACACCAAAAAACTAATTCAAGGGAATTTTGGGACGGACTCATTTTTTCCCTTTTGTCCTTTTGGGGACGTTTCTGTTTGGGACATTTTTATGTAAATTTTTCTTTAGAATTGCAAAGCTAAAAAATGTAACAATTGGGTATATTTAAGAATGAAACAATTTTGCATATTTAAATTTGAATTGAGATATTATTAATAAAACTGTGATTTCCTTTGCATTCAGAAACAGCATTGCAAGAGAATCACAGTTTTATTTTAGAAAATTCATTTTATATTCTATATTTTTTTAATTTAAAGCTAGAATAGAGAATCCTTTTCTATTCGTTTATAAAAATTTACATAAAAATGTCCCAAACAGAAACGTCCCCAAAAGGACATTACCAGAAAATTAGTAATGTGATTGCTGTGGCTATTACCACATCTGTCGTTGTCCAACCTTCTGGAAGAATCTCTATTTCTTCACCTTCTGGTCTTTCATCTAATACACTGACTGTATAATAATCTACATCTTCCAATTTGAATAATATTTCAAAGTTTTGTGTTTCTCCTGCTTGTAATTCATTGATATCGATAATTTTTCTTCCTAAAAATACATCTCTTTTAGAATAAAAATCAAATTCTAAATATTTGTTACTAATGTTATCTGTTTCTGAATTTGTTATCAATCCTCTTATTCTTCCATTAACAAGTGTTGCCTCTGCTTGATATACATTGACTTGTGATACATTGTCTCTTCTTTCTATGGGTCTATATGATGAATTTAAGCCAACATTAATTAAAAAATCAGAAAATATAATAAACAGTACGACCCATAAGGCATACATGAATAATGTTTTTACTCTTTTCATTTCTTAACTCATTCCTTCCTAAAGGCATAAGTCTAGTCGGAAAAGAATTCAATTTTGACACAGTCAAAATTGTAATTATTTTTCGACTATCTCCCCATTTTTTTCCAATCTATATTAATTATACCAAAAGTCTACATAATTTTCAAGCGATTTCAATTTCTTTTCCTAGATATACGGAATATATATAGGTTTTATCTACTTTTCTTTGTAAACTTTCTTCTAATGCCTGTTTATATAATTCTAATTGTGAAATATATTTTTCTACCAACTCATTTTCTTTTCCTTTTTCTACATAATCTGTTTTATAATCTACTAAAATTATTTGTTCCTCTTGGTTAATATAATATAAATCAATAATTCCTTGTACCAAAATTTCTTCTTCTATGTCTTTATCATAAATTTCTTTTGCTGGTATATTAATAAAAAATGGTCTTTCTTTGTATACCTTTTTCGCATGTTTTAGTTCGTTCCAAATGATTGATTTCGTAAATTCTAATACTTTATATGGGTTAATTGCTTTTGCTTCTTTTTCTGTTATAATTTCTCTTTTTACTAAATCTTTAATTAAAGCCAGTATCATTTCTAAAGTATATTCTTTTGTTTCATCTAATCTTTGCATACACATATGAACGAGAGTTCCTTTTTGTGCAGGAGTGATAATATCTTCTTTATCTTCTCTCATGAAGTTTGGTTTATTGAAAGTTAGTTGATTTTCTGTTTTCATTTCATTTTCTAACTGATTTTGCTCGATAATTTCTTTTGTGTTTTCTTTACTCTTTATGATATTTGTATCTGCATCTGTATCTGAATTTATACTAAATTGCATATCTATATTGCTTTTTTGTTTCATTTTCATTTGCTTAATTTTTGTAACAGATGTCATTGTTGGAATCGTCGTTGATAGTTGATGCATATATGTATATTCCAAAATGGTATTTATTTTTTCAAACTCTTCTTTTGGAATAGCTATATTTTCTAACTTTTCTTTAATATCTATCATTTCTTCTTTTGGCTTTGCAAAAGATTTTAATAGTTCTTGTTTATTCCATACATTTAATGTTAATAATTTGTCTTTATTTTCTTTTTCATATAGATACACTAATAAAATCCAGTCTAAATATTTTTTATATTTTTTCACTAAAATATAGTTTATCTTATCATTTACCTTATGATAGCGACTGACTTGTTTTTGCATATTTTCGATTTCTTTCTCATAATCTCTTTTTAATCCAGTGATATATAATTTTTCTTTTGCTCTTGTTAAAGCAACATACAATATTCTCATTTCCTCTGACAAGGTTTCTGTCAAAATTTTATTTCTGATAGCTTCTTTTGTTAAGGTATCATATTGAACTTGTCTTTCATAATCAATATATTTTACACCAATTCCTAATTCTTGATGTAATAATATATTTTGATTTAAATCCATTAAATTAAATTGTTTACCAGTCGCAGATAAAAAGACAACAGGAAATTCCAATCCCTTACTCTTATGAATACTCATAATTCTGATAACATCATCATTTTCTCCGATTAGTTTTGCAGCTCCTAAATCATTACTTCCTACATGAAGTTTTTCTATAAATTGTATGAAATTATATAATCCTTTAAAGCTTGCTGTTTCATATTGTTTTGCTCTTTCAAATAGCATTTTTAAATTGGCTTGCCTTAAATCTCCATTTGGCATAAGTCCTACATATGTATAATAATGGGTGTCTGAATACAATTTCCAGATAAATTCATCTAATGCTAAATATTCTTTTTCTTTTCTCCATGTTTCTAAATTATGAAAGAAAGTATCTATTTTTTCTTTTAATTCATGACTTACATTAATTCTTGCTTTTTGCATGGCTGTATAAAAATTATCATATTTATCAGATAATCGAATTTCTACCAATTCATCATCTGTAAAGTTTCCAATATGTGACCTTAAAACAGTCACTAACGGAATATCTTGGATTGGATTATCTATAATTTTTAATAAACTCATAATGGTTTGAATTTCAATAGAATCTAGATATTCTTGAGAGCTTTCAGAAAATACTGGCATGCCTAAATTGATAATTTCTTCTTCAAAAATTGGTGCATTGACTTTTGTAGATCTTAGCAAAATAACAATATCTTTATATTGAATATCTCTAAATCCATTGATTTTTCTATCAAATACTTGAAAATGACTTTCTACTAATGATTTTATTTTATTGGCTACAAATCTTGCCTCAACTTGTATGTCTTCTACTCGTTCTTCTGCTGCTTCTTCAGTATCATCATTATCCTGTTGTTCTTCAATCCCCCTTGCTTCCTCTTCTGGTGCTAAATCTTCTTTTTCTTTCAAATCAATAATATGTATTTCTGTTTCTAGTTCTTGTACTGTCTTTTCATAACTAGCTCCCAAATTTAAATATTCTTCCTCTGTATAGTCTATTTCTCCTAAATTTTCGCTCATAATGTCTTGGAATATTAGATTGGTAAAATCTAGTACATTTTCTCTACTTCTAAAGTTCTTGAATAATTGTATTTTCAAATCATCTTCATCTTTTTTATTTTCTTTTAATTTGTATGTTTTATATTTTGATAAAAACAAATCTGGCATCGCTTGTCTAAACTTATAAATACTTTGTTTGACATCTCCTACCATAAAGATATTATTGCCTTTTGAAATTGCTGTTAAAATATATTCTTGTACCATATTACTATCTTGATACTCATCAATGGCAATTTCGACAAATTTTTCTTTATAGTTTTTCGCAACTTCTGTTGGCTCTACTTTTCCCTCTTCCTCTTTTATCAAAATTTGTAATGCTAAATGTTCAATATCATTAAAATCTACGATATTTTTATTTCTTTTTCTTTTTGAAAATTCTTCTCCAAATTCAAATATAAGATGTTTCAATTTTACTAAGATTGGGTACATGTCTGCTATATCACGATTGGCTTCTTCAGAGTTATATATAAAGATTTTATTTAATTTTTTAGTAACTTTCTTTTTAATATCATCTCTTACCAATTTTGCTTGGTCTTTGATTGCGGAATCAACTTTTTGTCTTGGCCATGTAGCAAATGTCAAATTGCTATAAATGGCATATGCCTTATCCCAACTATTTAAATTGATTTTTAACATTTCTAATTTATCAATATCATCAAAAATCGTTTTTGCATATTTTTCTAATTCTGGATTTCTTTCTAAATTTTGTTGTTGTTCTTTTAATGTATTGACATCATCAATTAATTCTTCTTCTACTTCTTTTAGCAAAATTTCTCCCCATGGATTTTTACTAAAGTCTTCTTCAAAGTCTTGAATATGAAACATTTCTATTTTTTCATTTAACCATTGATTTGGAAATGGATTACTTTGAATATATGTATAGATTTTTATAATCAATTCTTTTAGAGGTGTATCATTTCTGTAACTTGTATAGGTATTAATTAATTCGGCAAAATCCACGTCTTGATTTTCATATTTTTCTTCAAATATATCTTCTAATACTTCCTGTTTTAATAACTCAATTTCTGTTGTATCTGCAATTCTAAAATTCGGAGATATATTTTCTAGTTCATAAAAATGATTTCTTACCACATCTAAACAAAATGAATCAATCGTACAAATACTAGCTTTATTTAATAAAGTAATTTGTCTTTGCAAATTTTCATTTTCTGGGGTTTCATCTAATTTTTTATAAATTGCTTCTAATACCCTTTCTCTCATTTCAGCTGCTGCTGCATTTGTAAAGGTTACAACTAATAATCTATCTATATCTATCTTTTCATTAATGATTTTATTAATAATTCTTTCTACTAATACAGCTGTTTTACCACTTCCAGCAGCTGCTGCAACTAGTATATTAGATTCTTTTTCATGAATTGCTTGTAACTGTTCTTTTGTCCATTTAACATCCGCCATACTCTCTTCTCCTATTAATTATTTTTTAGATTATATCATTCCTTATCAAGAATGACAAGAATATTTGTTTTAAGTTTCAAGTATCTTCCAGTAAAGGTCTTTATTATTTTTTTTGAAATCATCGACGAATGTGCCGTGGAATAGATGTATAAATTCTTGGTTTTAAATAAATGAGGAAGCACGATAGCGAGAGGCTCGTTTATTTAAAACTTAGAATTTATAATCTATGTAACAAGCCGAGGAGATATTTCAAAAAAATAATAAACACCTTCACTGGAAACATATAAAAACTAAAACATCACATATAAAGGAATCTTTTGAAACCTTATATGTGATGTTCTAATTTTTCTAACAAATCTTGCAGAGCTAATCTTCTATGACTAATTTGATTTTTTTCTTCCTTGGACAACTCTGCAAAAGTTCTACCATCTTCTAATTCAAAAATTTCATCAAAACCAAATCCATTCTCTCCTCTTGGTCTTTCTGCAATTCTACCTAGCATTTCTCCCTTTCCAACTACATGGTTGCCATTTTCATAATAGGTAACACAGCATTGTACTCTTGCCTTTCTATCTATACCTTTTAAATTTTTCATTTTTTCTAAAATATATTGATTTCTTTCTTTTGCAGTTGCATTTTCTCCTAAAAACCTAGCAGTATGAACCCCTGGCCATCCATCATATATATCAATACATAATCCACTATCATCTGCTATACAAGGCATATGTAATATTTCTGAAATCTCTTGCGCTTTTTTTAAAGAGTTCCCTTCAAATGTGTCTTTATCTTCTTCTACTTCCACTTTACAATTTACATCTTTTAAAGATAACAACTGATAATCTTTTAATATATCTTTTATCTCTTTTAATTTTCCTTCATTATTTGTCGCTACAATGACTTTTTTCATTTATCTTTCTTCTTCCTTTGATCCATTATTTTTCTTATCATAATATTTTAATACTTCACCAATATCTTCTCTTTTATCTAATTCTCTACATATTTCTCTCAAGCTCTCATCTGTTCCATCATATTGACGATTAATATATTCTAATAATTCTCTATATCTGACCATTTCTGCTCTATCATTTTCTGATGGTTGGCATAAATATCTTTGTATTCTAACTTCTTCCAAATATTGAGCCAATCTTTTTAATCTTTCATATATCTCTTTATTATCTTCTACTATTGCTCTAGTAGACAAAATTCGAATACCTGCTGTTACTTCTCTATATTTTGTTTGCGGACTCATTTTTTCATATTTTTCTTTAGCTTTTTCTTCTAAGCCCATTTCTTCCATTTTTCCTCTATTTTTTTCTTGTGAACTCATTTCTTCCATTTTTTCTCTCCTTTTATACTTATACATCATAACAGATTTCTTCCATTATTTCAAGTTTTTATATTGGCTACTTTGGATTTATATTGGCTACTTTGGATTTATAATCGTAAGTTTAGTTACTGTTCAGACCAATTACACAAGTGGAAAGTATTCATAAATGGAGATAAAAATCGTCCATCTAATTTTATGCAAATATCCTATATCTTCTACAATCTATTTTGCCTTTAAAATATGTACTTAGCTTTTTCTCTTTAATTAAATTCTCTTTTTGTTGTTTGTTTAAATTTTTAATTTGATATTCTAATTTACATGCCAAAGATTTATCTTTACTTTTCCATGCAATTTCTAATTTAATAACCTCATGTGATTTCGTATATTTTGCTCCCTTTTTATCTTTTGATATATGTTCTTCTATTCTCTTTTCCAAGTTGTTGGTCATGCCTGTATAAATGGAATTATCTGAACATCTTAACATATATGTATAATACATTTTCTTTCTCCCATGTTATATATTTTCAAATACATTACCATTTGTCTAAATTGTTATATTTTATCTTCCATTTTTATATTCATCTCCAAGTTCTTATTAGTGATGTTATTAATTTTTCCTTTACAAATTTATGTATTTGAATGTATTTATATAATTATTCAAATATCTAAATAGAATAACTAGATAAAATAAAAAAAACTGAAATTAGTTAAATTTTCAACTTTTTGGCTCTCATAACGATTAATACAAATATCAATCCATTTATTTATATACAAATTAGATTTAAATTTAGAATTGTAATGTTTAAAAAAGAGGAGCTCTATAATGCTACTCCTCTTAATCTTTTATATTTTAGATAATCTCTCATTCAGTTTTTCAAATACTGCTTTTGCTGTTTTCTCTGAAGCTATTTCTACTGGTTTAAATAGCACATTTGCTCTTTCTTCTTTTGTAACCATATCTTTTATTTTATTAATTCCATCTGTCCCATCTATACCGTGTTTAGCAATTTCTTTGCATCTGTTTAATGTTTTAGTTTCTCCATCTGTAAATAATACATAATATAGTATTGACTTAAATACTATTTCGGCAGTTTCCTCATAATATGGATCTTCGTCAGTTCCTTCAATTATAATTGCTTTAGATACAAAATCGATATCTCTTTCATTTTTTATATAATCTAAAATATTGACTCCTTGTTTTATTGTTTCTAGCAATTCTGCTTTAGTAGAAATAATTGTTTCATTAATATTCATAATCAAATACCCCTCTTTCTTTTAATTTTCATTTATTAATTTATAATAAATAACAAGTTAAATAAAACATTATAAATCATCTTCTAATGATTTTCCATCCATTTTCTTTTTCATTTGTGCTACTTTTTCTGAATCTACCATTGAATAAGACTCTGGAATTTTTTGTCTATTCATTTCAAAAGATACATCTTTAACTGGTTGTCCAAGAAATAAGTTTTTATATTTTCCATGTTCAGATATTTCATCTTCAAATTTAGCATGTGCTGTTGTTTTATCTTCTCGTTGTTCTTGTGTCGTTTTTGGAAGCAATCTTTGCTCTTTTGCTACAAATCTATCAATAAATGGTATTTTTCTTAGTAGTGTTTTATTTGCTAGAAAATTTGCAATTTTTTGCTTTATTCCTATTTGACTGGTTTCAATATTTCCAGTCTGTTGTCTACTAATTTGCTGTTTTCTATTTATATATTCGTCAAAAGATACTATTTTGTTTTCATCTTCTTGTTGTATTTCTCTTTCTTGTATAGCTTGTTCTATTTCCTGTAGATTATTAAATTTCTTTCCAAATTGTTCTTCAGCAATATTATCTAAACAATCTATCAAAGTGGTAACTGATGGATTTTGACCTCTCATTTGTCCAATAACATAATTTCTTTGAACTTCCATAAATTTAGGATTGTTCCTTAATACTTGCATTCTGGTATTTCCACTATTTCCTAATACTAACTCTATCTGATTATTAAATTGTTCTAAGTTCATTCCATATATCTGTTCTTCTGTTAAATCCTTATTTATAATAAAACTGTCTGTGTCAATTATTTTTATGCAGCCGCTCTTTAGAGTCCCATATAATATTTTTATGATTTAAGTCATCACATACAATTTTATTAGCTGACAATTGTTGTAAATCTTGTTCTACTTTTTCTATTGTATCTTTTAATGTAGCAAAATCAATATTTTTGATTATATTATCATCTATAAATGCTTGTCCATCAACTAACTCTAGTACATATCCAATGACTTCACCATCTACACCTGTTAGTATTTGTTCTGGTAAAACAAAGGTATCATTTTTAGTACCGACTAATTTACTTGTTTCTTGTAAATTAGTCATTGTCTTCCCACTTTCATTCAAGATTTTTAGTGCCTTATCTCCATATTTGTATACATCTGCACAAGCTCCTTTGCCTATTTTTTCTAGTGTACTTAAAAATTCTGGAGTAATTTTCATTTTATATCATTCTCCTTTGTATTATGTGTTCTTTATACTATTTTAATATAAAAAATAATACAACACTTATTGCTAATTGTATAAGTAACACTATTCTAGTAACTTTATATATTTTCTCAATTTTAATTCTTCTTTTTTCAGCATCCCAATACTTTCCAAAATGTACTTCAGAACCATCAATGTAAGTATCTATATCATCAGTATATACAGATCTATGTGTTGATTTATTATATCCTGCATATTTTGCAGGTGGCAATAAAGGTTTATAAACTGATAGTATATACCAATATGCAGATATATTACCAAGTAATATTGAAACGAACCATTGTCCAAAAACAATAACATATTTATTAGACATATATGTTGCCAAAATTTCAGGCAATTTTGTAATATTTATTTTTAATATTATATAAATAATATATGATAATATAATTCCTATGGAAATGCAAAATGATTGTATTCTTATTTTTCTATATTTTATTGTTTTATTAAATCTTTCTTCATTATCTTCAAGCATATTTAATATTGTACTATATATATTATTTGATTCTTTTTCTTGATTTTTTGTATCTATACTGATAGTAACACGAGATGCTTCATCATTCATATAATGATCTCTAAAATCCACATGTACATCAATATTATTTATGATGTCATTATAATCACTTCCCTGTGATCTACTTGAAAAACCAATATACAAATTAAGCCTTATATTTTTTATTAATCTTGGTTCATTCAAATTACCTACAAACCAATTATAATCTGATTCTGTCATTGTTTGTCCATTATAAAACTCTATTGTATAATTCATTCTTGTGCTTCCATTTGCATATTCATAGTTCTTTTGATTATAAGGTAAATCTTTATTCTTTATTTCTTCTTGTTTAAATGTATTATCATATCTATCTTTACAATCCTCTAAATAGTTAGCAACATCTATTATTTTTTTGATTGGTATTTGTTTATTTACGACTCTATTTTCCATTTAACATCTCCCTTTACTTTTGTTTATAATCTCAATTGAATTTTATACTTTTATTCTGAAAAAGTCAATAAATATGCGTTGCATTTCACGCATATTCTGATTCATTTGTGATATAAAATACACACTCTAACCTGCAAACAGAGTGTGTTACCACCTTTTTCAAATGATTATTGCATTTCTATCATTTTCTCAAAAACTGTTTGATTTATATACATACACACCTCTATAATATTTTAGGTATATCAAAACAGTTTTTCCATAATCGTATTATAACTAATATTTTTTTTGCAAATTTCTTTAAAATATTTCATAATTTGTGAATAATAAGTATTACTATATATGAATTGCTTCCTAATCCTCTTAAAACATAATATTCATTATTTACTACATAAATATTCATTCTATAAGCTAATTCTAAAAAACTAGCTTGTCACATAAATCCTCATTCAAAACTGTAAAACTTTAAAAGCATTGAAAAATCTAGCAATTGATGATATAATCACCTAAATATATATTTATGAAAGGAGTTTCAAACATGAGTCAAGAAACAGATACACGGAAAACCAGAGCGAACAAAAGAAGAACTTTCAAAAATATGGCAAAACTATTATGATTGGATAAACTCTACTTATCCTGTAGAACATTTTGAAATTCAAAGTAATAATGGTGAATTACTTTCATTTTATCGTGGCGCTAAGAGATATAAAGATGATTCTCCTAAAATTTATTATTATTTAAAAGATTTGGGTTATCAAGAAGCCTATGAAGAACAAAAAAAGAAAAACTTATTAGGAGAAAAAAGTTATAGTGAAGATATCTATCAAGCTTTTCCATCCAAAGCTTTTATAGGTATACATACTGACGAAAAGTCTTTTAACTTTGGTGTTTACGAAAATGCTGAAGGAAAAGGTTATGGTAGAGCCATTTATGACAATTACTTACAGATTTTAGAGCTATTAAACATTCCTGATAAAGAACAATATGAATTAGCTGTGCGTGGTAGTTCAAACCACACTTTTTTAAAAAAACTGCGAACGGAAAACTTTATTGCAAGGGCTAGTGGCAAACCAGATAAAGAAAAAGCTTTTCAACTACTTGCAGAACTTTCAAAATATCCCAATACTATGAAACTTAGTGAATTAAATACTCTTATTCAATATGCCATAGATTCAAATATCCCTATTACAACAATTGTAAATGCAATAAATGATAATGGGTTAAATGTATTTTACATGATTGATAATTGTTTACCTAAATTTCATAAAAAAGATCTTGAACAATTCAAATCATTTGGTATTACAGGGCTAAAACCTTCTGCTATGCACCATCATTTTATGAAATGTAGAAGTTTCGGATTTATGAAACTTTTAGATGGTGTTAATATGGATGATTCTACATTAGAATTTAGGAGAATTTTAGAAGAATTAAAAGAAGAACATAAAAAAGACAAAGCTGCAGGTGCTTATATTTATCATAATTTAGAAGAATATGGTGAGCTTGAACATCTTATTTTAGATTGGGATTACTTTGGATTGTTATTAAAAAATACTAATCCAGAAATACAATCTACAGTCAAGACCCATGCCATTAATAAATTTGCTGAATTTGACCCAGAACATCAAAGTGATTGGAGTTGTCAGGTTGACTCTGACTCATCACAAACTTTTAAAATGTTAAGAGATGCTGGATTAATGGATAAAGATGCTTATATTGCTTTATATCAAAAAGCACTGAATCGTAATTATGATTTAAAAGAATTTGATAAAGCAATTAGTGGTTTTATTAGTCAAGAAGAAAAAGCAAAAGCCAAAGAAGAAATCCTTAGAAATACATTCTACCCTTCTCCTAGGGGAAAATGGCAAAAATCTCCTTCAAAAGGAAAACAACATAAAATTTCAAGAATTGCAATTCCAAAAAAAGTTGTCAAAAAAGGTAATGCCATTAAAGCTTTAAAACAAGAAATTTTGAAGCAAGGTATCGCTAAAAGGACAAAAATAAGAACAGACATGACAGGTAAAAATAAGGATGGAAAACCTATTGTAGTAGATAATTTAAAAGACTGGTTATTTGGCGTACCTGGAGCTCATGGTAATTTACAAATGATGGGAAGTGCTGCAGTAACATTGCCACCTCAAACACCAGAATTTGCAGTTAATTTAATCGAAAATGCTTTTAAAGATATAGAATATCCAAATTCAGATGGAAGATAAAAATCTTCCATCTAATTTTATACAAATATCCTATATCTTCTACAATCTATTTTCCCTTTAAAATATGTACTTAGCTTTTTCTCTTTAATTAAATTCTCTTTTTGTTGTTTGTTTAAATTTTTAATTTGATATTCTAATGTTATATATTTTCAAATACGTTTCCTAAGCTTTCATGCATCACTAGATTTGCCCTATTATCATAAGGTGTTATGACTTTCATTTACCATTTGTTTAAATTGTTGTATTTTTTCTTCGATTTTTATATTCATCTCCATATTATATAATGCTATTATAAAGAAATATATTCTAATATTTCTTTAAATTCTTTATAACCAAATTTCTCATTAAAATGTCTTGCATTATGTATCAATACTGCCTCGGCTCCTATATTTTTAGAGAAACTTTCTGCATCTGATATTGAAACATAAGGATCATTATCAGAATAAATACAAATTTTTTCTGCACAATACTTTGTTAAATCTTTTAATTTTTCATTATTTCTCCCCTCTTAAATTTATCTAACTTCTATCATATTTTTAATAAATTACAATATATTCAGATGATAACTGAGATTAGTGATTATGCATGAATTTTTCGAGCAGGAAATTTACATATCAAACCTCTATAATACCTGATTTCAATACTATTACAAAGAATATTTTTCGAGCAAAACCTCCAAGCAGATTCCGAGCATGGAATAAAAATTAATGAATAATGGCAAATAAGAAAGAATTAACCACCCTCTATAAATCTCGTTGAGGGTGGTTATTCTTTGACCTAAATGTTAAGGTCGAAACGAATTTCTTCTGTCAGGTCTTCGTATCGCATATAATTAGTGCGTCGACAACAGGGACATTTGTATGAGTAAGTCGTAGGGTCGAATGGTCTGTCTTCAGGAATCCTTTTTAAGTCTCCTGCTTGTATTTCCAATTCGGCCCCACATGTCTTACATGTTACCCGCATAGTATCTTGGATTTTTTTGCCTTCCTTAATGACCTTCATAAAAAAATTCTCCTTTCATTCTCGCTTTTGCGATTATTATAAATTATATTATAATACAATTTTACATAAAATTCAAGTAAATTATTCAATTAACAGAAAAAAAGAGTAAATCTAATTTTATAATCAGCATTTTACATTCTTGCTGGTAATATATGGTAACTGTCTATTTCTTCTATTTTTTCGAATAGTTATCCACAGGTAATAGTTGTTTTTATTAGAAGTTCAAAATTTTCGTTTTTTTTGAACTTTCCTATTTATCTTTTTGCTTTTTTGTTATATAATTCAATCAAATCTTAGCTGTATTTTGCTATGTACAGTTAAGTTTCTGATTGTAGAGATAAGCTCTTGTTTTAGTTGTTGGCTTATCTCTTTTAATTTTAGCTTTAATTCTTTTACTTCTTTAATTCCTTTTTCCAGAATCTGCCTCAATATATGTGCTATCTGTATCATTAGATAATGTACCTTTATTGCTGTTTGATTTTTACTATATAAATGTCCTATATCAAATGTTCCATTCTTTTGTATATTAAATCCTTCATTTTCTATCTTCCATCTGTTTTTTCCTACTTTTATGGTATTCTCTATATTCTTATTTGTTATTGGTAAATCTGTTATATATACAAATTCTGTTTTCTTTTTTACATCAGTATATTTTATTACATTTATTTTTTCTTCTTCATAGTCTAATCCTGTTACATATTCATAATTTGCTTTTGTACTTTCGTTTGCTTCTGCTACTACTGTCTCAAATTCTTGATACAAACTTGGTATACTTCCTTCTTTAAACCTTATTATATATTTCCAGTCATTTTCTTTACATATGTCCATTACTGGTTTACAGGCATACAATGCATCTCCTGATATTAATATTTTTAACTTTGGATACTCATTTTTAATTTTTTCTGCTAATCTCTTAAATGCTTTTATTTCACAATCTTGCTTTGTTTCGTTTTCTCTAGTATTTTCTACAAATTCACTTCCTATACTAAATACCATTTCTCCTACTACTAATTTTGCTTCTAGTACATATGTGCTATATTCTTGATATTCATTTCCTTTTTTATCTGTTTTATTTTTTACTAAACAGTTTTTATTGTATTTCTTCCTACTTGCTGCTAATCCTGTTCCATCTACTATTACATGATAATATCTCTCTCTTATTTTATATCTTTTTATTATTTTTCCTCTTATCAATTTATTTATCATATATTTTCTTATTTCTTCTATTTCTTCTACTTTTACTTTTTTGAATACATCATTTATTGTATCACAATGTGGAATTTCTTCTAATTCTAAATCACATATTTGTGCTATATTTTCTATACTTTCCTTTGTATTTAACTCTCTTGTCATTCCTTGCATGCTTTTTATTTCACACATTAATCCTAGTAATCTTAGCATGAAAATTACTTTCATTTTATACTTTACATATGATTGATTTCTTAAGTCTGTTAGTCCCTCAAATTTATCTATTAATTCTGGGAAATATTGTTTTATTATTGTTACCAAATCTTTTAATATATTTAATTCTCTTTTTTTCTCTCTTTTTTCTTTTCTATTCAAAAAACATCGCTCCTTTTAGATAAAATTTATTTTATTCTATCAAATTTACGATGTTTTTTCCTTATATTTCTATATTTTTATTGCGAAAAATTTTTATTCTTTTTTACTG
>CAWVJG010000044.1:0-4732 GCA_963929465.1 Bacillota bacterium
AAAAATACAAGTGATGGAGTAGATACAGCAGTTAATGAAGGATATGTGGCAAATGTTAATACAGAGTATCAAACAGCAGAAGGAATAGAGATTAGTATAGAATCACTTATCATGGATGACTTCAATTTTGCTATGAATTTTGATGTCAAGCTAAGTGAAGGATATAATATTGATGAATTTGAAAGAGTAGAACTTAGTGATTTAATGATAACAGATGAGACAGGAAAAATCGTGTTTAATACGAAAGATTCTATGACGGAAATAGAAAGCGGTTATACAGGCTCATATAGTATGTTATCCACCAAAAAAAGTGATAATGAATTTACAATCTCCTTATCCGCAACAGGAAATACAGAGGCATTTCCTAAAAGTAAACATCTAACTGTGAAATTCACAAAATTAACAACATCTCAATATGTAAATGAACAAAGACAAGATACAGTATATGAAGGTAACTGGATTTTTGAAGTAGATGTACCAGAAGAATTCTATAACAGAGAATCTATTATATACAAAGTAAAAAGTTGTAGTGAAGAAGGAATCGACATCAATCAAGTGACAGCAGTTGTGTCAAACACAGCATTTAAATTGTCAATTCCAGAAATCTTGACAGATAAAATAGATTATGCATTATTAAAAACAGACACAGTAGAAAGCATTTATGATAGAATAGCACTTCAAAAAGAATATGTAGAAACAGAAGATGGAAAAAGATTTGAAATAGCTGCTAGAAGCGATGGAGATGGTGGATATAGTGTACCAGAAGAAGGAAATAAAATAACAAATTATCATCAGACCTTTAATTTAACCCAATATGATGCAACTGACGAAATAACAGTGCATATTTTTACAAATAGAGGAGAAGAAATTACACTTGTGTTGGAAAAGATGTAATTGAAGTGCTAAAAAAGATGACAAAATCCTAATTATTTGTTAAAATAATATATAACAATTGAGTAGGAGGTTTATGTTATGAGAAATAAAAAAGGCGGAAGAAAGCGGAAAAGACATATGAGATGGGTAGAAATTCAGCCTGGTAAATGGGAACATGTAGACATGAATGACAAGAAGTTGAGACATGAAATGGGAACTATAAACCAAAGGAAAAAATCATAACGAAATGGATAAGGGGATTGCGATGCAGTTATAGCAGGACAATCTCCTGTCTTTTTGCAATTTTATGCGAAGTGTAGTATAATAATGGTAGTATAACCCAATAAGGGAAATACAAGCAACTGAAAATGCAACCTTCCAATTGGAAGAAAGGAGGGGCTTTATGCCTGATTTGGCAGCTAGGAGAAGAGATGACTGGAAAGCAGAAGAGGAGAGAACATATAAGTTCTACAATTCATTGAAAACATCCAGTCAGGAGTGCGACTTTGGAAACAAGAACTGTGAAACTTGTGAGAAGAAAAGTTGCACATGGCGGCAGTTTTTGCTAAACCCGCCATATTAAAAAGAGGAAGCATTTTTCAGAGAGTGATTTCTGGAGAATGCTTTTTCCCTCTTTAAATAGAATATAATAAGTATACTTGTAACTTTATACAAAATATTGTAAAATAATAGAGATAGGATTTGAAACTTGTAAAAGTAGGAGGAAAAAATATGGAGATTGGATTTTATGCGGGTAGTTTTGACCCATTTACCAATGGACATTTACATGTGGTAACAAAATCAGCCAAACTATTTGACAAAGTCATCATAGGAATTGGTGTGAATCCAGATAAGAAAAGAAGATACGATAAAGAAATTATGAAAAATGCAATAGAAAAAATCCTTGAAAATAGAAATCTTACAAATGTATCTGTAGTTTGTTATGATAACCTTTCTGTTGATGCAGCATTAGAACATAATGCAACACTTTTAGTAAGAGGGGTTAGAAATGGTATGGATTATCAATATGAAGAAACCCTAGCATCTATTAATGAAGAAATTTCAGGATTAGATACAATGTATATTAGAGCAGGAAGTTTAGGAAATATTAGTTCAAGTATGGTAATGGAATTATTACAATACGGGAAAGATGTTTCAAAATATTTACCAGAAGAGATTATGGAGATAATCAAAGATAAGTCTAATTAATTTAAGGTGGATAAAAAAATGAAAAAACAAGATGAAAAAGAGGTAGAACTGTTTTCAAGCATAATAGAGGATGAAATAAAACAAGTGAGTTCTTTACTAGAAGATAATAAAATCCCATTTGTTAGAAGAGATTATGGAAGCGGTTCATATATGAATCTATATTATGGGCAATCATTTCAACAAAAGAAAATTTTTGTGAATGAAAAAGATTATCATAAAGCATTAGAAATTGTATCAAGTGTATATAATTGTGGAACACTTAAAGATAGTAATAATGAAATAGGACAAGAAGAGAATAATGATGAAATAAAAGAAGAAAATGATGACAAAAAGTATTACAAAGTTAAGGATTTATTTAGAGCTTATATTTTAGGAATGGTTTTTATATCACTCGTTGTAGTTGTAATAGCAAGCATTATACATATGTTTTAAAATTGAGGGGTAAAAAACAGATATAAGATTTTTCTTATATCTGTTTTTATGCATCTTCTTTTATTATTTGGTTATATACTACTTCGACAAAAGTGTCCATACTTTTATTTGTATAGTCATTATTAAAAGTAAAATCAAATGATAACTTAGAATAATCTAAAGTAGCAGATTCTCTTTTTTCAAGATATTCTGGAGTAATATGATCTCTTTCTAATATTCTTTCTTTTCTTACTGTGTCATCAGAAGTAACTAATATTTTGGTGTTACACATATCCCAAAATTTTACTTTAGGAAGTAAAGCCCAATCAAAAACAAAACACTGTTGTTTTTGCAACAAAATTTTATCTAATTCTTGTTCCATATATTCCCATGTGATGTTTGTTAAAATTTGCATTTTATCTGTATCACTAAATACAATATTACCTAATTTTTTTCTATCAATATTTCCATTTTCATTTAATAGTTCATTACCAAATACATTACAAAGTTTTTTGGCAATAATAGGATCTGAAGTGGCTTGATGTCCGATTTTATCAATGTCAACATATTGTCCATCTAATTTTTGAGCTAGTGTTGTTGCAATGGTAGATTTTCCAGTTCCTGTTTTGCCAGTAATTCCAATTAATTTCATATTGAAATCCTCCTTATATATTCGAAAAAATTATACCATTTAAGATAAAATAATGCAAATGTAATAAACTGAAAACAGTAACAAATTTAGTTCGAAAATATTGAGTTCGAATATTGACTTTTAGTTTAAAGTAATATAAAGTAAATATAGCAATAACTTAAAATTAATTTAGAAATTTGAAATGTTTCAAGAAAAGAGTGAGGTTATGAAATATATAGATGCGGTTACAAAATATTATAATTGTTTTTTTTCATCTGGTTCTGTTAAATATAAGGGCAAGAATAAAAAAAGGGTTTATATTTCTGGAAAGTTAAGTTTTAAAAGAGTTTTAACATGGCTTCTTATATCTTTAATTATGTTTTTTATATCTCAAAGTAATGGTGCAGAAAGAGATTTTTTACACTTCAAAAGTCGGGTTTCTTGAGGTTACAATCAATAAGAATATTGGGATTTATGCTATAATTGCAATAATAGCTATAATAGCTGTCATAATAAAAAGTAAGTTATTATATAAAAGATTAGAACATAAACCTATAAATATTAATATATATCAAAGAGATTTACCAAGCAATTTGAGACCAGCTCATGTAAGATTATTACTAAATGATGGATTGATTGATGAAAAATCGTTAGTATCAACCATAGTAGATTTAATTGATAAAGGATATTTGGAAATTAGAAGAGGAGAAAAAGAAGTAGAAGATAAAACTGACTTATTCAGAAACAGAGAAATCATTTTATATAAAACAAATAAATCTACAAACGAATTATTGAGATATGAAAAATTTGTAATAGATTGGTTTATAGAAAAATATGGTGATGGTAAACAAGTTTCTTCTCGGTGTTGTAATGGAAAATTTACGAAAAACTACATATAAAGAACAACCATGTAGTTTATTTGCTTGTTGGCAAGGTTTAGTTCTTTTATCTTTTCCATTAAAACAGTTTTATAAAAGAACACCAGCTGGGAATTTAAGAGGAGTATATTTGTTATTTACTCTTTTAGGATTGATACCATTAATACCATTTATTGGTGAATTTTTAGGCATATATGGTTTAGGATGTTTTATGTTTGCATCACCTTTATGTATATTAAATGATAATGGAATTGAGGAAAAGGATAAATGGCTAGATTTAAAAAGATATTTGGAAGAGTTTTCAAATATGGAAAAAAATACAACGGAAATGGTGAAAATTTGGCAATTCTATCTAACATATTCTATTGCTTTGGACATGGAAAGTATTTCAAGTGAAGAAATTGAAGCATTTTTTGGTGATAATATTTATAATTATTTTGAAAATCATCAAGAAGAAACAAGATTAGAAAATAATGAAATTGAGATTCTTGAAGAAGTTAGAGGGGATTATAGGCAAGTATTAGATAAAGAAATAGAGGAAGAAACGCAAAAATCTTACCCTTAGGTAACATTTTTTGATATAATAAAAAATAAAGTTGCACAGAAAAATTGCTGTGCAATTTTTCGCGTCGACAAATCTTTACGCTCTAACGATTGCACACAAATTTTACTAACGTAAAATTTGGCGCCGAACAATGACGCGGGCTTTGAAATGTTATGAACAGAAAAA
>CAWVJG010000045.1:0-25076 GCA_963929465.1 Bacillota bacterium
TTCCCTTTTTTGTATTGTAAGACACTTAAAAAATATAGAATATAAAAAAGGGAAAAATGAGTCCGTCCCCAATTTCCCGATTTTCGCAACTCTATTTTAGTTTCCAGTCATCTAAATTTCTTTGAATGGCTCCAAATAAATTAGCTCTTATCATAGGAATGTTTTTAGATAAAGTATAAATTAAATTTTTCATATCTTCTCTTTTTGATGTCCCATCCATTGGGCAAACTTTTGCCATAACCTCTATATTATTTTTTCTAACAAATCGTCTAATTTCTTTTTCTGGTGTATATACAAGAGGTCTAATTAATGTGATTTTTGATCTATCCATATAACTTTTTGGTGCGAATGTTCCGATGTTTCCAGTATATAATAAATTCAAAAGAAAAGTTTCTAATACATCATCTTGATTATGGCCTAATGCTATTTTATTACACCCTTCTCTAATAGCGATAGAATTAATGACACCTCTACGCAAATTGGCACATAGAGAACATGGATTTTTTTCTTTTCTTATATCAAAAACAATTTCTTTTGCATTGCTATTTTCAATATATAAAGGAACATCTACTTCATCACATATTTTATTTAAAAAGTCAATGTCAAAAAATTCGAATCCAGGATTTACGCTGACAGCGATTATATCAAATTTTTTAGGATAAAATATCTGTAAATTTTTAAAAGCTTTTAACATAGTAATAGAATCTTTTCCGCCTGAAAGACAAATGGCAATTTTGTCACCTTCTTCTATCATATGATATTCTTCGATTGCTTTACGCATATGACTTAATATTCTTTGCATTTTCGTTCCTCTTTCCTATTTTTTTATAGTATATCATATATTGTCAATAAGATTGGAACTTAACAAGAGATTTATGGGGTATAAGTATAAAAGGTGAAAAATAGAAAATTCAGAAATATTAGCATGTTTGAGATTAGAAATATTTAAGGTTTACTAAAGAAGAGTATGCATAAAACATTGATTTTTTCATTGTAATATATTATAATATCTCTTGTATATGTGCTTATAGCTCAGCAGGATAGAGCAGTCGCCTCCTAAGCGACCGATGGGGGTTCGAGTCCCTCTAGGCACACCAATTGGCTATATGTCAATAATATTAGAAACTCGTAAACAATAATTTGTTAAGTAGGAGGAATGAACAGATGAAAAGGAAACGGAGAAAAAGAGAATTAACAGTAAAACAGGTGAAAACAATAGCATTCATCATTAGCATTGCTTTTTTTCTTGCTATTGTTATCAATGACATCTTTTATCAGGTTAAAGGTATAAGTACAAGTAATATCTATGAAAGGATATTCGGGTATATACTATTTTTGATGCTTGCAATACTTATCTATGTTTTCATTTGCATTCTTTTAGGCGGTGAGGAAAAAATACGGCGTGAAGAAAATCACAAAGTTAAAGCCGAGATTAAGGAAAAAATGTTGTCCACAACAGAATTTAAAAAAGTGAGTCTTCAGATTGAAGATCCTGAAATACCAAAAGAGATGTTGATGGATATCTTAGAGGAAGAAGGATGTGAATTTTATGCAAAATTTGATGATAAGAATGATGAAATTATCATTATATGCATAAATAAACAGGGTAAAAAGATTTATGAAGATACAATAAATGATGGATTGTACTTCAAAAAAATTTTCAAAGTTTCATAAAATGATAAAATGCGAGATGATGTTATATAAAACATAATCTCGCATTTTGCACTTGTTTCGAAGGCAAACCTAAAAAACAACGTTGCACAAAAAAATTGGTATGCAATTTTTATACGTCGACAAATTTGTAGTAAAATTTTAGTAAATAAGGATATTACCAATCATCAATACTCTCTAGACAAAGTCGACTTTTTATAATAAAATACAATTAGACAAAGGAAGACAAAGGAAGAACATGCAAAAAAATGTCAATGTTTTATTAATATAGATATTACAAAAATGGAGGAAACATGGAAGAAAAATTTATGCAAGAAGCTCTAAAAGAAGCAAAAAAAGCATATGATAAATTAGAAGTTCCCGTAGGATGTGTGATTGTAAAAGATGGAAAAATCATCGCAAGAGGACATAATGTAAAAGAAACAAAAAAAGACACCACAAAACATGCAGAAATGATTGCCATACAAAAGGCAAGTAAAAAACTAGATTCTTGGAGATTACTAGATTGCGAAATGTATGTGACATTAGAACCATGTAGTATGTGTGCAGGAGCAATTATCAATGCTAGAATAAAAAAGCTATATATAGGTACATTAGATGAAAAAACAGGGGCAGCAGGTTCTGTTTTAAACTTATTTGAAGATTATCCATTTAACCATAAAGTAGAAGTAGAAACAGGCATAATGAAAACAGAATGTGAAAAAATTTTAAAAGATTTTTTTAAAGAATTAAGAAGAATAAAAAAATAGAAATGTATATGTAAAAGTTAAATTGCAGATTATATTGCACATAAATGCAAACATAAAGTTTGACGAAACGTAAAAAATGCTGTATAATATATCAATATTTATCAGGAGGAAGATATGATTGATAAATTAAAAGATTTAACGAAAACAAAAAGTTTTCACATTTGCATGATAATGGTTATTATAGTCCTTATTTTGTTTGTAGTAGGTTTATTAGTTTTACGATATAATGTAGAAGGAGAAACCAATATGCCATTTAATCTAAGCAAAATTGCTATCATTAGTACACAAGAGGGAATGGATGATGGACAGACAAATACAAGATGGTCATTTGACGTACATCAATCAAATGATATTTATCTATATATTGATAAAAATGATGCATATGATAAAACAGAAATTATAAAATCTGTTCGTGTAGATAATTTTCAAATAGAAGCTAAAAATCAAGATAATGTCAAATTGTATAAGCCAGATGCGACAGAAGAAAATGTCATATTTCAATATAATGATGAAGATATGATACAAAGTCTAGAATATACAGGTGATGTAGAATCAGATTTGAAAAATTTAAAGATTTCAAATCAAGGAGGTATTATTGCATTTAGATGTTCAAATAACAATGTGACAAAATATCAATCTGATGAAGAGGAAGTTAACCATAGTGAATTATTAAAAAAAGCAGGTATTACAGAGGAAGAGTTAAAAATAAATTTAACATTTAACTTGACTATTACTTTGGAAAGTGGTAAAGAATATCAAGCAGAAATAAAAACAGAATTGCCAACAGGAAATGTGGTAGAAGAAGGAAATACTTCTACAGAAATTACAGATTTAAAAGATGTTGTTTTTAAAAGAACACATAACTAAATTATTATAAAATAATACTTGATTAAATATAAAAATCAGTATATAATACAAATGGTATATTATTTAATCTTTGTATGGAGAGTATCCAATAAAGACCTATGAATCTTGTCAGGTCCGGAAGGAAGCAGCAATAAGTAGTTTATCTTTATGTGGTATACTTTCCATAGAGAGATTAAATAGTAGGACCATTTTTTTCGGTTATAAAGGATGTGATAATTATGGGGTACACAGCGCTTTATAGAAAATTTAGACCATTGACATTTTCAGAAATGGTGGGGCAAGAACATATAACCAGAACATTAAGAAATCAAATTATGGCCAATAGAGTAGGACATGCATATCTATTTAATGGTGGAAGAGGAACAGGAAAGACATCAGCTGCAAAAATATTAGCAAGAGCAATTAACTGCTTAAATCCAAAAGATGGAGAACCATGTAATGAATGTGAAATTTGTAAAGGGGCAATTTCAGGTTCTTTAACAGATATCGTAGAAATGGATGCAGCATCTAATAATAGTGTTGAAGATATTAGAAGTATCAGAGAAGAAGTAAACTTTTTGCCAACAAAAGCTAAATACAGAGTATATATTATTGATGAGGTACATATGTTATCAACAGGGGCATTTAATGCTTTATTAAAAACATTGGAAGAGCCACCTGAACATGTAAAATTTATATTGGCTACAACAGAACCACAAAAATTACCAGCAACAATTTTATCGAGATGTCAGAGATTTGATTTTAAGAAAATATCTAATGGGGATATTATCAAAAGATTAGAAATTGTTTGTAAAGAAAGTAATATAGAAATAACAAAAGAAGCATTACAAATTGTCGCTACTTTATCAGAAGGAGCTATGAGAGATGCGTTATCTATCTTAGAAAGATGTATTCAAGATGGTGAAAATCAAATTGATGAGGATAAAATAAAAGACTTAGTAGGAATACCTAAAATGGTATATGTTCATGATATTGTAGAAGCTATCATACGATACGATGTGGATAAAGCACTTGTAACAGTGAATGAAGTTTTAGAAGATGGAAAAGATATTTCAAATTTATTATGGGAAATCATAAAATATGTTAAAGACATCTTGTTATATAAGGCAACCAATCATCTAGAACTATATAGTGAAGAAGAGAAAAATAAAGTAAAGGAAATTTCAGAAACAGTTGAAAAGGAAAGATTAATCAATTTAGTGTATGCATTTTCAGAGTTAGAAAATGAAATGAAATTTTCTACACAAAAAAATATTATTTTTCAAGCAGGAATTATAAAGCTTTGTAGTAAATTAACAATAAATTCTGTAGGGAATAGCGACTTAGAACAAAGAGTGGATAAGATTGAAAATTATTTAAGAAGCCATAGTGCAAATGTAAATAATTATAGACCACAACCAGTTACTACAGAAGTAAAAATGGCATATAATACACCTGCTAATAATGCACAAACTGTAAAAAACAATGAAAAGAAAACAAGTAGTGGTCCAAAGAAAATGGAAACATCAACATATTCTAATAAAGTAGAAGAATATTGGCCACAGATTGTAAGAGATTTAAAGCAAAATGGAAAAATCGTATTATATACCAATCTAATAAATACGAGAGCTAGAGAGATTAATGATATGACAGTTGGAATAGAATTCCCTAATGGTTTAACATCATTTGGGAAAACGGTTTTAGAAAAACAAGAAAATATAAAAGAACTGACAAATTTAGTTTCTATGGCTTCAGGAAAGCCAATGAATATAAAATATATTACAAATGTCGGAAATGCGGGAGAAACAAAAGAACCTAATATTAAAAGTATTGCAAATGATTCAGATATACCATTTCATGTTATTGAATAGAAATGTATAGTTTGACCGCTCAAGGGGCGTTTCAAAATAATAAAAAAATATGTAAGACAGAACAATAATAAAAAATTAAACAAAATACAAAACGATATTTATAAAAGAAAGGAATGTGAAATTATGTCAAAAAGAGGTGGATTCCCAGGAGGAATGGGAGGATTCGGCGGAATGAATATGAACAATTTAATGAAACAAGCAAAAAAAATGCAAGAGGATATGGAAAAATCACAAGCGGAATTAGCAAGTAAAGATTTTGAAGCAACAGCAGGTGGTGGAGCAATATCTGTAAAGGTATCAGGAGAAAAAGTGATTAAAGAAATCAAAATTCAAAAAGATGTTGTAGATCCTGATGATGTAGAAATGTTAGAAGATTTAATATTAACATGTGTAAATGAAGCTTTAAGAAAAGTAGACAGTGCACAAGCTGATCAATTAGGAAAATTCAATATACCAGGATTTATGTAGGAGGAACAATGTCATTATATTCACCATCAATCGAAAAATTAATAGAAAGTTTTGAAAAATTACCAAGTATTGGACATAAAACAGCTGCGAGATTAGCATTTTATATCCTAAATAGCTCAGAAGAAGAAACAAAAGAATTTGTAAATTCTATTTTAGAAGCGAAAAAGAATTTAAAATATTGTAGTCAATGTTATAACATTTCTGATACAGATCCTTGTCCGATTTGTAGTAATCCGAAAAGAGATGCATCTTCAATTTGTGTGGTTGAAGATGTAAGGGATGTGATTGCTATGGAGAAGACACATGAATTCAAAGGGGTATATCATGTTTTACATGGTTCGATTTCTCCAATGAATGGTGTAGGACCTGATGATATAAAAATAAAAGAATTATTGGCCAGATTAATGGATGGAACCGTAAAAGAAGTTATACTTGCTACCAATCCAAGAGTGGAAGGGGAAGCAACAGCCATGTATTTGTCTAAATTAATTAAACCTTTAGGGATAAAAGTAACAAGGATAGCCCATGGAATACCAGTCGGTGGGGATTTAGAGTATACAGATGAGATTACATTGACAAAAGCTTTAGAAGGAAGAAGAGAATTGTAAAAATTATCAAAAGGGATATGTTATTTCAGTAACTCAGATTTACATAATTTGAAAAAGCTTTGCTTTTTTGGTATAATAAAATATGGATAACCTGGCACATCTGATAGAGTGCCAGGAAAATTTAATTTTTTAATAAAATATCACAAATATCCTTGGTAGAATGTAATTTTGCCAATTTTTTTGTATTTTCTTTCATGGTTTCTAAAGTTTCTGGATGTGAAAATAAATTTTTTAATGTTTCTTCTATATTATCTTGTTTTTTAATCCATATGGCAATACCATTTTTTACTAAAAATTTAGCATTTTTTTCTTCTTGCCCAGGAATTGGATTGATAATGACCATCGGTAAATGAGAAGCTAAACTTTCTGTTGTTGTTAATCCACCAGGTTTGGTAACAACTAAATCAGAAATACTCATAAATTCTGGAACTTGACTAGTATATTCAAAAACAACAATACTATCTTTTTTTCTATGTCTAGAAACAACTTTCTCAAAAGCCAATTTCATTTTTTCATTTTTCCCGCTAATTGCAATCATTTGCATATTTTTACAATACTTTACAAAACCTTCGAAAATTTCAACTGTTCTAGTTTTTCCTAATCCAAATTCTCCACCACCAAAAAATAGAATTGTTTTCTTGTCTGGTTTCAAATTTAATTCTTTAAAAATCTTTTCTTTATTAAAATTTTTTAAGAATTTGCTAGATAAAGGAATACCTGTCGCAAATATTTTAGAATCTGGAATACCTTTTCTTTTTAAATATTTTTTCATATTTTCATGTGCGACAAAATAATAATCTGTAAAATCTGAACCAACTAACCATTGGTCATGTGGTGCAAAATCTGTCATAATGGTTGCAATTTTAGCAGAAATTTTACCTTTCCTTTTTAAATAACTACACATTTGACTTCCAAAAGGATGTGTAGAAATAATTAAATCAGGTTGTTTTTCTCTTAAAAGTCTTAATAGTTTAATTGCCATAATTTTATTAGATCTACTAGTAATATGAGCAAGTGGCCCTTTTTGAGAATCAGAATAAATTCTTCCCCAAGCCCAAGGTGCTTTTTTAGCCATTTCATTATAGGCTTTTGTTGTCATTTTTTCTATTGTTTTATTGATATACTTTACACAATCTATTAATTCTACATCTATGTTTTTATCTTTATAATTATTTTTTAAACATTCATGAATAGATTTTGCAGCATTCAGATGTCCACCACCATAAGATGCATAAAAAATTAAAATTTTCATGATAATCTCCTTTTTAAAATAATTCGTAGTTCAATTTTAACATAAATACAATAAAATTTCAAAAAATGGAATAAATTTTTATAAAAAAGAAAAAATAATGATAGAAAATATATCTATTAATAAATCATAACTAAAAAATAGATGGAAAAATATATTGGTATGATGAGGTGATGATTTGAAAAATATTGTTAAAATTTTAAGTATATTTATTATATTGATAATAGCATTTGTTATTTTTGTTACATTTAGTGAAGATAACTCAAAACAAAATATCAGTTATGCAGCAAGCTCTCATACATCAGATGTGCAATTAATGGCAAGAGCGATAAATGGAGAAGCAAGAGGAGAACCATATGAAGGACAAGTAGCCGTTGGAGCAGTTATCTTAAATCGAGTAAAGGATTCACGATTTCCTAATTCTATTTCAGGTGTAATCTATCAATCAGGGGCTTTTACAGCAGTAGCAGATGGACAAATCAATGCACCAATTGATGAGAATTCGACAGTGTATAAAGCAGCACAAGATGCTTTAAATGGTTGGGATCCAACAGGAGGTTGTGTATATTATTTTAATCCAGATACAGCAACAAATAGCTGGATATGGTCAAGGCCGCATGTTATCACAATAGGAAAACATAGATTTTGTAAATAACGAAAGGAAGGAAAAGAATGAATAAATTAGTAGAATGGAAAGAAAGATTAAAAAAAGGACATATGCTTAGTATTATTATGGTTCTTTTAGTTATAGTTGCCATATTGGGATTTGTTTTATATAAAAAACAAAGAGAATATAGACAAGCCTCAGAAAATTCATATAATATGGCATTTTATGAATTAGTGGATTATGTCCAAAATGTTGAAACCTATTTAGCAAAATCATTAATTTCTACCACACCAGAACATGGGGCAGAAACATTAACCAATTTATGGAGAGAGGCAAATCTCGCACAAAGTTATTTAAGTATGTTACCAGTAGAAAGCCAAGAATTAGAAAATACGGAGAAATTTTTAAATCAAGTAAGTGATTATAGTTATTCTTTATCTAGAAAAAATATATATAATGAGAGCTTAAATGAAGAGGATTTAGCAAATCTTGAAGAATTGCATTCTTATAGCACAGAATTAGAAAACACATTAAACCAATTATCTGAAGATTTAAATAGTGGAAGATTTGAATGGGGAGAATTAACGAAAAAAGGAACAGTAGCTTTTGCACAACAAGTAGATAATATATCAAAAGAAAGTTTTAGTAATTTAGAGGAAAACTTTCATGAATATTCTGGTTTAATTTATGATGGAGCCTATTCCGAACATATGACAAGTACAGAGAAAAAAGGATTAACGGGAGAAGATATTGATGAAAATACTGCAAAAGGAATTGTAGAAGAATTTATAGGAAAAGATAAAATAAAAGAGATTTCTAATTTGGGATTATCTGAAAATGCAACCATTCCTGCATATACATTTTCAATTACAGGAAATAATGATGAAAATATCAATATTTCCATTTCCAAGAAAGGTGGACATGTTATATATATGAATACAAATAGGGAAGTAAATGCAGAAATTTTATCACAAGAAGAGGCAACACAAAAAGGAAAAGAATTTTTAGAAAACAGAGGATTTAGTAGTATGCAAGAAACTTACTATATAACACAAGAAGGAATTACAACCATTAACTATGCATACAAACAAGATGATGTCATTGTATATCCAGACTTAATCAAAGTAAAAGTGGCTTTAGATAATGGAGAAATATTAGGAATTGAAACAACAGGATATTTGAATAATCATACAGAAAGAGATATCAGTAATATACAAATTACTAGTGAAGAAGCAAAAGAAAATTTAAATCCAAAATTAGAATTGACAAGTGAGGGAATGGCAATTATTCCAACAGAATGGCAAACAGAGATATTATGTTATGAATTTAAAGGAAAAGTAAATGATAAAGAATTTTTAGTATATATCAATGCAGAAAATGGAAGAGAAGAAGATATATTAATCATAACAGACACAGGAAATGGTGTATTAACCATGTAGAGATGAAAGGAAAATTGAGAATGGACTCATTTTGTCCAATTGGGGACGTTTCTGTTTGGGACATTTTGAGGGATTTTGGGGACGGACTCATTTTTCCCGTTTTTATATTGTAAGACACTTAAAAAATATAGAATATAAAGTCATTCAACAATTTTGTATAAGCTAAATTTTCATAGAAATTCTTTAATAAAAAAAGTGAGCCTCTCTCATTGTTGCTGTAAAGCATAAGCAAAATGAGCAGTCCTCACTTTTTTATTTTAGAATTTCTAAATTCAAATTTAGATACGCAAAATTGTTTCATTTTTTTATATTCTATATTTTTTTTCTGAATTCTATTGAAACGGGAAAAATGAGTCCGTCCCCAAAATCCCTCAAAATGTCCCAAACAGAAACGTCCCTAATTGGACACTTTTTAATGTCTTTTATATACATCTTTAGACAATAGCTCTGTGCTAACCACTTGACCATTTTGTTTTAAAATTCTGTAGGCTTCTGAATAAGTAGAATTAGCTGTACTACCAGTTACATATGAAGATATTTCAACATCATATTCATTATCTGTTCGTAACCCATATATATCAAATTTGGCAATACCACCAGAAACAGAACATACTAATTTTATAGGATAATCTCTATTATTTTTAAATTTAAAATCAATTGAACCATATACAACAGTAGCGTCTCTACTAGCTTTAACATAAGATGGAACAAATTGATGGTTACTTCTTTCTACAATTTCTAAGTTTGCATATAAAACAGCATTATATAACGTAGATGTGATTTGGCAAATTCCACCACCTAAGCCATCTACAACTTCACCACTTACATAAATAGGAGCTTCTTTGTAACCTGCGGCAATTGTTCTTTCTCCTACAACTTGGTTATATGAAAATGTTTCACCAGGCATTATAACTGTACCATTAATTTTTGAAGCAGCGAGTTGCAAATTGGTTGTTCTATCTCTATCACTTGTAGAATATCTTGTAGAATATGTTGAAAGCATATCTGGAAATGCTTCTGTACCAATCATATTTGTTGTTACATTAGGGTATAAAGTTTGTAAAGGTATGACATATTCAGATTTGTCTTCTAGCAACATTTCTTTTGCTTCATCTAAGGAAATAGCAAAATCTAAACCATTTTCAGATGGATAAACAGCAAATGGATCTTGTGTATAATAAGCATCAACAGGCTGTTTATATATTTCGTTATATATTTTTTCTATATCAATTGCAGAAGGCTGCTTAGAAACAGTAGCAATATCTAAAGTTCTATTTTTTAAAGTTAAATTTGAAATACCACTTTTTATATATGTGCACATTTGATCCACATTGACAACATTACCTTCAGATCCTTTTGTAACAATTAAATCATTACCTTCTATATAATAACCACTCTCAATAACTGTATCAGGTAATTTAGATGAAATATCATTTAAAGCAGTTCTTAACTGTTCTTCATCTAAAGTTGCAGAGAGTTCTATATCAATAGGATCAATTTTTGTTTTTAGAGCAATAAAACTATTTTCAAATATATTACTAGATTTTCCTATTTCATATGCTTGATTAACAGCAGAATCAATATCAAAATTTACATTAAGAGCAGATAAAGGAATACTGGTTTCATAGTCGTTATGTACTAAAGTAATATTTTCTGGTAAATTTTCATTAATATAGTTTTGTAAGGTTTCTTTTGATTCCTCTACGGATAAGTTAGAAACATCAATACCTTTTATACTGACTCCAGAAATGATATTTTCGTTTTTGCTATTTAAAAAAGTAAATATAAAAAATGCAATACTTAATAAAATAATAAAAACTAAAATACTAATTCCAAAAATACGTATTCCTTTAGCATGTAAATGCCTATCATTTTCAGGATGATAATTTTCCACTGGATGAAATTCTCTTTTTTCAATATTCTTTTCTTCTTTAGGATGAGATTTTTTGTCTTCATTATTTTTTTCTTCTTGAGGAAGAGCTTCTTTTTTCACAGTATTTGTTTCTTCTTTAGCATCAGAGTCCTTTTTCTCTGTGTCTATTTTTTCTTTTGGTAAAGAATTTTTCTTTTTAGTAGTTACTTTTTCTTTAGAATGAGATTCTTCCTCTTTATTATTTACTTCTTCTTTAGGTTGTGATTCTACACCTAATAAAGTTACTTTATCTATTGATTTTTCTAATTCTATATTTTTTGTGCTCATAAAATTCTCCTTTTTTAGATGTCTTTTTTATTATATCATAATTCGTCAAAAAATTATATATCATTCACATAAAATTTATAAAATAAGGAAAAATATCATTAAATTATAATGAATTTCATGATAAAAAAAGGAAAAAGATAAAAATTTTGCTAAAATAATTTTATATAAAAAAGAGAATACTAGTAATATAAAGTTGTATATACAATTTTATAATTTAAAATTTTTTAGGAGGAAATTATGTCTAGAAATCGTCATTTAATTTCTGAAAATTTAAGAGAAGAAATTGCAAGAGAATTAGGAGTATATGAACAAGTAAAAAAAGATGGAGGAAGCTGGGGAAATGTTTCTTCTAAGGATTGTGGAAATATTGTTTCAAAAGCAATAGAAATAGCAAATAGAACAGTAGAATAGTGAAAGATATGGGTAGAATGAAAAAGATTCTATCCATATTTTTAAATTGCTAAATTTTAAATTGCCAATTTTATGTAAATATGGTATAATCGTGCCATGCATTATGCATGAATACCTCCCTATATATAGGGAGAGAAAGAAAGGTTGAGATAAAATGAAGAGAAAAAGCGAAGAACGGAGATTTTCAGAACGTGAGAACATTCTGAACAGACTAATGTATTTTGGGCCAGGTGGCAGCTTGATTGAGGTTGACTTTGATAGCAAGAGTGAACCATATATTCGAGCAATAGATGGTTTAGATTGCTTAGAGGAAGAAGACGAAAAAATACTCTTGGAGGAAGTCAAGAAAAAGTATCCCAATGGATTTCACTACAGAAATAACATGGGAATGGAATGGATGAAAGCCAGGTTAGAAGAATTGGCAGCTGACCATCCCGTTACCATAAAGGCAGTTGAGCCTTATGGGTGCTTGATGCTTGATGGACGAAACTATGATTTGTATAAAGTTGACATTGAACATCATAAAATGGAAAATACGGTTTATGTAGCAATGAAAGCTTTTCACAAAAAGTTTGTAGTATTTCGTCCATATATCCGCTACGAGGAGTTTGGTGACTCAGAAAATATTGGTGCTTTCTATTATGAAGATGTGCCAATTGATTCAAGAACCTATAAGGCTATTTTTTTCAAAAAGGAAATTGTTTCCTTTAGAGAATATGTGTATGAAGAAGATATTCTCAAAGAAGAAAGTTTTGGATTCAAGAGTCTACTGGGACTAATGTATGAATCCAAGTTCGGGAAGTTTGCTCCTACTGGTGGAGTAGGACATTTGATTTAAATCAACCTAAAAAAGAAAATCATTTTTTTCTTTCCCATTTCATTAGTGGGTTTTCTTTTTTTTTTGCCTATTTTTATATATAAAATAGTCTCATTCAATAGAATGTAACAATAGAAAGTATATAAATTAAGATAAATCCTTTATATTAGTTGCAAAAAAGAAATTTTTATCATATAATTCTAAAAAGATATCGAGGTGAGAAAATGAAAGATTTAACGATAAAAGATATAATAACATGTACAGGAGGAAAATTAATTACAGGAAAAGAAGACTTAGTATGTAAAACATTTTCTAAAGATACACGAACAATCAAAGAGGGAGACATATACATAGGAATCAAAGGAGAAAATTTTGATGGAAATGTATTTTGGAAGAAAGCATTAGATAATGGTGCAATGGGAGTCATTGTTCAAGGTATAGAATTTGATGAGCAAGATATAAAAACATATCAAGACAAAGCCATTATAGAAGTAGAAGACACTTTGCAAACATTATACAAATTAGCAAGTTATAAAAGAGATATATATGATGTACCTGTCATAGCGATTACGGGTAGTGTAGGAAAAACAAGTACAAAAGATTTAGTCTCAAATGTTGTTGCACAAAAATATAAAATATGTAAAACAATAGGAAATAATAACAATAATATTGGAATGCCATTTACAATCTTAAATGCACCAAATGATATAGAAGCATTTGTATTAGAAATGGGAATGAATCACTTTGGAGAAATTCATTTATTATCTAAAATAGCAAAACCTAATATTTGTATTATCACTAATATAGGTACATCACATATAGGAAATCTAGGTTCAAGAGAAAATATATTAAAAGCAAAATTAGAAATATTAGATGGTGCGAAAAATCCATATATGGTTATCAATAATGATAATGATTTATTACATAAATGGTATGAAGAAAATAAAGACAAAATAAAGATAAAAACATACGGAATCAATGAAAAAAGTGATATACAAGCAAAAGATATTCAATTGTATGAAGATGGTAGTGAGTACATGATTAACTTAAACAATAGAAATGAGACAATAAAAGTTCCTGTTGGAGGAGAACATTTTGTATTAAATAGTTTATGTGCCATTGCAGTAGGAGAATTGTTAGAAATACAAAATGATGATATAAAAAGAGGAATCGAAACATTTTCTCTTACGAAAAATAGAATGGAAATCACAGAATTAAAAAATGGTATTAAGCTAATCAATGATGCATATAATTCTAGTGTAGAATCTGTAAAAGCAAGTTTAGCATATATGAATCATATGAAAGCAAATCGAAGAATTGCAGTATTAGGAGATATATTAGAAACTGGAGAATTTGCTTTAGCATTACATAAAGAAATTGGCAAAATTGTATGTGAAAACAAAGTAGATATTTTAATTTGTAGTGGAGAAAATGCAAAATATATAGTGGAATCTGCAAAAGAAAATGGATTTGATGAAAAAAATATATATTATTTTGAAGATAAAGAAGAGATTGTAGAATTATTGAAACAAATGATTCAAGCAGAAGATGTTATATTATTTAAAGCATCAAATGGAATGCGCTTTTTTGACATAGCAGAAAAGATAAAGATAGAATGTAAATAAACAATTCAATAAATAATAAAGTAATAAAAAAGGAGAGGATATTATGAAAAAAAAATTAGGTCTTATTTTTGGAGGAATGTCAACAGAAAATGAAGTTTCTGTTATGTCAGCAAATTCTATTTTAAAAAACTTAGATAAAGAAAAATATGAAATTTTTCCAATATATATTTCAAAAAAAGGAGAATGGTATCAATATAATAACTTAGAAAATATAGAAATTCATAAAGATATGGATAATATGAACAAAATAGGAAACATAATGGAATACTTACAAAAATTAGATGTTCTTTTTCCAGTATTACATGGTGCATATGGAGAAGATGGAACGATTCAAGGATTATTTGAAATGATAGAAAAACCATATGTTGGATGTGGTGTATTAGCATCAACGATAGGAATGGATAAAGTTTATGCAAAAGTTATTTTTGATAAAGCAAATATCAGTCAAGCACCATACATATATTTAGAAAAATGTAAAGATGGTTATAAATATATTGATAAAGAATTTAATAGAAAAACGATGACTTTAGATGAAAGTGTAGATTTAGTAGCTAAAGAAATAGGTTTTCCAGTTTTCACAAAACCTTCTAATTCAGGTTCAAGTGTGGGAGTGAATAAAGCTGAAAATAAAGAACAATTAAAAGAACATATACAATATGCAGGAAAATTTGATAAAAAAATCTTAGTAGAAAAAGGAATTCAAGGTAAAGAAGTAGAATGTGCTGTACTTGGTAATGAAAATGTAATCGCATCTTGTGTGGGGGAAATCAAACCTGCTGATGAATTTTATAGTTATGATGCAAAATATCAAAATGAAGATTCTAAAACAATTATTCCAGCAAATTTAGATGAAGAAGTTTCAAATAAAATAAAGAAGCTAGCAGTAAAGGCATTTGAAGCAATTGATGGAAAGGGATTATCAAGAGTAGATTTCTTTGTAGAGGATAAAACAAATCAAATTTACATTAATGAAATCAATACATTACCAGGATTTACAAAAATAAGTATGTATCCTAAATTGTTTGAAGCTGAAGGAATACAGTATAATGAATTGTTAGACAAATTAATAGATTTAGCACAAGAGTAAATGAAATATATTTTATATACCGAATATGCTGAAGTTGTTAGATTGATGATGACAGAAAATTGCAATCGATAAATTGTATAATAAAAAATCCATAAAAGTATGGATTTTTTTCATTTTTATGGTATAATAAAAACACCTGATTATTGGGGAGGATGTCAAATGATTTTTAAAGATTATTATAAAATTTTGGGGCTAGAAACCAGTAGAGTTTCTATTGATGAAATAAAAGTAGCATATCGAAATGCAGCTAAAAAATATCATCCAGATGTAAATGTAGGAGATAGTTTAGCAGAAGAACGTATAAAAGATATAAATGAAGCATATAGAGTTTTATCTGTACCGAGTTCTAAAAGAAAATATGATAGAATATGGAATTCGCATAATTTGGTTAATAAAAAATTTAATATAAAAGGAAAAGACTCTATTGTAAAAATGTTTTTCGGAAACATCAAAAAAAATCATGATGAAAAAAATGAAAATAAGGGTAAAGAGCCATTGAGAGGAGAAAATGTTGAAACAGAAATCAATGCAACCATATATGAGGCTTTTAACGGTTTAGATAAAAAAATATCCTTAAGAACGGTTGACGGAAAAATGAAAACATTTACGGTAACGATTCCTCAAGGAATAAGGAATGGTGAAAAAATAAGATTGATAGGACAAGGAAAACCTGGAATGAATGGAGCTAAAAATGGAGATTTATTTATAAAAATTAATATAAAAAATGATAAGAAATTCAAATTACAAGGTAGCGACATGTATACAGACTTATTAATAACTCCGTGGGAAGCAGCTTTAGGAACCAGAGTAAATATTCAATCAATCGATGAAGAAACAAAAGTCTATATACCTCAAGGAATACAAAGTGGAGAAAAAATTCGAATACCAGGAAAAGGCTATAAAGACGGAAAAGGCTCAAGAGGAGACTTAATTGCCGAGGTAAAAATCATGGTACCCAAGAAATTAACAAATGAAGAAAAAAAGATATTTGAAGAATTAAATCATATATCAACCTTTAATCCTAGAAAAAACTAAGAAAAAGAATACATTTACATAAAATATATATTGACAATATATGTATTTTCATGTAAAATAAATAGTGAGTGTTGTATAAAACAAATGACAAGCTATGGATTAAAAAACATAGAAACGGAGGGAAAAAAATGGAGACATGGGAAGGAAAGAGCTTTAGTATTACAGATCCGAAGGGAGTAAGTACAGTAATCTATCAAATCATCAAAACTCCAAAAGCTTTATTAAAGGAATATCCTAAATATGCATTAGAAAGATTAGAATCAACAGATGAGATAAGAGGAGATATGATTAGAAAAACCTTTTATGTGGATTTTCCATCAGTAGATCAAGATGAATTAGTTATATTGTCTTTTGGGAAAGATAGAGTTGTTGTTAATACTGCTATTTTGGAAGGTAATAAAGTTTCTATCAGTAAAAAACCAATGCCTTTGAAATTCGATAGTATATATTCAGAAAATGAAACAGAAATCAAAGACTTTAAGTATACACCAAATTTAAAGAGACCAATATGTGTAATAGACCCAGAAACTACAGAAGAAGTAAAGCCTGTACTTTATTTTGATGAAAAAACAAATGAAGTAAAAGGAAAATGTAAGTTGAAACCAAATAAACCTTATTTCGCCTTTGAAATCAGAGACGAAAAAAAGGACTAAGGGAGGAAAGTTTAAATGAGTAGTACAAATTTAACAGGTGGAAGTAGCGTATGCTTTTTTATGATTAACTGTGAGAGAGATTATTTAAAATATGGAGAAAAAGCAGGAGATGCATCAAAAGTAAAACCAGAAGATGCTAAAAATTTATCTACTGATCTAGGTGTTTCTACTATGGTAATACTTGCAAAAGATGGAACAATAGATAAAGAAGGTCATAGAGGAGATAATTCACAAAGACAAGATATGGAAAAAATGGATTATAAAAGAGAAAGAATGAAAAAAATAAATGCAGAGAAGTTAAAAGAAAAAGAAGAAGCAAAGAAGAAAGAGTCTAACACAGAACATGATGATAGATAAAAACAAAAGAGTAGGTGATTTAAGGTGAATTACAAAATAGAAGGAGCTATTAGAAGAAATAGAAAAAATTTTATTATTTTTGCAATACTATGGCTATTTATAGCCATAGTATTTGTTGCACCATTAGCACATAATTGTTATATTGCAACAGTAGATGGACGATTAGACTTAGAAATATTTATAGAAAATATTGGAAACTCCTTTATGCATCCATTTCAATCATTTGGAAGTGTGCTAACAGAAGGCTCTATACAATCATATTTTTCCATGTTGATTGTTATAACCATTTTTTATGCTGTATTTTTCTTTATAGGAATGGTAAGATCAGCTCCTAAAAATGAATTTTCTGATATAGAACATGGTTCTAGTGATTGGAGTCAAAGAGGAGAACAATATCAAATATTAAGCAAAAATAAAGGAATTATTCTAGCAGAGGACAATTATTTACCAGTAGATAAAAGAGGAAATGTAAACGTTTTAGTAGTTGGACGGATCAGGATCTGGTAAATCAGCATCATATTCTATTCCAAATGCTTATCAAATGTTAGGATCTTATGTATTTACAGACCCTAAAGGAGAATTATATGATAGAACAGCAGGATATTTAAAAGCACATGGATATAAAATAAAAGTGTTAAACCTTGTGAGGCCAGAATATAGTGATGGATATAATCCATTAATGCATATATCATCAGGGCTAGATGTTGACGTTATTGCAAATACCATCATTAAAGGACAAAAATCAGAAGGTGGAAGTTCAGACCCATTCTGGGATGACTCTGCTGAAATGTTATTAAAAGCCTTAATTTATTATTTATTAGCAACCAGACCAGAAGAAGAACAAAACTTAGCTAGTTGTGCGGAATTAGTTAGAGCAGCTAATACAAATGGTGGAAATAACCTTTTAACAGAATTAATGAGTCAATTACCATATGACCACCCAGCAAGAATGAACTATAAATCTATTGAAATAGCACCAGAAAAAACCTATAGTTCTATCTTGAGTTCATTACAATCAAAACTAGGTAAATTTGATTCAAAGGAAATTGCAGAATTAACTTCAACAGACACAATTAACTTTGAAGAGATTGGAAATCAAAAAACAGCAGTATATGTTATATCATCAGATACACACACTGCTTACGATTTCTTACTAACAATATTCTTTGCGCAAATGATACAACAATTATATGATTATGCAGACCAAAATGGAGGAGCATTAAAAGAACAAACCTTTTTCATACTAGATGAGTTTGCCAACATTGGTAAAATACCTGACTTCGATAAAAAGATTTCTACATCTAGAAGTAGAAAAATATCATTCAGTGTTATTTTACAAAATGTAGACCAATTAGAGGCTGTATATGAAAAATCATATGAAACGATTATGGGTAACTGTGATACACACGTCTTCTTAGGAAGTAACTCATATAAAACAGTAGAATATTTCTCAAAAGCATTAGGAGAAAAAACAATTGAAAGAGATAGTATATCTATTAATAGAGATAGACAGAACTGGAAAACAGGAAAAAGTGTATCAGACCAAGTAATGGCAAGAGCATTGATGACTCCAGATGAATTAAGAAGAATGGATAATGATTTATGTATTATCTATGAAAAAGGAATTAAGCCTGTAAAAGCACAGAAATTCTATTATTTCAAACATCCTATGGCAAAAGAAATGAAAAGATTAGAAATTAGTCATAATGATATAGGAGAGATAGATAGAGGAACATGGAGAAAATATAATCCATATAATCCATATGTTCCAGAAGATGAGAAAAAAGAAAAAGTAGATAGTTTGAAAGTAGAATCTTTAGATGATTTATTTGATGATTTAGAATCAACGGACGATAAAAAAGAAAAAACAAAACCAGTAGCAGGACAAACAGCAAATTCACAACCAAATCAAACAGCACAAAAACAACAAAATACATTAGATTTGAATAGCTTTGATGATGCACCAGTTCTTCCACAAGAGCCAGCACAAGAAGAGGATGACGATATATATGATTTACAAAAAGAATTAGAGGCGAAATTTGATGAATTGTTTGGTCCAATCAATGAAGATGATTAATGTCCATTTGGGGACGTTTCTGTTTGGGACATTTTTATGTAAAGTTACAACTAGGTATTGATTGAATTTTTATTAAATGATAAAACATAAAGAGTATAAATCATGAAGGCATTTTGCATATTTAGATTTAAAATTAGAAATTTTATCTTATGCAAAATCCCTTCATATTTTATACTCTTATTTATATATATTACACAATTTTAATTTCGTAAAATTAGCAGATGAATAACATGTATTTAAAATTTCATAAACTGACAAAATGTTTGAGAAAGGCTGCTATTGTTCTAAAATAAAATTTCAGAATCAGGTTATTGAGTACTAACTTTACATAAAAATGTCCCAAACAGAAACGTCCCCAATAGGACATCCTAGTTTGATAAACCAAAAAAATTTTCGCTTAGCTATTGAAAAAAAACAATAATTAAGATAAAATCATAATTACAAAGAAACCATAAGAAGAATACAGAAAAGAGAGAAGAGAAAAGAGGAAAAAAGAAATATGAAATTTGTACATATAGCAGATATACATTTTGACAGTCCATTTGTAAACTTGTCAGATAGGGAAAACTTAGGAGATATCAAAAGATTAGAACAAAGAAAAGTATTTAAAAAAGTCATTGAATATATAAAAGAAAATGCGATTGATTTTCTATTTATAGCAGGAGATTTATATGAACAACAATATATTAGAAAATCAACTATAGAATATATCAATGAATTGTTTAAAGAAATTCCAAATACGAAAATATATATTAGTCCAGGAAATCATGATCCATACATTAAAAATTCTTATTATAATCAATTCAAATGGAATGATAATGTACATATATTTTCTTCAAAATTTGAAAGACTAACATCAGAAAATGTAGATATATATGGATATGGTTTTGATGATTTTTATTGTACCAACTGTGGAATTGAAAATTTAGAAATAGAGGATAAAACCAAAACAAATATATTAGTGATTCATAGTACAATTGATGGAGCTAATTTAGAGGAAAAACAATATAACTCTATACCAAGAAGAGTATTAGAAGAAAAAGGATTTAATTATGTAGCAACTGGACATATTCACAAATTAGATTATGATACATATGAAAATCAAAAAATTGTATATCCAGGTTCTTTGATTTCGTTAGGGTTTGATGAATTAGGAGAACATGGAATGATTGTGGGAGAAATACAAGAGGACAAACAATTAAAACTTCAATTTGTACCATTAAGCGAAGAAAACTTTGAAGAAATAGAACTTGATGTAACAGGCGTGATATCTAAAGATGAATTAATTGAGAAAATCAATGATTTAGATATAGCAGAAAATCAATTAATAAAAATTATATTAACAGGAAAAAGAAATTTTGAAATTGATAGATATGAATTATATAAATTATTAACAAATGAAAGAATTATAAAAATAAAAGACCATACAAAAATAGAATATGATTTGGAAAAAATAGCTAATAATCATACATTAAAAGGATTATTTGCTAAGGAAATATTAAAAGAAAAGGAAAATGCAGGAGAAGAAGAATTAGCGATTATCGAAAAAGCAGTTGAGATTGCTTTTGAAGCATTGGAATAAAAATATAAGAACATAACTTTGTTGTATATAGAAAATCCGTATAGAGTCAAAGTAAAAGCTGATTTTTCTTTTGAAAATAAAATATTAAACTTTTATTTTCATTTTGAGTCTAAGTAACTTAAAGTTTCATATTGTTTCCTATACAATAAGAAAGGAAGGATATAATTAGTGAAAATACATAAATTAAAAATAAATGCTTATGGAAAACTAAAAGATAAAGAAATACAATTTAAAGATCATATAAATGTGGTTTATGGTAAAAATGAAGCGGGTAAATCAACTATATTAACATTTATAGTAAATATGTTATATGGTATTTCTAAAAATAAAAATGGAAAAAATTATTCAGATTTTGAAAAATATAAACCATGGGATGCAGAGGAATTTTCAGGAAAATTAGAATATGAATTAAATAATCATGAAACATTTGAAGTATTTAGAGATTTTAAAAAGAAAAATCCACAAATATTTAATGAAAAAAAAGAAGATATTTCTAAACAATTTAATATTGATAAATCAAAAGGAAATGAATTTTTTTATGAGCAAACAAAAATGGATGAAAAACTATTTTTATCTACCATTGTTGTTAATCAAGAACAAGTAAAATTAGAAAAAAGTGAACAAAATATATTAATACAAAAAATTGCAAATTTAGTAGGAACAGGAGAAGATAATGTTTCCTATAAAAGAGCAATTGATAGAATAAATAGAAGACAATTAGAAGAAATCGGAACAGAAAGATCTAGGGAAAAACCATTAAATAAATTATTACGAGAAAATCAGAGTTTAGAAGAAGAGAAAATAAAATTAGAAAAATATAAAAATACAAAATACGAAATTGAAGAAAATAAGAAAAATCAGTTAGAAAAATCTTCAAATCTAGAAATAGAATTAGAATATTTAAATCAAATAAAAAATATATATGAAAAAGAAAAAATAGAAAATGAAAAAATAAAAATAAAAGAAAATATAGAAAATGAAAATGAACAAAAGATAAATTCAAATAAAAAAGAAATTTTAGACATCGAAAATGGAAATAAAAAAATATTTGAAAAAAATAATGAAAAAATAAATAAATTAATTAAAAATAAAAATAAATTAAAAAATAAATTAACAATTATTTTTATTATATTAATTTTAATTAATATTTTACAATTTATTTTTATCAAAAATATAATTTTTAAATATATTTTTCTTCTTACTCTCCCAATGGATTTAATTTTTTCTATTTTATTATTAAAAAATAAAAAAAATAAAATAAAAATATTAGAAAAAGAAAATAAAAATGAAGAAGAAAAAATAAATAATGAAAAAAATAATTATTTAAATGAAAATAAAATATTAGAAAAAAATAATGATGAATTAAAAAATGAAATAAATAAATTAAAAAATAATTTGAATGAAAAAATAAATCAAGAAATAGAAAAAATAAAAAATAATTATTTAAATAAAATAAAAAATACAGAAATAATAAAAATAAATAATTTAGATGAAATAAATCAAGAAATAGAAAAAAAGCAAAAAGAATTAAATATGATAAACATAAAATTGCATGAATTAGATTTTGATAAAGAAAATGTCGAAATTAAGGTAGATAATTTAATGCAAATAGAAGAAAAAATAGTTAACAATAATGAAAAAATAGTAAACTTAAAAGACTTAGAAAAAAGTATGAATTTAGCAAAAACACTTCTAGAAAAAGCATATGAAAAAATGAAAAATACAGTTACCCCTAAGTTTACAGAGAATCTTTCTAAAAATATAAATAAAATAACAAATGGAAAATATACCAATGTTATGGTACAAGCAGATAATGGTTTAGTAGTAGAATTAGAAAATGGAAATTATGTAGAAGCAGATAGGTTAAGTATAGGAACGATTGACCAACTATATTTATCCTTAAGACTTTCTATGACAGAAGATTTATCAAAAGAAAATATGCCAATCATTTTAGATGAAGCTTTTGCATATTATGATACACAAAGATTAGAAAATATATTAACATATTTGGCAAATACATATCCTGATAGACAAATCATTCTATTTACTTGCACAGAAAGAGAAAAAAATATATTTAATAAATTTCATATTCCTTATCATTTTATAGATTTACAAGAAATTTAAATTTGTTAAATACGGAAAAAAATTTATATATGGGCAAGATAAAAGTTGATTTTTCTTATACAACAAAAAGAGGGATTGACAAAAATAAAATCTTTTATTATAAAAATAAAAGGGGGAGAATTTAATGAATTTTAATATAAAAAATTTAGATATAAAAGTAAGAGGAAACGATAAAAAAGATATTTTCAAGATTTTTATGATATTGGTTTTGATAAATGTCTTAGTAACAATAATAGTGGTGTTATTTGCCAATGTAGAAATTTTAAAAACAATTCTTTTATATATCATGTCTGTTGTTTATGTAGGAGTAGTAGTATATATTATAATAAAAGAAAATGCAGATGTCATAGGGCAACCAAAAGAACATTTTGAGAATAAATATGATCCAATTTTAACTAAATTTCTTTTAAAAAATGAATTTATATTAGATAATGACTTGTTAAATGCAGAAATATATTATCTTATAAAAAAAGGATATGTAGAAATAGATAGAGAAAATCATACATTAAGATTAAAAGATAGAAACCAATTTAAACAAATTGATGCTTTGGAAAGAATAGACAGTAACAAAATAAAAGAATATTCAACTGATGAAATCCCTTCATATGAAAGTATGTTTATAGGAAAAATCTTATTTGCATTTCATGATGAAATCGAATGGAATGAACTAAAAAAGAATGAAAGAGAAAATTACTATTTACAAAGAGGAGAAATGTGTAAATTAGTAATGGAAAAAATGCTTTTACATGAAATTGAAAAAAAGAATATGATGGGACAAACAAATAATAATATGAACTTTGTTTCTATAGCTGGAATATTAAATATTATTACATCCATTATGTTATTTATGGTAATAGGAAGATTTAATATTGTTTTATTATTAACAGCTGTTATCAATATGGCATTAAGTGGTATTATTATAAAAAATGAAAATCTATTAGCATATAAATATTCAGACGATGTTATAAAATATATAGATAATTTATTAGAATATGTAGAAATATTAAAAAAAGGAAAAACAAATCAAAATAGCAATCCTATATATGCAGCTGGAAATACTAATATTAGCGGAATGGTAAATAATCAAGAAAGATTTACAAATGATTTACATAATAATAAAAATATAGAAAATCATTTTAATAATGAAATTAATGAAAGTGCAGAAACGACAAAGGAAAGTAATAAAGATGAAGAATTGAAATTCTTATTTGGAATCAATAAATTAGAAGACCTATTTATATAATAGGTTTTTTCTAGTTTCTGTTCAGACCTGATTGTCATGAAGCAGGCATATATAGTATTTTTTATGATTTCCTCGGCTAGCTCCATAGATTACAAATTCTAAGTTTTAAACAAACGAGCCTCTCGATATCTCGCTTCCTCATTTATTTAAAACTAAGAATTTGTACATCTACTCCACGTCACATTCGTCAATTCATAAAAAATACTATATATGCCTGCTTCATGACAATCAGGTCTGAACAGAAACTTTTTCTATTTAGATTTATGAGAGAGGTTAATTGCAAAAGTAAATTCTAGTTTGAAATACAAGACTAAATGCTAGTTTTAAAGAAAAATGGTAAAATATGTAAAGATAAAA
>CAWVJG010000046.1:0-21072 GCA_963929465.1 Bacillota bacterium
GAATTAGGAAGTAAAATTATCATCATTTCTATGTCTATACCAATCATATCTAGTTTACTAGAAATTATATTGCAAATTTTGCCTTAAGTGAACTTTAGGAAACTCTTTGTTTTGCAATGCAAACTGAAAATAAACATTAAAATTTTATTTTCAAAAAAATCCTTAAAGTTTATAAATATGATTTTCATGCAAGAAATGAAAGACGAATCATGTTTTTATGAATACAAAATGAACTTTTATTTATCTACAAAGTTCATGAGGAGGCAAAGTGAAAAAAATTATATATATTTTAATATTTATTATTTTCCTTTTATATCTCACAATGCCAACTTCCATTGCCAATGAAGAAGAAACATTAGAAGAACAACAAGAAGAATTCGGAATTAGTGAATTTATTAAACAAGCAGATGAATACTCAGGTGAATTTTTTGAAGATATGGATATGAATGAAATTCTAGAAAATGCGATAAAAGGAGAAGTGGATAATCAAACATTATTCAAAAAAGTGCTGAGTTTATTAGGAGGAGAACTAGTAGATGGTTTATCTGTATTGGGAAGTATATTAGCTATTGTGGTTATACATAGTATATTAAAATCTGTAAGTGAAAGTTTAGAAAATGATACCATTTCAAAACTGATTTACTATGTTCAATACATATTAATTGTTACGATTGTTATGATGAATTTTTCTGATATTGTACAAGTTGTAAAAGATACTTGTAATAATGTCATTGGGTTTGTCAACATATTGATTCCTTTATTGATTTCACTAATGATATATACAGGAAGTATTACAACAAGTGGTGTATTAGAGCCAATTATATTATTCTTAATTAATTTTATAGGAAACATTATTCAAACGCTCATTATTCCAATTGTGTTAATTTTTACAAGCTTCATTGTGATATCCAAAATTTCAGATAATGTACAAATAGATAAATTATCCAATTTCCTAAAATCAGGAGTTATATGGTTTTTTGGAATTATTCTTACCATTTTTGTAGCAGTTATTTCCTTAGAAGGGACACTATCTAGTAGTGTAGATGGTATTACTGCTAAAACAACAAAAGCAGTTGTTAGTTCAGCAATACCTGTAGTAGGAAAAATTCTAGGAGATGCAGTTGATACAGTTTTAGGTTGTGGAATTATTTTAAAAAATGCAGTAGGGGTTATTGGAATCATTATTGTGATAGGAATTTGTATCATACCAATCTTAAAATTAGGAATCTTTACAATTGCATATAAGTTAATGTCGGCAATTTGTGAACCAATAGCAGACAAAAATATTACGAGTTTATTAGACCAAATAGGAGATGTATACAAAATCTTTTTAGCCATTTTGTGCTCTGTATCGGTTATGCTAATTGTTGGCACAGCATTAGTCGTTAAAATATCCAATACAGGAATGATGTATAGATAGGGGAAGTTATGATAGAGTTCTTAAGTAATTGGGCAAAAAGTTTAGGACTGGCCATTATTGTTATATCTATTTTGGAAATGCTATTGCCCAATAATAAAACAAAAAAATATGTAAGAATGGTGTTTGGCATATATATTATCTTTAATATCATATCACCATTTGTTAAAAATAAAGATATATTAGATGTAAGTTCCTATGATTTAAATGAATATATAGGGGACTATACCACAAATCAAACAAATGAAGAACAGAATTCTGTAAATAATCAAATAGAAGAAATCTATATAACAGAATTAGAAAAAGATATCACTGAAAAAATAAAGGATTTAGGGTATCAAGTGGTGACATGTAATGTGTATGCAACATTATCTAGTAAAAATGAAGAAAATTATATAGAAGAAATCGTCTTAACAATTGAAAAAAACGAAGAACAAAAAAGTGACCAACAAGGAGATGGAACAGAGCAATCAGAAACAATCGAAGATAAACTTGTAAAAGAAATTCAAAAAATAAAACCAGTCAATACAACTGTGGGAAAAATTAATAAAACAGAAAAGGAACAAGAAGAGAATACACAAAATATAAATAATAGTGACATTCAAAAGATAAAAAAATTCTTAAAAGAAGAATATGGAGTTGAGGAAACATGTTTAAAGACAAATTAAAAGGGTTGATTAATCCAGAAGAAGGGAATAAAAATAATAAAAAGAAAATAGAAAATTTGGTATTTTTTGTTGTCATATTAATTGTCACAATTGTTATCATAAATATTATATGGAATGGAGACAAAGATAGTAGTAATGATAAGGGAGTACAAAATGATACTTCAAAACAATTAGCAAGTAGTGACAAATCTTCGCTAGAAGTATCGAGTAATACTTCCAATCAATTAGAAATAAAATTAGAAGAAATTTTATCAAAAATCCAAGGAGTAGGAGAAGTAAAAGTATTTATTAATTATTCAGAATCAAATGAAATTATTCCTATGTATAATGAAAGCACACAAACCAGCAATACAGAAGAAACAGACACATCAGGAGGAACAAGAACAATAGAAGAAACGGATTCACAAAAAGAAATTATTTATGAAGAAAGTGATGGAGAAAAAACAGTTATTACACAAAAAGTAGTAGAACCTCAAATAGAAGGAGCTATTATTACTGCCAAAGGAGCAGGAAGTGCAGAAGTAAAAACAAGTATCATACAAGCAGTAGAAGCAGTAACAGGTTTAGCAACACATAAAATACAAGTCTTTGAAATGAATTAATGTCCCATTGGGGACGTTTCTGTTTGGGACATTTTGTAATATATTCTCCAAAGTTATTTTAGTAAAAAGGGAAAAATGAGTCCGTCCCCGATTTCCCTTTTCGTCCGTCCCCAAAATCCCTTGAATCTCCAACTGACAAAATTACAGAAAAAATGAAAGGAAGGTAACCTATGAAAATAATGAAAGGCTTATTAAAGAAAAATCAAGTAATCATTTATGTAATTGCTTTAATGTTAGTAACTGCTGGATATTTAAATTATACTACCAATACAGCAGAACAAGTATCTACACAAACCGCAATGGAAATGGAAGCAAATGATGATATGCAAATTGCCGATATTGGAGATGCTACATTAGTGAATAGTGAAGCAGTTAGTGAAAACGAAGTAGCAGAAGATACAACCGAAAATGTAACGGAAAATACAAGTAATACAAATGGAGATACAACGCAAGAAGCCAATGGAAATATGACACAAAACACAATAGAAAATAACACTGTAACGGAAACAAGTGCAACTGCCACAACAGATGAATATTTTACAAAGTCAAAATTAGAAAGAGATACTATGTATTCACAAATGATAGAAAGTTATGAAAAAGTATTAAATAGTAGTAATAGCTTGGAAACACAAAAACAAAGTGCAACAGAGGAAATTAAAAAGATTAATGATACAAAAAATAGTATTATGATATGTGAAAATTTAATTAGTACAAAGGGATTTACGAATAATATAGTTTTTGTAAATGGAGATAGTATTAGTGTGATTATTGGAGTAGAACAATTACAACAAGAAGAGGTAGCACAAATACAAAATATCATATCTAGAGAATTAAATGCTGAAATTGAAAATATACATATATCTACGAAATAACAATAATTAGTCTGATAGATAGAAAACATGTATAAGTAATTAAAGAAAAAAGCTGATTTTCTATATAATAAGAACCTGACCCGACGTAGCAATCAAAGATTGCAGTCGGGTACCCCAGAACCTTGTTGTCTAAGACAATAAAAATAGCTTAAGAATATTTTATAATACAAATTTCATATTCTTAAGCTATTTTATTGGCCATCATTCTTATATATTCACCTATTTCTTCATTTGTTAAATCTAATTCTAAAATTAGATTTTTTAAAACATCTCTTCTGGGTAAATCTTCTTCATTATCAATTCGTATATATTGCCTCAGACTAATTCCTAATAATTCAGACATTTTTTCTTGTGTATATTTTTTTGCCTTTCTCTTTTCTTTTATCATAACATCACCTTAAACGAATGTTTAAAATAATTATTGCACAAAAAGAATATGAATTGTATTGACATTTAACGTCATTCAAATTTTGACCACCTGTACTAGCTTGAAAAAAATAGAAAAAAAATATATAATATTAAGAGTATAAAAGACAGTATATAAACTGTCTTTTTATTGAATAGGAAAATCGCTTTTCCTAAGAAGCGAAATTAGTTTAGAGAATGAAGAAAATATAAGAATAAATTTATCTTTCGTAGGGGGAATTTTGATGTTAAAAAAAGTATTAATTGCTAATAGAGGGGAAATTGCAGTCAGAATTATAAGAGCATGTAGAGAAATGGGGATTAGAACAGTAGCCATTTATTCAGAAGCAGATAAAAATGCATTACATGTGCAATTAGCAGATGAAGCCATCTGTGTAGGACCAGCACCATCTAATAAAAGTTATTTGAATGTAAAAGCCATATTAGAAGCAGCATGTTTAACTGGAGCAGATAGTATTCATCCAGGATTTGGATTCTTATCTGAAAATCCAAATTTTGCAAAAATTTGTCAAGAAACAGGAATTAAATTTATTGGACCAGACTATAAATTAATTGAATTGTTGGGAAACAAATCAAGAGCAAAAGAAACTATGAAAAGAGCAGGAGTCCCAGTTGTACCTGGTTCAGATGGATTAATCTATTCAAAAGAACAAGCAATTAACTTAGCAGAACAAATCAAATATCCTGTTATGTTAAAAGCATCAGCAGGTGGTGGTGGAAGAGGTATTCGAATTGCATATTCTAAAGAAGAACTAGAAAAAGAATATGACATTGTTAAACAAGAAGCAAAAGTATCTTTTAATGATGATAGTTTATACTTAGAAAAGTTTGTAGAAAATCCAAGACATGTGGAAATTCAAATATTAGCAGATGAACATGGAAACTGTATTCATTTAGGAGAAAGAGATTGTTCTGTTCAAAGAAGAAATCAAAAAGTATTAGAAGAAACACCAAGTGGTATATTAGATGAAGAAACTAGAAAGAAAATGGGAGAAGTAGCAGTAAAAGCAGTAAAAGAAATTGGATATTCTAATGCGGGAACCATTGAATTTTTAGTTGATAAAAATAAAGATTTCTATTTTATGGAGATGAATACAAGAGTACAAGTAGAACACCCTGTAACAGAAATGGTAACAGGAGTAGATATTATAAAAGAACAAATCAAAATTGCAAGTGGAGAAGAATTAACCTATAAACAAGAAGACATCAAATTTAATGGACATTCTATGGAAGTAAGAATTAATGCAGAAAATCCAGATAAAAACTTTATGCCATGTCCAGGAACCATAACAGGATTACATATTCCAGGAGGAAATGGCGTAAGAGTAGATACTGCTATATATAGTGGATATACAGTTCCACCTACATATGATTCTATGTTAGCAAAATTAATTGTTCATGGAAAAAATAGAGAAGAATCTATAGCCAAAATGAAAAGTGCGGTAGCAGAATTTGTCGTAGAAGGAATTACAACAAATATAGACTTTTTATTAAAAATATTAGGAAATGAAAACTTTAAAACAAACAATTATGACACTTCTTTTATTAAAAAAGAATTTAATATGTAACACAAAAAGAAATTAGCAACATTAATGCTAATTTCTTATTTTATCCTTCGGTTTTATATGATTTTAATAAAAAATCGACTACTTATACTAGTTGAAATATATTAAAAAAATATATATAATAACAAAGATATAAAAGGAGGGAAATGCCTTGGTAATCGACAAAGTAAAAAAAGTAAACGAAAAGGAAGAAAAAAGAGTCAAAAATGAAAAAGCTTCAGACATGATGATAGGAAAATGGGTGAAATGTGATAAATGTAAAGAAATCATCTATAAAGATGATTTACATCAAAATTTGAGTGTATGTCCAAACTGTGGAAAACATTTTAGATTATCATCAAGAAGAAGAATTAAACAAATTGCAGATGAAGGAACATTTAAAGAAATTGGTGAAGAAATTGTTACAAAAGATCCATTAAATTTTAAGGGATATATGAAAAAAGTAGAAATGTTAAAGGAAAAAACAAAAATAGAAGAAGCTGTGAAATGTGGTATATGTGAAATAGAAGGAGAAAAAGCAGTTCTTGCTGTCATGGATGGAAACTTTTTAATGGGAAGTATGGGTTCAGTAGTAGGAGAAAGAATCACATTGGCAATTGAAACAGCGGCTAAAAAGAAATTACCATTAGTTATATTTTGTGTATCAGGTGGTGCCAGAATGCAAGAAGGAATGATATCTTTAATGCAAATGGCAAAAACATCAAGTGCACTTACAAAATTAGATAAAGCAGGACAATTATATATCTCTGTATTAACAGACCCAACAACAGGAGGGGTAACGGCAAGTTTTGCAAGTTTAGGAGATATTATTTTAGCAGAACCACATGCATTAATTGGATTTGCAGGACCAAGAGTTATAGAACAAACGATTAATCAAAAATTACCAGAGGGATTCCAAAGTTCAGAATTTTTGTTAGAACATGGATTTATTGATAAAATAGTAGAAAGAAAAGATATGAAATCAACAATTGCAAAATTAATCAGATTACATAAAGCATAATAGAAGTTGTCAAATGGGACGTTCCACTTTGACAACTAAAATGAAAAATATAAAGGAATAAAGTGAATATAGATAAAAAGAGGGTTGCCAAAAAGACACGCCCATTTTGGCAACTAAGGAGGGAGAACAATGGCAAAAATAACAGCATGGGATAGAGTAATGCTTGCAAGAAAAATGGATAGACCAAAAGCATTAGATTATATCCATGGACTATTTGATGACTTTATGGAATTACATGGTGACAGAAATTTTGGAGATGATAAAGCAATTGTCGGAGGAATTGCAACATTTGATGGCATGCCAGTCACCGTAATAGGAGAACAAAAAGGAAAAAAAGCAAAAGAAAATATGGAAAGAAATTTCGGAATGCCAAATCCAGAAGGATATAGAAAGGCATTACGATTAATGAAACAAGCCGAAAAGTTTAATAGACCAATTATTACTTTTATTGATACACCTGGTGCATATCCTGGAATGGGAGCAGAAGAGAGAGGACAAGGAGAAGCGATTGCTAGAAATTTATTTGAAATGTCAAAACTAGAAGTACCAATTATTTGTATTGTTATTGGAGAAGGTTCTAGTGGTGGTGCATTGGCAATTGCTGTTGGAGATAGAATTGCCATGTTAGAAAATGCAGTATATTCAATCTTATCTCCAGAAGGATTTGCAAGTATCTTATATAAAGATTCAACTAAGGCAAAAGAAGCAGCAGAAGACATGAAAGCTACTGCTAAAGATTTAAAAGATTTTGGGATTATTGATAAAATCATAAAAGAGCCAGAAGGTGGAGCTGGAGAAGACATTGACATGGTGATAAAAGAATTAAAGTTATACATTAAAAAGAGTTTAAAAGAATTAAGCACATTATCTAAAAAAGAATTAGTAGAAAATAGATATGAAAAATTTAGGACAATGTGTTAAGATAGATGCATAATGTAATAAAATTATAGAAAATAATTAATAAAATGAATGAAAGTAACATAAATATTAAAAGTGAAGAATATATACAATAAAACGTCAACATATGTTTTAAATATAAATATATAAAAAGTAAATAAGGAGGAATTCAAAATGTTATTAGAAGGTAAAAAAGTAGTTATTATGGGAGTAAGAAACAAATGGAGTATTGCATGGGGAGCAGCACAATCAGCTTATGAACAAGGAGCAGAAGTCATTTGTACTTGTTCAGGTGATAGTGTAGAGAAAGTAAAAGATTTAGTAAAAGATATGGAAAGGGTAAGTGTTTATGAATGTAATGATGTAAGTAAAGATGAAGACATAGACAAATGCTTAGAAGAAATAAAAAAAGATCATGGAAAAATAGATGGATTATTACATGCCATTGCACATGCCAATACAGAAGATTTAAGAAATGATTTCATTTTAACATCAAGAGATGGTTATGCACATGCACAAGATGTAAGTGCTTATTCATTAGTTGCTATTGTTAGAATGGCAAGAGAAAAAGAAATGTTAAATGAAGGAGCAAGCATTGTTGCATATACATATTATGGTTCTGAAAAAGCAATTGAAGGATATAATGTTATGGGTGTTGCAAAAGCAGCATTAGAAGCAAGCATCAGATATTTGGCAAGAGATTTAGGAAAAGATGGATATAGAATTAATGGAATTTCAGCTGGACCAATCAAAACATTATCTGCAAAAGGAATCAAAGATTTTGGTTCAATATTAGACATTGTTGAAGAAAGAGCACCATTACATAAAAATGTTACTATCAATCAAGTTGGAAATGCTACAGCATTTTTATTTAGTGATATGTCAAATGCTATTACAGGAGAAATTATTTATGTAGATAATGGTTTCTCAACTGTTGGTGTGTAATTTATATATAAATATTAGTTGAAATTTTAACAATTTCGATGATTATAATAGAGGGAAAATTACTTTATATCGAAACGGTATAGAGTAATTTTTGTTTTTATATATACTTTTTTTAATTGCAATGCTATAATTTCTAATAAATAGAGAAATATATAAGGAATTACATGTCAAATATGTGATAAATTAAGGGGGATTTAACTTGAAAAATAAAAAGGTTTTAAAAAGCATAGCTATTATTTTATCAATAATACTAGTACTTCTAGACATATGTTTATATATAAAGATGCAATCTACATGGTCAGAGATTGTTTCTAACCAAAATCCATATGAAAATGCAAGTTTAGCAATAGTAGGATTCTTTAGATGGGGCATGCTAATAGGGGGGATTTTACTAATACCTATGGTTTGGTTAGAGTATTTATTAATCAATTTGTTAATAAAAATATATAATAAGTTTGATGGTTTAAAAAGATTATTTTTCTGTTTGCTACTATTTGTTGCAATAGCAACAATATTAGTTCTATTTATAAAAATAATAACATTTATTATAATGTTACTATGATAATTCTTAAATATTTTAAATATAATGCATGAATATATAGTAATATATTGCAAAATCTCTAATTGTATTGTAAAATAATGGAAATATAATTAGAGATATTTTTATTCATAAAATTTAATATTCAGCATAAGAAAAAGTTTAATTAAATCATATTTTTATCTAAAATTGTTTTCCCAAAATGTTTATATAATTTAATAATAAAATAAATAATGTATAATTTAATATTCTTAATTTTTAAAGTTTTTTAATTTTATTTCATATTTTTTATTTATGAACTTCTATTATTTTATATCTTTTAAAATCCCTATATATTGTGATTTTTATATTATGGTATAACTAAAAAAGCAGATTAGTATCAATAAAAATATTTCTAATGTATTTTTATAAAGAAAAATCAGATTTGTTTGTTGAATAAGCAAAAAAAATTTGATAGAATGAAAGGAGCAAATAAATGAGCAATTTAAACAAATTAAAAGAAGTAGATATGCTACCATTATCAAATGATTATGTATTCAAAAGAATATTTGGGAAAGGTGGAAATGAAAGAATATTAAAAAGCTTATTAGAAGCAATTTTAAAAATTAGTATACAAAAAATAGAAGTAAAAAATCCAGAAATACCAAAAGAAGCAATTGATGAAAAATTGAGTATATTGGATATCAAAGCAGAAATAAATGAAAATACCATTATAGATGTTGAATTACAGGTAGGAAATACAACGGCCTTAGAAAGAAGATTAGTGGTATATAATGCAAAACTAATAGCAGGAGAAATAAAAGTATCAGAAAAATATCAAAAAGCAAAAGATACAATTGTGATATGTATCATAAATGATAATGTTGTAAAAAGAAATGCATACTTAAGTTTAGCTATGTTAAAATATGAGAAAACAGAAGAAATCAGATACGTCAATATGGGATATGGAAAAGAAGAAGAATATTTAACAGACATGGTAAAATACTATATCATAGAATTACCAAAGTTTAAGAAAAAGAAACCAAAGGTAGCAGATTTACTAGAAAAATGGTTATATGTGATTGGGGGAGATAGAAAAATGATGGAAGAATGTAAAAAAGAAAATGAAGAAATTAAAGAAGCAGTAGAACAATTAACACAAATGAGTGCAGATGAATACGAAAGAGAACTATATGAAATTAGGGAAAGAAGTAGATTAACTTATAACACAGAAATGTATGAAGCAAGAAGGAAAGGATTAGAAGAAGGGAAGACTGAAGAAAGAAAAGAAATTGCTAAGAAAATGAAAGAAAAAGGTACAGATATTACATATATAATCGAGACAACAGGTTTAACTGAAGAAGAAATTAAAGCATTGTAATAAATGGACAAATAAATTTGTAAAAATAATCAAAAAGCACATTGATTCATTTTAGAAAATTCATAAAATAGTCAAAAATCACTTGAAAAATATAAAAAACATGATATAATAAGGAACATAATATGGAAAAACAATAGTCAGGACACGATAAATGGCATAATATCTTAAAGAGAGCCAAAGGTAGCTGTGAATTTGGTAAGTAAAATCTGTTTATTATCCCCTAACTGTTACTAAACTGAAATAAAAGTAAGTATAGTCGTAAATCTGCGTTAAAGATAAATGAGAGAACTAATTAAAAAGAAATTTAATTGGTTAAAATAGGTGGTACCGCGGAAAGTAAAGCTATTTCGTCCTAATGTGCAAATATATGCATGTTAGGGCTTTTTTGTTTTAAAAAGATAAATGAAATTCTTTGCACATTAAAGTTCATAATTTTAAAAACATAAAAAATAAAAAGGAGGAATTTGTATGTACAAAAAAGTAGAATTGCAAAATGGTTTTGTCGGAATGGAAAATGATGTTGCCAAAATGTGGAAGGACAAAGACATCATTAAGAAGAGCCTTAATGGAAATCAAGGAAAAAGATATTTTACATTTTATGATGGACCTCCAACAGCAAATGGAAAACCACATGTTGGACATATTGAAACAAGAGTTATGAAAGACTTAATTCCAAGATACAAAGTCATGAAAGGGTATAGAGTTATTAGAAAAGCTGGATGGGACACCCATGGATTACCAGTAGAACTAGAAATAGAGAAAAAACTAGGCATTTCAGGAAAACAACAAATCGAAGAATATGGTGTAGAAAAATTCGTAAAACAATGTAAAGAAAGTGTTTTTGAATATGTTCATCTATGGGAAGAAATGACAAATAAAGTTGGATTCTGGGTAGATATGGATGATCCATATGTTACTTATCATAATGAATATATTGAATCTGTATGGTGGGCTTTAAAACAAATGTGGGAAAAAGGATTACTTTATGAAGGACATAAAGTTATGCCATATTGTCCAAGATGTGGAACAGCTTTATCATCACATGAAGTAGCACAAGGATATAAAGATGTAAAAGATTTAACATGTGTTGCGAAATTCAAAGTAGCTGATGGACAAAAATTTGATAAAGACACATATATCTTAGCATGGACAACAACACCATGGACATTACCATCAAACTTAGCATTATGTGTTAATAAATCATATGAATATGCTGAAGTAAAAGCAAATATTGGAACAGATGATGAACCAGTATATGAAAACTATATTTTAGCAAAAGATTTGCTAGAAACTGTATTAAAAGAAACACCATATGATGTTGTAAAAACATTTAAAGGTGAAGAATTATTAGGTACAAAATATGAAAGATTAATGCCATTTGGAAAAGTAGAAGGAAAAGCATTTGAAGTGATTCATGGAGACTATGTAACATTAACAGATGGTACAGGTATTGTTCATATTGCACCTGCTTATGGTGAAGATGATAGTTATGTTGCAAAACAAAATGGTATTACATTTATCAACCTAGTAGATAAAGAAGGAAAATTTGTAAAAGAAGTAGAACCATGGGCTGGAAGATTTGTAAGAGATTGTAATGAAGATATTTGTAAATGGTTAAAACAAGAAAATAAACTATTTAGCAAAGAAAAACATATGCACTCATATCCACACTGCTGGAGATGTGACACACCACTTTTATATTATCCAAAAGAAAGCTGGTTTGTTGCTATGAGTAAACTAAGAGATGAATTAGTTGAAAATAACAGTAAAGTAAATTGGTATCCAGAAACTATTAAAACAGGAAGATTTGGAAAATTCCTAGAAAATGTTATTGACTGGGGAATTTCAAGAGATAGATATTGGGGAACACCACTACCAATCTGGACTTGTGAAGATGAAAACTGTGGACATCAAGAATGTATAGGTTCTATTGCAGAATTAAAAGAAAAAGGAATTGATGTACCAGAAGATATAGAACTTCATAAACCATATATTGATAATGTATATCTAAAATGTCCAAAATGTGGTAAAAAAATGCATAGAGCAAAAGAAGTTATCGACTGTTGGTTTGACTCAGGTTCAATGCCTTTTGCACAATGGCATTATCCATTTGAAAATAAAGAAATGTTTGATAACAATTTCCCTGCTGGATTTATTTCAGAAGCAGTTGATCAAACAAGAGGATGGTTCTATACATTAACAGCAATTGGAACAGCATTATTTAATAGAACACCATTTGAAAACTGTATCGTTTTAGGTCATGTTCTAGATGAAAAAGGCCAAAAAATGTCTAAATCAAAAGGAAATGGTGTAGACCCAATGGAATTATTAAACACAGTTGGTGCAGATGCAACAAGATGGCATTTCTATACATGTAGTGCCCCATGGTTACCAACAAGATTAGGGTTAGACAATGTAAAAGAAACACAAAGAGGATTTTTAAGTACTTTATGGAATGTATATTCTTTCTATGTGCTATATGCAGAAATAGACCAATTTAATCCATTAAAATATAAAGATTTCAAAATTACTAATATTATGGATAAATGGATTATTTCAAAATTAAATACATTAATCAAAGATGTTGATAACAAGTTAGATAGCTATGACATTACAGGAGCAGCATTGGAAATAGAAGAATTTACAGATAGTTTATCAAATTGGTATGTAAGAAGAAATAGAGAAAGATTTTGGAATCAAGGATTAAATGATGAGAAAATTGGAGCTTATGTAACACTATACAAAGTGTTAGTAGACTTATGCAAAGTGTCAGCACCATTTGTACCATTCATGACAGAAGAAATTTATCAAAACTTAGTTGTTGGACTAGATAAAACTGCACCTGAAAGTATCCATTTATGTTCATGGCCAGAGGTTGATGAAAAAGTAATCGATAAAGATTTAGAACAAGAAATGGACTTAGCATATAGAATTGTAAAATTGGGAAGAAGTGCAAGAAATTCTGTAAACATTAAAAACAGACAACCATTATCAGAAATGTTAATCTCAATTGATACACTTCCAGAATATTATGCAGACATTGTTAAAGAAGAATTAAATGTTAAAGAAGTTGTACTAGGAGCAGAAATGTCTGAATATGTAAACTTCGAAATCAAACCAAATTTACCAGTCTTAGGAAAAGAATATGGTAGACTAATACCAAAAATCAAAGAAGCAATTGCAAAGAAAAATCAAATGGACTTAGCAAATACTGTAAAAAATGGTGGAGTAGAATATATTGAAATCGATGACACACAAATCGGATTAAATGCAGAAAATCTATTAGTCACCATGCAAGGAAAAGAAGGATTTGCCTTCAGTGGAGAAGGAGAAATTGGTGTCGTATTAGACACGACCATCACACCAGAACTAGCAGAAGAAGGAGTTCTAAGAGAAGTCTTATCAAAAGTACAAAACATGAGAAAAGACAGTGGATTTGAAGTATTAGACAGAATCAATCTATATGTAGCAGGAAATGAAAAAGTAGAAGCTGTGATCAAGAAATATGAAGAAACCATTAAAAATGATACATTGGCTAATAATATCTTCTATAACAAAGAAGGAAGAAACTATACAGATACAAACATCAATGGAGAGAATTTGAAAGTTAATGTAGAAGTTGTGAAATAAAATAGAAAAAAGGCGATATCAATAAGTGTAAAATTGATATCGCCTTCTTGCACTTTTTGTGTGTTTCCATTTTTTAACTCATTTTTGGAACAAATAGTCGCAAAACATTGAAAAATCAACTATATCATTGTATAATAATATAAATCAAAATTACAAGGATAGAAATGGAGGATGACCTATGGCTTATTCTGAAGAAGTAAAACAAAAAATTTTAAAGAGAATAGAAAATGGTGATAAGATAAAAAATATATCTGAAGAAACGGGAATTAGTATAACAACGTTGTATAATTGGAGAAAAAAAACAAATTTATCAAAAGAAAATCAGGAAAAAGATGAAACTAATAAAAGTACAAAAAAAGAAATAGAAAAAGAAAAGAAAATAGTAGGTTTTAAGCAATCAAATGAAAATACTAAAGAAAAACAATTTATAATGCAGGCTATTGAACAATCAAAAATAATAAAAAGGCTAATAAAAGAAAAAAGATTTAAAGAAGCTAAAAGAATTGGAGAAAGATTTCCAAATAATGCACCAATTCAATCTCAAATGATAACAATAGCCATCCAAGAAGGAGATGTTAATAGAGCAAAAGAAATAGGTAAAAAATTTGAGAAAGATGCACCAATTCAATCTCAAATGGTAACAATAGCCATCCAAGAAGGAGATTTAAAAAGAGCAAAAGAAATGGGAAAAACATTTGAAGGACATGCACCAATCCAATCTCAAATGGTAACAATAGCAATCCAAGAAAATGATTTTGATAGAGCAAAAGAAATAGGTGCAAAATTTCCAGAAAATGCACCAATTCAATCTCAAATGGTAACAATAGCAATCAAAGAAGGAGATTTAAAAAGAGCAAAAGAAATAGGGAAAAGATTTGAGAAATATGTACCAATCCAATCTCAGATGGTAACAATAGCCATCCAAGAAGATGATTTTGATAGGGCAAAAGAAATAGGTGCAAAATTTCCAGAAAATCCACCAATCCAATCTCAAATGGTAACAATAGCAATCCGAGAAGGAGATTTAAAAAGAGCAAAAGAAATAGGTGAAAGATTTGAAAATTATGCACCAATCCAATCTCAAATGGTAACAATAGCAATCCGAGAAGGTGATTTTGATAGAGCAAAAGAAATAGGAATGAAATTTCCAAATAATGAACTAATCCAAAATCAAATAGCAAAGATGAAAGATTTGCAAAAGTATGAAAAAATATTTGAAATAGAAGAAGAAAAAAAACAAACGAAAGTAAACAGTAAGATAAATAGTAAAAATAATAAGAAAAAAATATTAGATTCTCTAAAAACAAAACTATACTTTGATAAAGTAGATGATCAATTAATCAGTGAAATAGAATTAAGCGAGGATTTAGATGAATTTGAAAAAATAGTTAGTTTACTTGCTATCTGTGAAAAAAGAAATATGAAAGGAAAGGCAAAAGAAGTTTTAAAAACGTTTCATCCAACAGATAAGCAAGAAAAAAGTGTAGTCAATGGAATTATGGAAAGAATTAAATCAAAAAAACTACAAATTTTTGATATTGCAAAATATGACTTGATATTGCATTGGTCATTTAACGACAAATTAAAAGCCCAATATGAGAAAGAATTAAGAGCAGAACGAGAAGAGCGAGAAGCAAAGAAACAACAAATAACAGTACTTCCCAAAATAGAGACCACGCAGTCTACCATAAAGCCAGTCGAAAAGCATCCTAAAGCTCCAATACATAGCGGAGAAAAATTAGACAAAAGTGCAGAATATAGAAAAAAGTTAGCAGTAACAAGTCCTAAAACATCAAATGAACAACCAAACATAATAAATCACAGAAATAATGAAGAGAAAAATGTTAACAATCAAACGCAAATGATGATAAATTACATACATCAATTTATACAAAAACAAAGAGAAAAAGTGTATGTAAATATGCAATCTCAAAATGTAGAGATTCAGTCAGATGCTATCAGTAAATGGGATAGAATAGAAATTTTACTAGAAAGAATAGCAGAAAAAAGCAAAGACACGCAATATATAGAAAATTTATATAATCGTGTTTTAAATTTAAGTAAAAGCAATGACAAAGGAATGGAATATTAGAAAATTATAACAAGTTAAAATTTAGCTTAGCAGAACGATATAAAAAAATAGGGATATTGATTTAAAAAATATCTCTATTTTTTTAATTAGATGAAAAATATAATTTTAGTTATTGAAATTACAATACATAAGTATTTTAATGATAAAATTTTACCAATAAGGATAATTATTAAATTTACGACAAATAACAAGAATTTGTCACAAAACTATTGTAAATATAGAATTTAAATAATATAATACATGAGAAAAAAATAAGGACTGTCCCTTTTGGACGATTTTAGAAAAATCTTTGATTTTTCTAAAATTGCAAACATTGTACACAAATTTTACTTTGTAAAATTTGGCACACGAACAATGACGTGGGCTTTGAAATGTCCAAAACAGATAAAATGTCGAAATAGCCCACTATTGTTCTTAAATGTCCAATTTGACACGTCCCCAAAGGAGGATAAAAGATGGGATTAAAACTTGAAAATGTTTCTAAGAAGTTTGTTGGTAAACAAGCAGTAGATAATATTTCATTTGAAGTAGATAAACCAGGTGTGTTTGGATTGCTTGGTACAAACGGTGCTGGTAAAACAACAACCATTAGAATGCTTCTGGGAATTATCAAAAAAGATACAGGTGAAATTACTTGGAATGGAAAAAAAGTTGAAAGAAAGAGTGTAAATTTTGGATATTTACCAGAAGAAAGAGGTGTCTATCCAAAAACAAAAATATATGACCAATTGATGTATTTTGCAAAATTAAAAGGTATGAATCAAAAAGATGCAGATGCAGCAATAAAAAAATGGGCAAAGGTATTGAAAGTAGAAGAATATATACCAATGCCAGCTGAAAAATTGTCAAAAGGAAATCAACAAAAAATTCAATTTATGACAGCCATTATTCACAATCCAGAATTAATTGTATTAGATGAGCCATTTAGTGGATTAGATCCAGTAAACTCTGAAATTTTAAAAAATGTTATTATTGATTTAGTAAAAGAAGGAAAATACATTATCATGTCTAGTCATCAAATGGCATCTATAGAAGAGTTTTGTACTGACATTTTGATATTGAATAAAGGAAGAACAGTACTAAAAGGGAATTTAAAAGAAATTAAAGAAGGTTATAAAGCAAATCGATTAGAATTATCAACAGATAAGAATATAGATGAATACATTAAAGAATTTGGTATGGAGATAGAATTTTCTAAAAATAATGAATATTCTATTAAAATTGATTCTGAAGAAAAAGCTCATCAATTGCTAGAGAAGTTGGTTACAAATCATGTGGAAGTTGACAAGTTTGAGATTAAGAAACCAACACTTAATGATATTTTTATAGAAAAGGTAGGTGACTAATATGAGAGATTTAAAAACAGTTATTGCATTTTCAATTAAAGATATGGTAAAAAGAAAATCTTTTATTATATCTACATTAATTATTTTAGTATTAATTGTAATAGGATTTAATATACCAAATATCATGAATGCTATTTCAGGAGATAATGAAGATGCTGGTGAAGCAAAATTATTAATTGTAGATAGCACAAATGTATTTGAAGGAACTTTGCCAAGTTTAAATTATATGGAATTAGGATATAATGTTCAAGTGGCCAATAATGAAGTTTCTTTTGAAGATATAAAAAGTCGAATAGAAAACAAAGATATAAATGAAGCAATGATTATTGAACCAAAAGAAGACGGAACATACAAATTAAGATATATTGTAGAAAATATGACACAAATAGCTTCTGTTCCAGAAGATTTAATGAATGCCATAAATTCATTATATACCAATTTACAGATTTCAAAATTGGGATTAACACAAGAGCAAATTGCAAGTCTATCTCCAAATTTTGAGTTTACAATAGAACAAACAGAAGAGCAAGAAGTAAGTGGAAATATACTAGTTATTATGCTATTGTCAATTGTATTATTCTACGCAATCTATTTCTGTGCATATCAAGTGTCAAGTTCCATTACAACAGAGAAGACTTCAAAAATCATGGAAACATTAGTCACTTCTACATCACCAAGAACAATTGTATTAGGGAAAACGATTGGTATTGGAATTGTAGGATTAATACAGATATGTGTGATTGTAGCAGTAGCTTTAATTTCAGCAAAAGCATTTTTAGAGCCAGAATTATTAAATGCTGTTTTAGATATGTCTATGATGACACCATATTTAGCCATTATGACAATTGTATATTTCATCTTAGGATATTTTGCTTATGCCTTATTATATGCATTAACAGGTTCAACAGTAAGCAAACCAGAAGATATACAATCAGCTAACACTCCTGTTGCTATATTGGCAGTGGTTGGATTTTATTTATCATATTTTACCATGATGAATCCAACAAGCGAATTAAATCAATTTGCTGCAATATTCCCAATATCATCACCATTTTGTATGCCATTTAGAATCATGATGGGAATTGCTACAACTTCTGAAGTTGTATTGTCAATTGTTATATTAGTAATTACAATATTAATCATAGCACAAGTTGCTATTAAGATTTATTCAAATGCCATATTAAATTATGGAACCAAAATGACATTTAAGGATATTGTAAAAGTATATAGAGATAAAAATAATTAAACAAAAATACGAATAAACTAGCTTGCATTTATTTGCAAGCTAGTTTAAACTATATAAAGAAGATTAATCTGGAAAATCATTACAATAGGAAAGGATAAGTTAAAATATGGAGGAAGCATTAAATACTTTAAAAAAGTTAGGAATTCATTATGAATTGGTACTTCATCAACCAGTATTTACAGTTAATGATACAGACAACTTAGACATAGAAATCTTAAAAGGTGCTAAAATTTGTAAAAATCTATTTTTAAGAGATCAAAAGGGGAAAAGACATTTTTTAGTGGTGTTATGCGGTGAAAAGAAAGCAGATATGACAAAAATACAAGAACAAGTGCTTTCAACAAGATTAAGTTTTGCATCAAGTGAAAGATTAATGAAATATCTAAAATTAGAACCAGGTCATGTAAGTCCTATGGGGTTAATCAATGATGAAGAAAAAGAAGTTGAAGTATTAATTGATAAAGATTTAAAGGGGAAAAAGTTATTAGCTGTTCATCCAAACACAAATGAAGCAAGTGTATTGATTTCATTTGAAGATTTGATGAAATTTATAAAGGCTATGGAAAACGAATATAAATTTATAACAATATAATAAAAATAGAGGAGTTGTCATATATGAGAGAATATACATATAATACAGAAGAGATAAAAGAAGGTGAGAATAAACAGTTCTCTAAAGAAAAATATCTAAAGTTATTAAGTAAAGAATTTAAAAACACAACAGAAGTAGCAGAGGAAATTATAAATTTAAAGTCAATATTAAATTTACCAAAAGGAACAGAAATGTCATAATAAAAATGAGTAAAACGTTTGACAAATTTTGTTTAGCAGTATATAAATAAGGTAAAGATTATTTATATACTGCTATATATTTTAAGATAATAACATTATTTTAAAAGGAGGTATGTATTATTGGATTTAGAAATATTTAATGATATACAAGAAAAAATCACAGATATGAAAAATGAAATAAAACAAAATAACACTTCAGAAGAAATGGAATTAGCAAAAAAGCTAGATGCTATAGAAGAATATTCTGTAGATAGATTTGAAGGAGAATATGCTGTATTAGAAAACAGAAAGACAAATGAAATAAAAAATGTAAAAAAAGATATGTTACCAGAAAATATAAAAGAGGGAAGCATTTTGCAATGTGTAAATGGAAAATATACATATAATGAAGAATTGACAAAAGAAGAAACCAAAAGAATTCAAGATAAGATGAATAAATTATGGAACTAAAATACCCTATTTTATAAAGATATAAAAGATAAAAATAGCTTAACCTTAAGAGAATGGCTTAATATTAGTTAAAAATTGTATGAATGGACACACAACAGAAGATATATGAAAAAAATGAAGGAGGACAAAAGATGGCAAGAAAAAGGAGAAATACAAAAATACAAAAATTAATAGCAACAGTCATTGCATTAATCATTGTAGGAATTGCAGGAATATTAGGAACCAATGAGGATTTTGTTAATACAGTTTCTGACATGGGAGAACAAACCAATAGTCAAAATGAGCAACAAATAGAATTTGTAGCACAAGAAGACTTATTAATTGATTTTATAGACGTTGGACAAGCAGATAGTATTTTAGTTCGAAACCAAGACAAAGTCATGTTAATAGATGCAGGAACAAATGAAGCAGGAGAAACAGTTGTAAATTACCTAGAAAATCTTGGAATTACAAAGATAGATCATTTGATAGGGACACATCCACATGAAGATCATATTGGTGGACTAGATGATGTCATCAATAATTTTGATATTGGACAAATTTATATGCCTAAAATAGAAACGACAACGAAAACTTTTGAAGATGTGTTAGATGCAATAGAAAACAAAAATTTAACAGTAACAGCTCCTAACAAAGGTGACAAAATTGAACTAGGACAAGCAGTAGGAGAATTTATGACAGAGCCTATATTAGATAAAGATAATTTAAATGTATCATCACTTGTTCTTAGATTAGAATTTGGAAATACAAGTTACTTGTTTATGGGAGATGCAGAAGAGGAAAATGAAGAGACAATCAGCTGGCCAAAAACAGACGTGTTAAAAGTAGGACATCATGGATCTAGTACAAGTAGTAGTGAAAGTTTTTTAGAACAAGTACAACCGAAATATGCAATTATTATGGCTGGAAAAGATAATTCTTATGGATTGCCAAAACAAGAAACAATAGATAAATTAAACAATATAGGATGTGAAATATATAGAACAGACGAAGATGGAACAATTCAAATGACATCTGATGGAAATACAATAGAAATCAAAACAAACAATAGTTAGAAACAAAGCAGATAGTATATGAGACTATCTGCTTTGTTTCTTGTATAGGAAAAATCGAGTTTTTCCTATACAAGAACTTCGCTTCGCTCTAACGATTGCACACAAATTTTACTAACGTAAAATTTGGCGCCGAACAATGACGCGGGCTTTGAAATGTTATGAACAGAAAAA